>JBAXVM010000223.1:0-5046 GCA_037129105.1 bacterium
CCCCATGTCTTCTTGATTCTGTCAACAATGATTCTGTCATCATCCCCCCCGCAGCCATGGTCTTTTCCTGAAGCGCCAACTTTCGCTTTTTGGCGTGGGAATGCATTTGTGCTGGACACGGACGCCCCTTTCGCGCATGCTACGGTTGCCGAAAGGAGTGTGGTCGATGACAAACAAGCAGGCATTGGACGTTCGGGCGGTCGTGGAACCGGCAGAAGTGAAACGTTTCGACCGGATGTTGGCCGATGAACATTGGCTGGGCGCCGGGCAGGCGGTGGGGCATTATTTGCGACAGGCCGTGGTGCGGGACGACCGTTGGGTGGCGTTATTGGCGTGGGGACCAGCGGCCCGGCGGTTGAAGGAACGAGACCAGGCAATTGGCTGGGACGCCGCGAAACGCGCGGAACGCCTGAAATTGATCGTGCAAAATCGCCGTTTTCTGGTGCCCAACGCGACCCGCGAGCCCAATTTAGCTTCGCAATCTCTGGGTGCCGCCGTCCGCGTGCTGCCGGAGATGTGGCGGTTGCGTTTCCATTATGCGCCGAAACTGGGGGAAACGTTTACGGATCCGGAAGCTCACGCCGGTACGTGCTACCGCGCAGCTGGGTGGACGCCGTGCGGTTTCACCGCTGGGTTCAGCCGCGACTGCCAGGACTACTTTGTGGACAACGAACACCCGAAGAAGCTGTGGTTGAAACCGTTGCATCCTGAATGGCGCGAGCGGTTGCGCGCACGGGTGTTGGCTCCGGAAGACGAACCCGCGCGCATTGACAGTCCCGAGCGTGTTCTGCCGCTGCTGGCACCTGATGTTAACACGCTGCTCGACGCTCTGAATCAGGTCCGCGATCCCCGACACCGGTGGTGTCCATTTCGTGTCGGATCGGTTTTGGCCATTGTTGTGCTGGCGCGGATGTGCGGACGCAACACCATTGCCTCCATCGAACGCTATGGCAAGTCGTTGCATCCGAAGCATCGCGAGCTGTTGGGGCTACCCATCGATCCTGTCACCAGCCTGTACCGCGCGCCCGACTACATGGTCTATTACAAGTTGCTCCGCACCATCGATCTCGAAGCATTGGCGGCCACACTGAATGTTTGGTTCCGTGCCCGTGCGGGCACTCTGCCGCCCTGCCTGGCTATGGATGGCAAGATGATTCGTGAAATCATCGGTACGCTGAATATCAACGATGCCGCTACGGGGGTGGCCATCACCACGGCCCCACTGCGCATGAAGAAAAACCAGGGCGAAATCAAAACCGCTCAACGTACGATTGCCGAAATGGGAGATCTGCAAGGCAGCGTCCTTACCGGCGATCCGTTGCACGCACAGAAAAAGACCGCGCGTCTGGTTGTCGATCAGAACGGCGAGTATGTGCTCCAAGTCAAAGGAAACCAACCCGCGTTGTATGAACTCGCGCAGTCGCGGCGCGACCGCACCCCTTTTTTACCCTCACCGAATATGTCCGAGGACGTATCGAAACGCGTCAAATCAGCGTCCAAATATTGGAACCGCGTGAAGCCGGAATCCCTTACTGCCGGACGTTGCTGACCGTCACCGGTCGATTCCTCTACAAGACCAGCGGTAAAGAATCCAAGCTGGAACGCTACTTCATCTCCAGCATGCTGCCTACGGAGCGAACGCACGAGCAATGGCTGGGTATTGTTCGCGGCCATTGGAACGGTACGGAAATCGGTAATCACTGGCATCGCGATGCGATCCTGGGCGAGGATCGCATCCGCTCTCGCAACACCAACATCGTTGGTGCGCTGGCGTTGCTCACCAATACCGCACATGCCCTGATGCGCCGGTCTTTTGCCTTTCAACCGCTTCCCGAAACCATGGAGCGCCTACACATGAATCCAGGCGAGGCGATCCGGTTGGTCACCGGACCACCCGTGAAGAAATAAAAGCCGAACAAGCCGTTTCCTTTGTCGGCGGACTGCCTTGGCTACCCCGTCATGGCGGAGCTTTGCCGTCACCCTCGCTCATTTCATATGTTATCTCGGTATGTGCAAGAAACTTTGCATCATGAAACGAAAGTCTCGTCCTTCCGACCGCCACCTTCGCGTCCTTCGCGTCCTTCGCGGTGGAAACTCCGTGAAAGGGTGGCTTCAGGAAAAGACCATGCCCCCGCAGCAGCGCCCCCGCGCCTTTGCGCGAGACAAAAGAGGTAAACGTTGGTTGCGGCTGCGCCGCGCTGGGTCCTTACCTATAACTTGAATTGGCGGCGCATGGCTATGCTTGGCCGCAAAAGAACACAAAGATCGCAAAGACGCGGGTTGAAAATATGCGGTGATCTTTGTGTTTCTTTGTGTTCTTTGGCGGCAAAGACACGTTCCACGGCGCGGAGAATTTTAAGTTACCCCTGTGTTTGTTCGCGGCGCAGCCGCGCGGTTGGCTGAGTTCCAAATTAAAAACCGTTTGTCCGCTTGGGCTTGCGCTTGACACCTGCCGCGCGACAGTGGAGACTTGCGACCTCGTCCCGGATCAGAGAAATCGCAGAGAAAATTCGCTGCCTGGCGGCCTGACGCTTCGGCCAGCAAGCAGCCACCAACCCGCAAGGCCCATTATGTCCATTCGTGTTCGTTTTGCACCCAGCCCCACCGGCAACGTGCATATTGGCAACATTCGTGCCGCGATCTTCAACTGGCTCTTTGCGCGACATGCCGGCGGCGCCTTTCTGCTGCGCGTGGAGGACACGGACCGGGAGCGCTCCACGCCGGAGGCGATCCGCACGCTGCTTGACGTCATGGCGTGGTTGGGCTTGTCTTACGACGAGGATCCGGTCTACCAGTCCGCCCAGCGCGAGCGCCATCTGGCTGCGGCCGAGGAGCTTGTGCGACAGGGCCACGCGTTCCGGGAGAACAAGGAAGGGAAGGGCGAGTGCATCGTCTTTCGCATGCCCAAGGAGGGGCGCGTGGAGTATACGGATCTGGTCAAGGGGACCATCCGCAAGAAGGCCGAGGATACCCAGGACTTTGTGATTGTGCGTTCCGATGGCAATCCCGTCTTTCACCTGGCGAACGTGATCGATGATATCGATATGCGCATTACCCACATCATCCGTGGTGACGACCATGTGGAGAACACCTTCAAGCATATCCAGATCTTTCGCGCCCTGGGCGCCGAGCCGCCGCAGTATGCGCACCTCCCTATGATTGTTAACGCCATGGGCAAGCCGTACTCCAAGCGGGATGGTGCGGCGTTTGTGGGTGAGTTCCGGGATCAGGGCTTCCTGCCCGAGGCCCTCTTCAACTTCCTGGCGCTGCTGGGCTGGGCCCCGGGCGAGGACCGCGAATTGATGACGCGCGACGAGATGGTTGCCGCCTTCACGCTGGACCGCTGTAAGTCCAGCGCGGCACGGTTCGACCACAAGAAGCTGACCTGGATGAACGGTGAGTATATCCGCCGGCTGTCGCCGGCGGATTTCCAGGCCGCGTTCCGCCAGCAGGTGGCGCAGGCAGGTCAACGGTCACAACCTGTGGCTGGTGAGCCGGAGGCAAGCGCGGAAATCCAGGCCGCCGTTGCGCAAGCCGTGCAGCAGATGTCCGACAGCGAGATCGCCCCCATTCTGGCCCAGGTGCAGCCGCGCACCAAGTTTTACGCCGAGATTCCGGGCAACTGTGCGTATTTTTTCCACGAAGATTACCCCTTCGACGCCAAATCCGAGGAGAAGCGCCTCAAGCCTGCGGGTGTACCGGAACTGCTGGACGCGGTGGTGGCGCGCTTCGAGGCCCTGCCGGAATTTGACCACGCCTCCACCGAGGCGGCGCTGCGCGCCATGGGTGAGGAGCGCGGCGTGGGGCTGGGCGGCATGGTGCACCCGGTGCGTGTGGCAGTCTCCGGACTCAGCGACGGCCCCGGCCTGTTCGAAATGCTGGTCCTGCTGGGCCGCGCCTGCGTCTGCACGCGCCTGCGGCGCGTGGCCTGCCGCCTGCGGGATGGGGCGACAGCATGACTCTGACAGACAAGCGGATCCTTATAACGGGCGGTGGCTCGGGCATCGGCCTGGCGCTGGCAGAGGCGCTGGTGGTGCGCGGTTGCCGCGTGGCGATCTGCGGCCGGAGTGCGGACAAGCTGCAGGATGCGGTCCGGCGTGTGCCGCTGCTGCGGAGCCAGGTCTGTGATGTGCGCCAGCTGGAAGAGATCGCCGCGCTGGACCGCCAGCTGCAGCAGGCCTGGGGCGGCATTGATATGCTGGTAAACAATGCCGGCGTGGCAGATGCCTACAGCGTGCTGCATGCGACGCATTGGCTGGCGCAGGCGGAACGGGAGATCGAAACCAACCTGCTGGGACCGCTGCGGCTGACCAACCAGTTTCTGCCACAACTGCTGTCGCGTCCGGAGGCGGCGATCGTCAACGTCACCTCCGGCCTGGCGCTGGCACCGTCCCCGGCTACGCCGGGATATTCGGCCGCCAAGTCGGGACTGCACGCCTTCACGCGGGTGTTGCGGCGCCAGCTGCGCGGCACGGCGGTGCGCGTGGTGGAAGTGCAGCCGCCTATGGTGGATACGCCCATGGTGTCGGACTCGACGGTGAGCAAGATGTCGGCGGCGGACGTGGCGGAGAAGATCGTGTGCGGTCTGGCCGTCGACCGGCTTGAGATCCCGATCGGCGAGGTGCGCTGGATGAAGTGGGGGTTGCGGTGGATGCCGTGGGCAGTGGATGCCGTGATGGAGCGCCATCCGTTCCGGATGGCGGATGCCGTCAAACGCCAGCCGCCCGCGCGGTGAATTTTAAGATAACCCCGTGTTCGTTCGTGCCAAAGCGGGGCGGTCAGCTTGCCTCCAAGAAGATAGCGTAAGTACAGTAATAGCGTAGCCGCAGGTTCCTGTTGCAACAAAGTTTTCTGCGGCTACACTATTTCCTACATTACTCTAAGAACCTATCCGTAAATAGCTTCTCGCGCATGTGCCACAAGCCATATGACATCCAACGGTGGCAGACAATTCATGGTTGGCCGCAGATTACGCAGATTAACGCAGATTGAGAGTTTGCCGGCTGCCGCATCCATCTGCGTTAATCTGCGTAATCTGCGGAAAAA
>JBAXVM010000224.1:0-5033 GCA_037129105.1 bacterium
CACCAACTCCGTCTCCAGCATCAGCGTGCGGCGGGTGGCGTTGGGGTGCTCGATGCGCCAATAGAGAAAGCGGGCGGCTTCGGCGCCGATCTCTTCGAGCGGGACGGCGCAGGTGGTCAGTTTCGGGCCGTCGTACCAGTGGGGCGTGACGTTGTCGAAACCGGTGATGCTCAGATCCTCCGGCACGCGCAGGCCCCTGGCGGTCAGGTACTTGATCGCGTGGACGGCAAACCAGTCGTTGTAGCAGGCGATGGCCGTGAACCGGCGGCGGATGGCAGCCGGGTTCGTTTCGCCGGCAAGCAGCAGCTCCATGAACTCCGGTTCCTGGCCGCCTCGCGCCGCGCGCAAAATGACGACGGGAGTCAGTGGCGCGCGATCGAACAGCTGCGCCCGGGCGCGGCACGCATTCTCAAGACCCGTGCGTATGCCAGCCAGGCGCGCATGGGCAATCCGGGTATCTGGACCGATGAAGGCGATCTGCCGGTGGCCCATGGCCGCCAGATGCGCACCCAACAGGAGACCGCCGCCGAAATCGTCCACCGCAACCCTGTCGGCGTGCGGCGGGCCTTGGAACAGGTAGACCTGCGGGACTGGACAGGGGGTCTGGCAGGTTGTCCCGCGCTCGTCGCTTCCCACCAGCAGCACGCCGTCAACCTGCCGCCGCGTCACCGGCGCCGGCCATTCCGTTACTCCAACCGCTATATCCACCCAATCGCAACGCAACAACTCGGACGCGCACTCCTGCACTCCGCGCCGCATTCCGTCCAACATGCGCACAGCATGACTTGTTTCCTCTCCACCGAGTCCCACCGCGCAGATCACATGCTGCAGCACCGCGTTGTGCGCCTGTTTGCGTGAGGGTGGCAACGGCAATCCAGCCTCCCGGGCGGCCGCAAAGATCCGCTGGCGCGTCTCTTCGGCGATGCCGTTCTCACCGCGCAACGCGCGCGACACCGTCATGCGCGCGAGCCCGAGTTCTTTCGCAATGCTGGATTGTGAGACGGCCATATGCGCACACCTTTCGCGAACGTGCATGTAACATATCATCATAGTGCGCGTAGCGTCAAGGGTGAAAAGTTCAGCAATTCTAATTATGAACTTCTGGCGACTTTCTTCGACTGGTATCAGGTTTCCATCCACCCCGCAGACCCCCTGCATTGGGGCGGCATCGAAATCCGCAACCATTGGACCCGGCTACGGTGTAAGAATGAGTTCCGAATGCCCCGCGTCCCAAACGGTGCGGGTGCCTTCCGCGCGGCACAACCGGGTCATCCGCGCAACGGCCGTCGCAGCGTCGTGAGCCCCGGCTTTCGTCATCCGCGCATCACGTATGGCCGTCGGACTCAGGCGCAATCGGACCGTGCGGCCATTCTCGACCTCCGCGCAAAACACAAAGGCAAGGTCGTTGCGATCAGGAAGCCGGACCGAGTAGTCGTCCACGGCGTCTCCGGCCGAGAACATCGCCACCCGCCCGCGTGCAAAACGCACGCCTCGCGTCACGTGTGCCGAGTGCCCGAAGACAATGTCGGCGCCCGCCCGGAAGAGCGCGCGCGCCATACGCGGGTGATGCCGGTGCGGGACGTCGCCATAGTTGCCACCCCAATGTGCCGAGACCACAAGCAGGTCGGCCTGGCGACGCGCCTCCGCAACGGCCGCGCACAGCCGTTGCGCGCTCGGCTCGCCCGGACGGCAGTGTGCCCACGCAACGCCCGGGCGTCCCGGGCCGGCCGCCCACCCGGGTTCGTTGTTGGTAAAGGCAACCATCGCGACGCGGACCGCGCCCGCACGGAAGATCGCCGGTCGGAAGGCCTCCTCCTCGTTGCGCCCGGCGCCCGCATGTGCGATCCCGGCGCGGTCGAGCACGTCAAGCGTCTCGAAAAGTGCGTCCGGCCCGTAGTCCAGCGTGTGATTGTTGGCGAGGGAAACGGCGCTGATGCGAACGGCCGTGAGCGCGGAGACGAGGGCCGGATGAGCGCGGAAGTGGCAGACCTTTGTTTCGGGCGTCCATCTCGCCCCGCGTGTCGAGAGGGCGCATTCCAGGTTCACGATTCGTACGTCTGCAGTCTCGAGAATCGGCCAAAGGTCGGCGAGAACACCCTCCGCGCCGTCCCGTTCGGCGCGGGCCTCGACGCGGCGCGCAAGCATCACGTCGCCCAGGAAGGCAAGCTCCACGGTCGGGCCGCTGCGACGTGCGGGTGTCTGACCGAGGAGACGGAGGATGACATCGGGCAGTTTCACGCGAGGGGCTCTCCCGCACGGCGTGCCCCGATCGGAAATTCGATCTGGCTCATCGCGGCTTGCACTCTTTCATACGTTTAGCGTCGCGGGTGACGGGAGAAATCCGGGAAAACACCTCCCCCAGCCCACACGCAAGAATGTTACGCAGCAGCATGCGCTGCCGATGGCGCATCCAGCTGCGCAACAGCATCGTCCGAATCGCGAGCCGCGTGTGCCAACACGAACTTACCCGAAGCATCTCCCGATAAGCGTAAAACGTAACGGGGAGGATGGTTGACAGGCTGCATGCGCGCCAGAACAGCTGCTGCCGCAACGGAAAAGCTTCAAACGGCTGCAGCCGGTTCAGCGCTTTCAGAATCAGCATGGTTCGAACGCATTTTTCGCATTTGCAGCAGTTACTGCGCCGTCCGCGGTTCTTCCAGCAAACCCGTAGATGGCGCCTGACAAGCGGGTTTTCCGAAATAGCCAGCACCTTCGCCATGCGGCTACGCTCAACCCCATGATGCTCAAACGAAAGCTGCTCACTGGACCAAAGGGGGTCGGTCTCAGGGTGCGATCCCCACGGCACCACAAACGGGGTTGAGAATGATGCGGAAATGATCATCTTCCGGACATCCGGCAACGCATACGCGACCGAGGCCAGCGCACCTCCGTGAGTCCGGGTCCAGTCAGCATCTGCGAGCCGGGGGTGGGTGCGCAGATTCGTCCGCACCAGAACCAGCCGATGACCGGCTTCGGCGGCGATCATCCGCAGGTGCTCAACGGTATCCGCCGCGCGCACCGCATCATCAATGCCGACATCAAACCCGTGCACATAAACAAGATCGTCAATGGGCTCTTGCCGGCATAGCAGCGCGTAAAAAGAATCCACCCCGCCGGTAAAAAAAAGGGCGGTCCGCTGCCCCCGCCCGGACTGCACCGCAGCAGGCGACTCGGAATCGCAGACGATCTCCACAGGCGCATACCCCCACCACGCGTGGAACGTTGCCATCAACGAGCGTGCGTTTTGCAGCCACCTCGGCGAGACTGCGCCCCCTTCGATCTTCAGGTCCCTCCGAGCCATCATCGCAGGCAGCAGAAAAGCTGAAGCCATCACTTCCACCCGTGCCTGCAGCGCAACATCGACCGACTCATACCAGACCGGACAGCCGTCCACTTCAGCCGTGAGCCGGGATGCGCCGCCCGGGCAGTCAAGGCGTACGTTCCGGATCCGTAACGGCGCCATATTCATGACAAAGGCCCTTGCAGGCCGGGGGACGCCGCCTGCGGCGCCCCCCGGATTTCCGCACCCGAACAGGCGCCGGAAGCCGGCCGCACAGCCCCGGAGCACACCCGCGGCAGACCACCAATACAGCCGCCACCCGGCGTGTACATGCGCTGCTCGACCAGCGCCATGAGCTGCCGCACCTGCTGCAACCGCTCGTCCCGGTTGGGCGGCGGCGTTACCGCGCCCATGAACCCGGCGCACCAGTTACAGGCCGGAGAACACGACTTGTTCCGCACACACGGCAGGTCTCCGCGGACAAACCCCTCGATGAACCCGTTCAGCTTTGCGCTGTCCACCTGGTAGTGGCAGGGCGTCAGGTCCGCACCGAGGAGCCTGCTCCATTCCGGATCCAGCAATCCCGACTTCTCGACAAACCGGTACACGTTGCCGCAGGATCTTCCGCGGGCATAACTTGCAACCAGTTCCGTGAGCCACAGGTTGTCCTTCCGGTCCCTGCCTGCAAGTTTGACTGTCGTGATCCCGGCATCCGCTAGATGGTGCAAATCCTCCGGCATGACCCACTGCGCCTTCAGGACATTGAGCGGGTCCTCAAGCTTCTGCAGGGCGCAGCAGAGGTGGTAATAGTCGATGGCCCCATCCCGGACGTCGCCAAAGTTGTAGTAGTCCTGATGAAAGCGCTGAAAGGCGCAATCCGGCAGGCAGCTTTCATTTACGAGTGCGATCCGGTCATACTCCGGGAAGCGCGCGGCGGCCTCGCGAAAAAGGTTGAAATCCCGCGCACGGGTGAAGGGGAACTGAATCCTGCTGAACGGCGCGGAAGCCTGGAGTTGCGCAATCTTCTCGACGGACGTGAGCTGGTTGTTGACGCTGGAAGAGATGGTCAGCGCCGGAAACCAGCGATGCACAAGGTGCGCGAGATACGGCATGGTGATGATCAACCCGTCGAGCCCGGCATCCACCAATTCGTGCAAATATGCGTAGAACTGGCTTTGTGTCTCCGGGCTGAACTCCCTGCCGGCCATCGAACACGCATTGAAGACGAAACTGAAACGAAGGCCGTGACGATGGGCTTCTCCGATGTGCTCCCGGTAATGCCCTTTGCGCACCGGGAGGGACGACGGCGCGCGCCCGGTGCCGATGATCGCCTTCTGATCGCTCGCGTAGACCTCGCAGACCCGATATCGCGTCTCCGGGTCGTGATTGATCCCGGCATAGATCTGCAACAGGTCTGCATCCCAGTTGTAGGGAACCTTCAGGTGCATAAATTGGCGGGAACTCGCTTTCCGTTACACCCCCGGTCAGCAAGGGCCCGCCATGGTCCCGAAAACACGCCGAAACCGGCCAGACATAACGAAGTCATGAGCGGCAGCATGGCAAAACCGGAGATCAACGTCAAGTTCACCACCACGTAAGAAATGTAAGGTGAAATGCCGCAGGTATAAGGCAACCGTGCAGTACGCGACACGGGTGGATCTGACCACCGCCGATTCCTGCCCGGCAGCCCCATCCCCTGTGGAGGAGGGGCGCGACCTGCTCAGACGAATCGCATCCATGCTCAGACAACTCT
>JBAXVM010000225.1:0-4966 GCA_037129105.1 bacterium
GACTTGGCGTCTTGGCGGTTCGCTACCACAACAATCACAACGAGTTAAATAAGAATGGTTTCTACTCCGCTTTACCGTCATTTCCTCCATTCACAGGCTTGGCCTGTCGCGAGAGTTCCAAATTGGCAGATACACCGGTGGACGACTACAGCAGCGCCGCGGCTTGTGCCTTGCAGAGGTTGATGCAGACACGCTTGATCTCCTCGCTCATCTCGACCAACACATCGCGAAAGTAGTCCTCCACGGAGAACAGGTTGTTGAAAAGAAACCGGACGAGCCCGTTGTGCGGATAGATCAGCACGTCCGCGCGAAAACAGGCCTGCCCTTCGGGTGTACGCTGCACGCGGATCGTCATCACGGTCTCAAAGGAGCCGAAGAATCGTTCGCCCGTGACGACATAGCCGCCCTCCAAAAAGTTGTTCGTGTCTGTCTGGCGCCAGACGTCGCGCACTTCAGCCTGCTCGTCCTTCCAGTCTACCGTGTAGTGGCCCTTCGCGCGCTGCACCGTGATCATCAGATTTGTTTGCGCGCCAGCCGGAAGCTCGCGCAGATACGACGCCTCCACGTCCTTTAGAATGTTCGTGTGCATCAACACAGCCTGCACGCGCTCAAAGGCAACCGCCACCCCGCCGGTAGCCACCAGATGCATCCGGCTCCCTTCACGCATGGCAGACGTCACCTGCGATTTGGCCCATGCCGGCACCGGATAGTCGGTGGCATCCGCCAGGGAGGAATCCGTCTGAGCTGCCAGCAGCATCGCCACCAACGCCATGCCGCGCATCCGTGAAAGCCCGGTTATTGCTGAACACATCCAATGCATGCGGCCATAATACCATAACTCCAGACTTCCGGATCGCGACCCTGCTCGTTCACTTCCAGATCCCCGGCAGCCACGTGGTCAGGCATGGCACGTACGTGATCAACAGCACACCGGCCACCATCACCAGCAGCATCGGGAAGGACGCGCGCGTGACTTCGGGCATGGGCTTGTTGAAGCGATACGAGGCCAGCAACAGGTTTAAGCCCACCGGCGGCGCGAGAAAGCCCAGCTCCATGTTGGCCAGAAATATGATCCCCAGATGAATCGGGTCAATGCCGAACGCTGCCCCCAGCGGCACGAGCAGCGGCACAACAACCACGATCGCCGCATAGATCTCCACCATGCCGCCGACAATCAGCAGCACGACGTTGAGGCAGAGCAGAAAGAGCCACTTGGAGTGGATTGCACCGGTGGCCCAGGCGACCATCTGGTCGGGCAACTGCGCATCAATCAAATAATGGGTGAAGCCCAGCGCCACACCCAGGATCAGCAGCACGCCACCCATCAGCAGGCCGCACTCCGCCATCACGCGCGGCACATCACGGAAGAGATGCAGGTCGCGCGTGATCACGACATTTACAAAAAACGTGTAGACCGCCATGAGCGCCGCCGCTTCCACAGGTGTGGCAAAGCCACCAAACAGCGCCGTCAGCGCCACCACCGGCACCAGGAGCTCCCACCGGGCGGCCCATGCCGCAGCCCGCACGTCACGCCAGGAGAACGGCGTCACCTGCGCGGCGCCGCGGGGCGGACACTGCCGCATGCCCCATGCAATGGTCACAGCCACCAGGACGACGCCCGGCAGAAAGCCCCCCTTGAACATCTCCTCAATGGTCACGCTGGTCTGGCCACCACTGCTGGCGATGATGGCGTATAGAATTGGCGGCAGGCAGGGCGGAAAAAGCATGCCGAGCGAGCCCGCACCCGTCAGCAGCCCCAGCGCGGAGCGCTCGCGATAGCCGGCCGCGAGCAGCACCGGCATGAGCACCCCGCCCAGCGCCAGGATCGTCACACCGGAGGCGCCGGTAAACGAGGTGAAGAACGCACAGACCAGGGCCGTGACGATCGCCGGTCCGCCGCGAAAATTCCCAAACACCGCCTGAAACAAGCGCACCAGACGCCTGGCAGCGCCCCCTTCCGCCAGGAAGTAACCCGCGAGTGTAAACAGCGGCAAGGATGGCAGGGTGGGATTGATCGTGAGGCGATAGTGGTTGGCCGGCAGCGAGGCCGCAGTCTCGCCGGCGCTCCAAAAAAGGATCAGCGCCGCGCCCCCCAGCGTGGTAAACACCGGCGCGCCGAGCAGCGCCGCAGCCACGAGCAAGGCCATGGCGACCCACCGCAGGTGCTCCGGCGGAACCGGCGACCAGCAACCGACCGCCACGACCGCCACGGCCAGCACCAGCGATACCAGACGCCCGCGCCAGGTCGCGGCCGCGTGCCAGATGAGACGCACGGCGATGGCGGCAAAACCCGCCACCAGCAGCGCCTGCACCGTCCAGACCGGTATGCCCAGGACCAGCGTCTTGCCCAGACCACAACTGGCCACCACAAACCGGAACGCCACGCCGGTCAGCAGCGCGCAAAGTCCCGCCGCAAACCCATGGCTGAACACAACAGCCATCCGGCGCAGATCCGGCCGGAAAAATGTCGTCAGAGAGGAAAGTGACAGCAGGCGGTTGTCGCGCGCCGCGATGGCGCCGCCCAGCATGCTGACCACCAGCACGAGGTGCTGCACCAGCGGAACAGATCCGGGCACACCCGAGTTGCAGAGCTTGCGCAGAACGATCTCCGCACACGGCAGCAGGGCCATCAGGGCAAGCGCCAGCACGACGAAGGCGTTCTCCGTGCGACGCAGGCCGCCGCGCCAGCCCGCGGGCTCCGGCACGGATACGATGGCTGGCAGTTCCACGCTCACGCGCCTACTTCCCTGCTTTGCTGCGGAATTCCTTGATCGCCGCGAGCGCCTGGTCAAAGACATCAGCAGGCACGAACGAGCCGCGAATCTGCGGATAGGCCGCCTCGGCGACGAGCCGCCATTGCGCCTCCTGCTCCGGCGTGATTTTCGTCACCGTCAGGCCGCGCTTCTCCATCGCCTTCACGGAATCGTCACTCTCGCGACGGGCGTTGGCCTTGATCTCCACACCGGTGGCGGCGGCGGACGTCAACAGGCCTTCGCGGAGATCCGCCGGAATCTTCTCCCAGGTTTCCTTGCGGATGACGCACGCGCCCACCAGCGGCCCCCAGTTCAGCTCCAGCATGTGCGGCGCGCGGGTGTCCATCTGCCCCACGAGCGCAAACACCGGGGGCGCCGGCACGGCTTCGATCAGGCCGGTCTGCAACCCGGGCAGGATGTCCGCCGTCTCCAGCGGCACCGGGTTAAAACCGGCGGACTTGTAGATTGTCACCTGCTCCGGGCATCCGGCCCAGGTGAACAGCTTCAACTTCTTGAGTTCGTCCGGCGTGGCAAAGGGCTTCTTGGCGAAAAACCGCACCCATCCGGCGTCGGTCCAAAACAACACCACGAACCCCTTCTTTGCCAGACGCTCCTGAAGCAGCGGACGCAAGCGCTCGCCCACGTAGTCCACCTCGTCGAGGCTGTGAAAGCCCATCGGAATGTTCTGCAGCCCGCTCACCCCCAGCTCGATCTCCGAAAGCCCCACGGCCGTGAGCATCGACGCCTGCACGGAGTTCACGGCCATCAGATTCACCGTGTCCGCCTCGCCCCCGAGCTTGCCGTCAGCATATATGACGAGCTCCACGCCGCCATTCGAGCTCTTCTTCCACGACTCCCGCATCGCCATCAGGCTCTTGTGGTAACTGCTGCCCGTGGGCGCGAGCGTGGCAAGCTTGACCTTCAGGGGTGTGGCCGCGGTACACACCCACACCGGCAGCAGCAGGGCCACGCTCAGGCAGGCGGACTTGTTCAGACAAAACTTCATGGCAAATAACTTTCCGAATAGAACTAGGGTTGCCCAACTACGGCGACTTGGGCGAATCGGGTATCAGAAACAGCTCGTCGCGCCGGGACAGCAGCCACCGTGCACGACGTTGCATGACGAGGTTGGCCAGGCGCGTCCGGGGCTGCTTGTCCGGATCAATCGACAGGGCCTGCTTCAGTAACTGGTCAAACTGCTTCAGGTCCTGTTTCTGCACGCACACGGATTCAACAAACGAAACCAGTGGGCCGGCCTGCATGCCCTGCGCCAGTTCCATGGCCCGCTCAAAGTGCTGGCGCGCGCGCAAGGCCGGATCGCCCTTCACGCCTTGCCTCGCCATCTCGTACGCGATGTAGAACGTGTGGATTGCGCCCTGCCCGAACGATTCATCCAGCGCCAGCGCACGATCCATCAAAGCCTCCATTTGCGGTAGCTCTCCAATCAGCGCCGGGTCGTCCTTGGCCTGTGAAATGGCGGCCGCCCAGGACGCGGCAGTCCAATAGAGCATCGCCACATCCGCCTGCGTGGCGTGGCGGACTGCTTCAGCCGGGTTGATGGCCAGCTTCGCCCGGAAGCCGGCATGGGCGGTTTCCAGCCCCCGCAGGCCATAGTTGCGGGCGCGCAGGTAGAGCCGTTTGGCCCGCGCGCGCAGGACCGTGGCACGGGTGAGATTCTCATTCTCCAGTTCATCGGCGTCCTGCTGAACAAAGGCATACGCGTATTGGGTAAAGCCGGAGGACGTGGCAAAGAGCAGGCCCGGGTGTTCCGGGCTTTCTGCCAGCAGGCTCTCCATGAGCTTCAGACTGAACGGCACGGCGGACTGAACCAGGTCTGGATCGTCGTCAGAGGCAAAGGTGTCGCCGCCGGAAGCCAGCGCATCGCCCAAACGGTTCACGGCCATGCGCTGCATGGAACACCCCGCGCCCAGGCTCAACATCAGCCCGATCACAAGCACACGCCACCAGCTTCCCGGGCGTTGCCCCCCAAGACCAACAAACATGTCTGTCCAGCCTATTTTCATGACCCGTCTGCACTTCCGCTGCCGTTCGCACCTGTAGCCCATATTTGCCCCCCCGGCCACGGTCGCAGGGGACGGCGGAACGGTATCAAAATTCCAACGTCATAGGAAAACCAAAAACCGGCCGGCAGTGCATGGGACGCATCTGCGATTCATTGACCTTCACGGTAGGGACGGCTTTACGCCGTCCAT
>JBAXVM010000226.1:0-4955 GCA_037129105.1 bacterium
CCGCCAGCGCCTGCAGGATTTCCGCATCGCTACACACGCCCACCCAGCGCTCGGCGTGCAGCAGCAAAACCGGATGCCCGCTGGACTGGCGCAAGCGGATGATGTCGCGCAGTACGGTGTGCGTCGGCACGCAGCGCAGTGGCACCGTGTGTCCCGCCACCGTGACAAGGGCGTGCAGCAGGCCATCAATACGCACGGCGAGCGGTAGTCCCTGGTCATCCACCTGCACCAGATAGCGATTGCCTGCGTCTAGGGCGATGCCTGCCGGTGACCGCGTCAGCGCTGTGCAAGGACGCATCACCATCGCTCCCGTGAGCGCCGACAAGGGATTCACGCCGCGCGCGAATGCGGCCACATAGCTATCGACGGGCCGCAGGATGATGTCCTGCGCCGTGCCCGATTGTACGATTCGCCCACCTTCCATAATGCTGATCCGATCGCCCAACTTGATGGCTTCGGACAAATCATGACTGACAAACAGGATCGTCTTGCGGACCCGCGCCTGCAGCGCCAACAGTTCGTCTTGTAGTTTTTCGCGAATCAGGGGGTCGAGCGCCGAAAAGGGTTCATCCATGAGGAGGATGTCTGCATCTGTGGCAAAGGCGCGCGCCAGGCCGACCCGTTGCTGCATGCCCCCCGACAGTTCTTGGATATCCCGGTCGGCCCACTCCAGCAGACCGACCAATGCCAGTTTCTCCTCGACGAGGCGCGCGCGCCTCGTCGAGGAAATACCTTGCAACTCCAGACCAAAGGCCACGTTATCGCGGACGGAGCGCCACGGTAACAAGGCCGATTGCTGGAACACCATGGCCACCCGGCGACGTCGGACCTGCCGAAGCGTTGCCGCGTCAGCCGTCGCGACGTCGACGGCATGGCCGTCATCATTGATCAGCACCTGCCCGCGTTGCACCGGCGCAAGGCCATTCGCGGCGCGCAGCAAGGTCGACTTGCCAGACCCTGAAGCTCCCATCAGCACCGAGATTTCGCCATGCGCAACGTCGAGTGTGGCCCCGTTGACACCCACCGTCACGCCCGTGTCGTGTGCAATGGCGCTATAAGCGTCTCCCGCATCGAGCAGGCGGCAGGCCTGCACCAGACGACGCGCCGCTTTGGGTGCGGCACCGGCGAATAAGATGTCGACGTTCTGGAAAGACAGGGCCGCGTTCACGACCGGTCCTTGGGATCGGAAGGTCTGAGTATCCGGTCGAGGATCACGGCGAGCAGCACGATGGCGAGGCCCGCCTCAAAGCCGATATTGACCTGCACGTTGTTCAGTGCGCGCACTACCGGCACGCCGAGGCCACCGGCCCCGACCAAGGCGGCGATGACCACCATCGACAGGCACAGCATGATGCATTGGCTCAGCCCGGCAATAATGGCGGGAGCGGCGTAGGGGAGTTCCACTTTGAGGAGCAACTGCCAACGGGTCGCGCCAAAGGACTGGCCCAATTCGATGAGTGCCTGGGGTACGGATGCAATGCCGAGTTGTGTGAGGCGAATGGGTGTAGGCATGGCGAAGATGACGGTCGAGATCACCCCCGGCACGACGCCGAGCCCAAACAGCACGAGGGTGGGGATCAGGTAGACGAAGGGAGGTAGGGTCTGCATCAGATCCAGTACTGGCCGCAGTATTGCGTACCAGCGCGGTCGATGGGCGACGGCAATGCCCACGGGTACACCGATCGCAGAGGCCACCGTTGCCGAAACAAGGACCAGCGACAGTGTCTCCAACGTTTCGGTCCAGTAGCCTTGATTGACTATGAATAGCAATGCCATCCCCACGAAGACGGCGAGGGCGACGGAGCGTCGGATCCCGTAAGCGAGCAGCGTCATCAGGCCAATGAGTAGCAACGGCGGCGTGGCCGTCAGGGCGGCCGATAATCCGTTGACTAGGGTGCGGATCACCAGCGCAACGCCAGCGAAAGTCCGCATGCCGTGGTCCTTGAGATAGACCATGGCGACCACGGCGGCATCGCCGACCGGTATTTTTTGCCAGGTGAGGAATGCCTCGGCGGAATGCGGTGTGCTGGCGGCGCGCAAGTGGTCAGGCCGTGTAAAGACGCGTTGGCCGTGGCTGTCGGTCACGCCCGCGAGCCACTCGGCGACTAATGGGGGGTTGTCACGCAACCATTCCGCCGCCGCCGCCGCCGGCGTGAGGTGGCGCTCGAGTATGGCCGACATGACGGCACTCAAGGAACGCTGCGAGAAGTGCAGTTGCGAGAGCAAGCGCCCGACGTTCGGACACTCGCGGGCATACTGGGTGCGTGTCACTGTGTAAATCGTGGCGGCACCAAAGTGGGGGCCGAATATCGCATCGCCGCCGGTTAAATAACGAATCGGGTATTTTAGGTGCATGGGGTGTGGGGCCCATGCGAGAAACACGATCGGCTGATGGTCCCGTGCTGCGCGTTCCACCTCCATCAGCATCCCTTGCTCGCTCGATTCCACGACCGAGAAGTCGCCTAACCCGAACTGCGCGCGCTGGACCATTTTAAAGAGCCGCTCGTTACCCGGGCTCCCCGGTTCGATACCGACTAGACGATGGCCGAGTGCCTTGGCGAAGGTATGAATGTCTGCAAAATCACGTAAGCCCGCCGCCCATGCGTAGTCCAGCGTCGCCAGCGTGTAGCTGGCATCTTCCAGCAGCGGTCGTACCACGCTGATGGCGCCCTCTGCCTCATACCGTTGGCGTATCGCGGTTTGACCGGGCATCCAGTTGCCGGTAAAGACGTCGATGTCTCGATTTTTCATTGACGCAAAAGTCACCGGCACCGACAGCAGGGTGACTGTGGGTTGATAGCCGAGTTGGGTGAGCAGTGTGCTCGCCACGGCGGTGCTCGCCGTCACATCGGCCCAGCCCGTATCCGCAAAGCGCACCTGCTGACAGGCAGCCGGGTCGTCCACCGCCCACACCGCGCTGCTGTACAGCGCGGCTAGTGACAGGCCAATGCATAAGCAGCCCTTCACTACCCGATCACCCCAAGGGCGCAGGATTTTATCGGTCATGAAAGGCTGCGTAGCGGCCAAGCACGTTGCATGGAGTGCTCTCTAATGCAGATTGCAGAACAGGTTGTCGCGAGATCGACGGCGGCGCGGGCTGCCGATCTGTCGAGCGGATGTTGCGCAAGGGTTTATGGAGCGCGCACAGCGCGCGTTTTGCGGAGCCCTACGGAGGCTGCTTGTTCCATGCGCTCGGCCCCCTGGTCTGTCCACGTGGATGTGCCTGGACAGCGCCATTTTTTAATGATCGAAATGCAAGTGAATGCACGCCCGGTGGTCGGTGGTGCTCACCGCGGCACTGCGAACCCCTTCGGCCAGATGGGTCAGCACGATCTTGCCATGGCTCCACATAATGGCATCCAGCGTATCCACATCGCCCGAGCCGCTGACGAATTGCTCTAAACGGGCAGTAGACGCGTCAGTCGTGTTGAGATCGATCACAGAACCGCTATGGATGATTTCTATGTCTAGATTGAATTCGTCAAACGTGCCGTGTATCGCCAACAACCGCTTCCCCTTGGTGGACGCAATCAGTTCCGCTGCCTCCGTAGCCGCGGAAATCGCTCGTTGCAAGACGTCGCGTCGCACCCTCCATAGGCCAGCATGGTGTTCCAGATAGTGTTTTATCAAGTCAGAGCCTGCGCCCGCATCGGCAGGGATAGGCTCTTCCGCTGTGCGATGGGTGCCCAGCCGAAATAACAGATTTAACGTCAACGCAACGACGCCAGTGATCAAATAGCCACTGTTGAGCAGGATCTTAAGGCCGCTCGGGGCAGTGTCTGTAAGCGTCGGCATGATGAACGGGATCAGCCCGGCGCAAACGGAGACGCCAAAAATCGCCGTCGTACGGGGGCACGTTGCGCGAGTCGCAAAAAGTTCCGTTCCGCCAACGAATAGAAACATTGCCGTGTACACCTGGAACGCGCCTTGCACAGGTGATGGAATGAGAAACAAAGCGAATGCGACGACTTTTGGCAGAAACGCCAGCGCCAGCAGCAGCGGTGCGAGGAGCAACCCGATATACCGCGAGGCGGCCTTGCTCGCGAAGGTCAAGGCGAGATTGGGTCCGCTGACGCAGGTGCCAATGCCACCCATAAAACTACCGATCGCATCCGCAATGCCATTGGCGGTGACCAGCCTGGAGGCTCGATTCATATCCGGGCGGCGCCAGTCGGCGTCAGTCTGCTTGTCCATCATGACGGAGCAGCCGACATTGTAGATCTGACCGAGTAGAGAAACGAGCACGGTGGCGCCGATCAAGGTCAGCGGGAGCTGCAGCGTGGGCATTACGAAGTGCGGGGCGCCCGTCCACGGGACGGCGCTTAGGTTGGTCAGCGGCGGCATGCGGTCCAGCAGGAAGGACAGCGCATCGCCCACGAGGAGTCCCATGACGACGGCGAGCATCGAAAAACGTCGACCACCCCACACGGAAACACCCACGATCACGGCCAGACAGACGGCGGCGATGAGGGTCGTAGAGCCATCAATCTGCATGGCCGCATTCACGCCGAGCGCGCGACGGAAGGCAGGTGCTGCCAGCGTGAGGCCTGACATGCAGACGATGGCGCCGACCACCGTTGTTGGCAATAGAGAGCGCAACAGCGGCAGAAGGGGGCGCAAAAGAAAGCACGTGCATGCAGCGATCAGGGCGATGCCGGCCAGCCCTTGCAGGCCGGCGACGGCGACCGCGGCGGGGGCGATAAACATGAAATCGAAGTTCGCCCAATTGGCGAAGACCCCCCCTGCGCCGAGTCGCCCACCCCAGGCGTTGAGTGCGATACACAGACTCATGCTGAGCAAAGTGCCGGCGATGAGACCCTGTGTGGCGGTAAGGCTCAGGCCGCATAAAGAAGCGATCAACAAGAGGTAGGCGAATCCGGGGATCAGCGTCGCGAGATGCTGGGCCGTGAGAAGGATCAAGGCCGGTAGCGGTGGCCGTTGGTCTGCGCCAAATA
>JBAXVM010000227.1:0-4945 GCA_037129105.1 bacterium
CCCCGCTCCACAAACCGCGCCAGCGCCTGCTCCACCGCCGGCGAGAAGACCAGCATGCGCGGCAGGAAGAGCACCTGCAACTTGTCCAGCGCGTCGAGATGCTCCTCCTCGACCGCGACAAACGGGATGGATTTCCGAACCAGCGCGCGGCAGTAGCCGTGAAACGCCTGGGCCACCGCGCCCGCATCCCCGGCCTGGGCCGACTGGAGGTAATAGGACTGGGGACTGAACAACACCCCCACCCTAGGCTCCGACGGCTGATAGCCGTCCAGCAGCGCCTGGTTCCGCGCAATGACCTCGCCAGTCATCCGCATCCCCGCCAGCCGCTCCTCGGCCAGGCCATCGAGCCCGATCACCCCGTAGCCGCCGGATTCGCAACCGAACACCTCGTCCCGCCAGCACCAGAACAGGATGGTGTCCGCGCCTGAAGCGAGCCCGTTCCAGACCCAGCGCTGCTGGGAGAGCGCATCCACCGGCTGGTGAACCGAGAACCCCTGCGAAGCACGGCCCCCCTGCAGTTCGCTGAGCCAGACCTTCTTCCCGCGGGCCGCGCTCTTGACCAGGTCGATACGCAGGCCGAAATCCGCGTCGTCCACGCCAAACCACTTCGGGAAGCTGGAGCAGCCGACGCCGTCCAAGTGATCCGCAAAGGCCCAGTCATTACCACGATCCAGGGGTGTGGCTGTCCAAGCCAGTTCGCTACAGGGACAGGGGCCGTGCAGGGTCACCGGGTGCTGTGTGTCGATCGCCCGGATGACATCAAAACGTCTCGCGCCCAGGCGGTTGGCGCGCACCGTCAGGAAGTGCGAGAACGCCATCATCTCCGTGTAGGGATGGGCGGCGCCCTTCCCGGGCAGCACTTCGTCCCAGCCACCGTAGCGGCGCTTCCAGTCCCGGTTGAGCCCGTCCAGGCTGCCGTATTTCTCTTCGAGCCACACGTGAAACGCGCGGCGCGTATGCGCGCAGTTGCAGACGATGCCGTCGGCGTCCTCCCGCCAGCGCGTCTCGTTCCAGCAGTCCCAGCCGCGCAGGTTCGGCAGCTTCGCATAGCGCGTGGCTGTGACGGCGAGAAACGCGGCCATGCGTTCCCACACGCCCGGATGGTCCGTGCAACCGCCCGGCGTCAGCCCGAAATGACATTCGCCGCGGTTCTGGCTGACCTGCGTGTGGCCGTACTGGTTCACCATCTCGCTGCCCGGCACTTCCCTATGGATCCAGTAGGGCTGGATCTCGGCAATCGTGCTGAGTACAACACCTAGCCCGTGCTTGCCGGCCAGCTCCACCAGTCGGTCATAGTCGTCGAACGCAAAATGCCCGGGCTTGGACTCCACCCACGACCACAGGATCCACAACTGAACCGTGTTCAACCCTGCATCCTTCATCCGCCGCAGGTCGTCCTCCCAATAGCGGTTCTCCGGAAACGGCGCCCGATAGTATTGCACACCGAAATTGATCATGTGCTTCTCCTTTGCTCTGTTACGGACGAGGATTACGGGTGATGATTACGGCGGATGATTAGGAAAAAGCTCCTCGTGCCGTGTCGCCTGGTTTCTTCCTGTCGCGGCGGTCTCTGATCGCCGAAAGCTCCTGCCCATGCGACAAATCAGCCAGCCGTATCTAATCAAATTTAGACGGCGCAGCACAGACCATAAATATCAACCAATTACATTGACATACCAATCGAATGGCGGCAAACACGGAATGCAGGAAAACAGGAACCGGAAGAAGCGGTGTTCAGGTACTCCGCCCGAATCCAGTCGGCGGAGCGCACAACACCCGGCATGCGCACGCGGCTCGGCTTCAGCCACATCGCCACTGCGGAAAGGCCGATCAGCAGAATCAGAAAGCCGGCGAAGAGCTTCTTCATATTGTCTCCTTCACCAGTTTCTCGACCTCATCAGAACTGCCATGCGGGAGGTCGGGGCGAAGGCGGCTACCGCATCATGATCACGGTGCCTTTGACGATGATCGGCTCCATCTTTCCATACTTGTTGAAGACCGTGTTGGATGCCATGTTCAGGTACTCAGCCCAGATCCAGTTCGTGGAACGTGGGACGCCCGAGACGCGCACCTCGTCCATCGAACCGGCGAAGGCATCGCTCCCAAACACGCCGCCGCCAATGCGGTACGGGGCGTATTTTGTCCTCGCGATGTCTCCGTCGTACCTCGTACGCGCATACGCGCCGTTCAGGTAGATCGTCGGCTGTTTGTTGGTGTAGACAACGCTGATGTAGTTCCAGCCGGCGCCGATCTGACTGCTGTAAACAACCAGCGGGACTATATAAGAATCCCCGTATTCGTACACGCCTATGCCGTTGGTCCCCACCGATAGCGCGGCGCCTCCTGCATTGGCACCGCCGTGTTCCGGAATGAACGCCCACTTCTCACCGCCGAAGATGATGCCGGAATCGGCCTCCGTCTGTATCGTCATGCCGCTCGATGCTTTGATCCACGCACCGAACGTAAAGTTGTCCGTTGGCCGTGCCGTTGGCGATGGTGCCGTTGTTCTTGTTCGTGGTCGAGTCGTAGACCGTTCCGCTGGCCTCAGGCATGTGCGCCACGATCGTAAACCCATTCGTCCACACTGGCGTCGGGTTGTTGGTGCCCCAGATCCATGCCGGATACCCCCACTTGGCCCAGATGACGCCGGAACCGTCGCCGAGAATGGTCGGGACCTGGACCCAGATGTAGGACGCGCCATTGGTGTTCCACGACTCGATCTCATAAGGGAAGCCGTTTGTGTCGGCCAGGTTGGCGACAAACCGCAAGTCGTCGCCGCGCTTGGCTGCCGTCGCATTGGTGCCGAAGGTCGAGAAGAACTTGTCGTAGGTGAACCCGCTGTTGCCCACGTTGTTGCTCAACACCACCAGCACCGGGAAGTTGGTCAGCGTTTCCAACCGGTTAGTGTACCCCGCGAGCGTGATCTTCATCCATTGTTGCGGATCCGACGACGGCGTGACATACCGCACGATCACGATGCCGGAACCGCCGGCGCCTGCGGCGGAGGTGCCGCCAGCGCCACCGCCGCCGCCGCCGGTGTTGGCTTGGCCGCTGATGGCGGCGGTACCGCCTTGCCCTGCATTCCCGCCGCCGCCCTTTCCGCCACGACCATAGTCCGTGCCGTTGCCCTTGCTCCCACCGCCGCCACCGCCAAACCAACCGAGATTGCTCGCATCGCCCCAACGGCTGAACGCGGACACATATACGCCCGTTCCGCCATAACCAGGATTTATCGAGGCGGTGTTGCTCACACCCACCGACCCAGCACCACCACCGCCACCACCAAATCCAGCCTGACCGCCTGTGCAATAGCCGCCGTTATAGCCCTGCGGCGCCGTTCCCGTGCCGCCTGCGCCACCGAAGGTACCACCGCCGCCGCCGCTGCCACCGTTACCGCCGCCACCACTGCCACCATATCCGCCGCCAATGGCAACGAGATTGGTCATGGAAGAATTGGTGAATGAAGAGACCTGACCCGGAAGCCCGGGGTTTACTTGGCCTTGCGCGGGTCCACCGGCCCCCACGACAATCGCGTACACTTGCGCCTGAACCGTCGTGGAACCCGTGAGCATGCCTCCAGCGCCACCACCACCGCTACCCCAGTTGTTCTGGATACACCCACCGCTGCCGCCGCCGGCGACGACCAGGTAGTCAATCGTGCCGACACCGCCGAACTCGATGGTGTTCGTTCCCACGGTCGTGAAGACGTGCGCGGTGAAGTTGGTGCCGTTCTCGACATAGTTCGTCACCGTCCCGCCCTTGGCCCACGTCGCCTCCGCCCGCGGCGCGAATACGGCGAGAAGGAGAGTGAGTAGGAAGACAGTGTTCAGTATCCGGTGTTCAGTGTTCAGTCGGGAGAACCATCCCGGCTTGATACCATCCGTGTGTCGGTTAGCGTTGGCGTGTTGTGTGTTCATCGTTGCTCCTCCACCTAAGACTGGACGCTGAAAACTGAACAATTCCTCAATTTGATCTATTTTTTACGACAAGCCTCTCCGCGCGTATACATCAAACTACATCTAGTGTCTCTTTTTTGATACATCAATATTTGAGTGTGTGGTATGGTGCTGCCGGACTCCGAATCGCCGTTCTTCTGTGGTTGGCCCACGGCAGGGCCATAGTGGTTTTGCTGGGTATTCGGCATCCGGAGAAAAACATGATCGCGTCATACAAAGTAGCCATAGAGCGAATCCGCGCGTACCTGCACGAGGAGAGCCCCGCACCTGACCACCGCCTGCCGTCGGAGCGGGGATTTGAACAGCTGTTCGGCATCTCGCAGCCGGTGCTGAACAAGGCGATCGCCTGCCTGGTCGCGGAGGGCGCACTTCGCCGGGAGGGATACAAGCTGTACGCCGGCGCGCCGCATCCCCAGCCCGGCCCGCCGCCCGTGCACGTGCTCATTCCGCGCGGCATCATGGTCAATGAACTCGGCCCGCTGGAGGCGGCCCATGATGTGGCCCGCGAGCGCCTCAGTCACACGATCCCGGTGCTGACGCGGGACGCGGCCGATGAGCGCGAGACGCTCACCAGACTTCTGCGCGAAAAGATCAACGGGTTCGTGATCTGGCCCATTGGCCCGGATTGCAACGTCGATCTACTCACCCAGTTCCGGCAGCAAGGCACGCCTTTTGTGGTCTGCGACCAGGACGTGGACGACTTCGACTTTGTCGGCGTTGACAACGAGGCAGGAACGACGCTGGCCGTGCGGCACCTGGTCGAGCAGGGGCACCGCAATATGGTCTACATCACCCGGCAAATGACCTTTCCCAGTCTCGTCCACCGCTGCGCCGGGTATCGCAACGCCTGCCACGCCGCCGGGTTGAAACAGGCTGCTGATCAGGTCATCGAAATTCCTGAAGAATCCTACGCGCGCGGCAGCAAAGACGCCTTTGCCACATTTCGGCAGCGCTACCCCAGGGCAACCGCCTTTGCCGCCAGTAATGAC
>JBAXVM010000228.1:0-4890 GCA_037129105.1 bacterium
GTGGAAGTTGGACGAGGGAAAGGGGCTTGTGGCCGCCGACGCCAGTGGGCACAAGCTGGATGGCGCACTCAAGGGTGGCGTGGCCTGGACGAATGCGGCCGGGCGGAAGGCGCTGAGCTTCGATGGAGCCGGCGGCATCGTGGAGATGCCTACGAAGCTGGAAGATCTGGCTGTGCCGTTCTCATTCACGTTCTGGGTGAACCCGGCAGCGGAGCAGGTGGAGTACGCGGACATCCTTGGCAACCACGCCGGTCCCATGGGACTGGTGATGCAGCAGGAGCAGAACAAGACCAATCTCTTCGGTTTCGGATATGGGGACGGGGCGAAATGGTATCAAGCAGGTTTGGCGCAACTGACCGCGCACGAATGGCAGCATGTGGCCGTGGTTTGTGGCGATGGCAAGTCCGTCTGCTATGTGAACGGCGTGGAGAAGAGCAGCGGCGCCGGGAGTGGTGTGTTTGCGCCCAATCCGAACCTGACCTTCCGGTTGGGTCAGGGCTACGGCGCGAAGCGTTTCTTCAAGGGCCTGCTGAACGACGTGCGCATCTACCGCACGGCGCTCTCCGCCTCGGATGTACAGGCGGTGATGAAGGAGTAAGTCTCTGTCAGCGAGAAGGAGTTCATCAGTTATGCACACGACAAGTTCAATCATCAGGAGAATGATCATGATGGCGAACATCGCAGCGAGTACGCTCGTTTATGCCGGCGAGGTTTCGGCCGGCAACAAGCCACCTGCGCCGCAGGTGGACTTCTCCTATGCCTTTGCCACGCCGCACCGCCTCACGGTGGCGGTGCCGGACAGCAGCCACAAGACGCTGCTTGACCTGCAGCCTGGCAGTCTGCGCATGTCGTGGACGGACGACGACCTCACGAAGATCGCGCTGTGCATCTATCGTCCGACCTGGGCGACCTGGGAGCTACACATGGTTCCCCAGTTGGACGGGCAGCCGTTTGGCACCAGCACTTGGCGCAGGCTGGAAGGCGCGCTGCCTGCGCTGGACAATGTCTACGAGTCCCGTGAAGGCACGATGCGCCTGCAGGTGGCAGGTGGCTCGAATGCGGCCATGGTGCGCATTGAAATGGTGAATGCCAGCGCACAGGAACGTCGCTTCGCACTGCCCGCCACGGTGATCCGGGTCAGGTACGAAGCCAGCGGCCAGCGAATCGTGATCAAAGGTGGAGAGGAGGTCTGGGAGCGCGGGGATTTGAAGGTTGGCAATCGGACGCTGGCTTTCGTCGTCGGCGCTGACGAATGGGGCGTTACGGATGCCAAAACGGCGGCTCCGGCCTGGAACGTGCCGCCCGGAAAAACGGTTGTTGCGTGGCTTGTGCGGCCATACCGGGGCGTCGAGGCGGATCTGCCAGCCTGGCGCCAGCGCAATTGGCAGGCGGAGTTCGATGCCGCCGTGCAGACGTGGAAGAGTCTGCTAAGCCGCGCGGCGCAGTTCCAGGTTCCCGATCCAGGCGTCCAGCACGCGATCCAAGCGTGCCTCGCCGACGTGTTTATCATGCGCGAACCGCTGGCCAAGGGGTATCTGGGCTGCTGCCCGGGCACCGAGGGTTATCGTTGTACCAATCCGGCGGAGAGCGGTATTGCCGCTGTCGCGTTGGACCAATTCGGCCTGCCTGCGGAGGCCGTGGCGCATTATCGGGTTGCGCTCGATCTGCAGGAGCCGGACGGCGATTGGACGGAGCCCAAAGGGTGGACGAAAACCATTTGGGCGATGTCCGGCTTCAAGGCCTGGACAGCCATGGAGCACTACCGCCTCACCCGGGACCGCGCATACCTGGAAGCCGTCTACCCGCGCCTGGTGGCCAGTTCGCGCTGGCAGGAAAAGCAGCGTCAAGGCACGCGTGCGCTGAAAGACGGGCAAAAGCCCGTCAACTATGGCCTGATGCCCCGCGGCATGGGCGACTGCGGCCTGATGGACGACAAGGACTATAACGGCATCTTCCTGCCGCACAACATCTGGGCGGTGTATGCGGATCGCCTCTCCGTGGAGGCGGCACAGCTCCTGGGGCGCGAGGCGGATCTACCGGAGTTGCAGAAGATTTATGAGGTCGGCCGTGAAGACCTGCTGCGGGCGCTCGATCAGGGGGCGATCCAGGCGGATGGCTACCGGTGGATTCCCGGCGTGGCCAATAAGACCTCAGGAAGCCGCTGGGGCGTGCTCAATGCCCTAACCCCCTGCGGTCTGCTCGCGCCGGAGCATGAGCTGATCACCGGCACGCTGCGTTTCATTGAGTCGAACATCAGCCCGGGCGGCATCCCCATGAATACCGGGTGGATGAAGAACGGTATGTGGGTGGCCATTGCGCTGAACGACTTGGCCGAGGCGCAATTGGTCCGGGGCAACGGCGATGCTGCGGCCCGCTACCTGTACGCCACGCTGAATCACGGCACGCCGCTCTACACCTGGTGCGAAGAGCGCGGGCCGACCCCGGGCGCCAAGGAGACTACAGGCGACCGGCAACACCTCTGGACGCCGATTGCGGTGCTGCGGCTGGTGCGCGACGCGCTCGTGCTGGAACAGGGCGCCGACCTGCTGCTGGCCACCGGCACGGAGCGCTCCTGGCTGGCACAAGGCCAGCGGATTGCGGTGCGCGCCGTGCCGACGCATTTCGGGCCGCTTTCTTACGAAATCACCTCCGATGTGGATCACCGGCGGATCAGCGCAAACCTGGATCTGCCAGCGCGCAATCCGCCCCAGTCCGTGCTCCTCAAGCTTCGCCATCCCCAAGCCGCGCCGATCAAGAGCGTGACGGTTAATGGGAAGGCGTGGAAAGCGTTCGATGCCGCCGGGGAGTTCGTGCGCCTGGATAAGCTGACCGGCAAGGTCCAGGTGGTTGCGACGTATTGAAGAACTATCCCTGTGTTCAGCGAAAGGATCCGAACGTATGTTACTGTGGCCCGATGCAGCTCCGAATGGGAAAGGAAACCCATCGACGGAGCAAACTTACTTTACCGTCATGAGTCCTACCAACCCGTCAGGAGCGGTAGTGGTCTTCTGTTCCGGGGGCGCTTACGGTGGCCTGGCCAACCTGGGCGATGCGCCGCCGATGTTTGAACTGCTGAAACCGTATGGCGTTACGGTGGTCGTGCTGGAATACCGGCTGCCGCGAGGCAATAGTGAAATCCCGCTGTTGGACGCCCAACGCATGTTGCGACATGTCCGCTATCATGCGAAAGATTGGCAGTGCGATCCGAAGCGGGTTGGCGTCATGGGGATCTCGGCCGGTGGCCATCTGGCCGCCACGGCCGCCACCTCTTTTGACGACGGGAATCCAAAATCCGACGACCCCGTCGCGCGTATGAGTTGCCGTCCCGATTTTGCCGTCCTGCTCTGTCCGGTAATCACGATGGGAACGAACACCCACGCCGGGTCACGCGAGAATTTGCTGGGAAGAAACCCAACACCCGAAATGATTCAACGGTGTTCGGCGGAAACGCGGGTGACGGAGAACACCTGCCCCTGTTTCCTGGCCCACGCGCAGGACGACAGGGATGTCCCGTCCGGCAATAGCCAGGCTTTCTATGAGGCCTTGCTGGCTCGGAAGGTGTCTGCCGAGTATGTGAAGGTGCCGCAAGGCGGTCACGAGATGGGCTACTGCCGCGCACCCCATTGGAATGGCTGGAAGGAAGAAATGGTGGAGTGGCTGAAGAAGAGTTCCATCATCGATGGCAAATCGGAGCGTTGATAGTTTTCAGCAGGTCTGGATTGGGCCGGGTAGGGTAAGAAAGGGAGATTATGCACACGACAAGTTCAAGCATCAGGAGGATGATCATTATGGCGACAATCGGGACAAGTACCCTCGTCCATGCCGGCGAGGGGGCGCGTACGGATTGGTTCAAGGATGCGGGCTATGGGCTGTTCTGCTGTTGGCACAGCACGAGTGTGAATGCCGACGGCAGCAAGAAGGACTACTACACCGCGGTCAAAGAGTTCGATGTTAATGCTTTCGCCAACCAGGTTGATGAGGCTGGTGCCAAGTTTGTGATCTTCACGCTCATTCATGGGCGACACGAGCTGGCATTTCCCAGCGCGGTCATGGACAGTATCTGCCCGGGACACACCTCCTCCCAGCGGGATCTGTATGCCGACATGTATACGGCGCTCCATGCCAAGGGCATTCGCATGATGTTCTACTGGAATATGTTTGCGACAAAAGAGGAGCCGGATTGGCATGATGGATCAAAATGGGCCACGGATAAGGCCTGGTTTGTGCAGAAGCAGTATGATCTGGTGGAGGAGATTGGCAACCGATACGGGGATAGACTCGCGGGATGGTGGTTGGACCACTGTTATGACAATGATCCAAGATTGCCAGCGGACGTCAAGAACTGGGGGGCCAAGTTCGACTTCGCGAAGTATGCGGCGAAGCTGCGAGCCGGGAACACGAATCGTATTGTTGCCTTCAACTTCCGCTGGAAGTTCTGGGGGTGTGATTGGGGCAAAGGCATAATGGATTACCAGGCCGGGGAGGACGGCTTGGATAATAACTGGATCCCGGCATCACGGTTTGCCGGCGAAGGCGGCACGCAGTGGTTTGCCTGTGATGCCACGGATGATCCCAACTGGATGCATGTAAAGCCCGGCGTCGTCAAACCCCGGTATGCCACGGATCGCGTCATCTCCTACATCCAAAACGTCATCAGCAACGAGGGAGTTTTTGCCTACAATTGCGCCATGTACAACAACGGGAAGATCGCGGAGGACACCATGGTTCAACTGCGAGCCGTCAAGAAGGCGATACGCGGTGACGCCGTTGCGAGCGCCGCCAAACCAGTTTCTTCTGGCAGGATTCTCTTCCTCGGCAACAGCATTACGCTGCACGGGCCCTATGTGGCCTGGTCTCGGGTCGGCGGTTGTGGCATGGCGGCCAGCGTTC
>JBAXVM010000229.1:0-4885 GCA_037129105.1 bacterium
CAAACCCGCAACGTGGTATTCTTGTCGGCACGAGGGATAAAACGCTATTCGTTATATCACCGGATCGAGAAAGACGACAAGAACTTTGGCCGGCTCTTTGTGCACTTCAGACATTAAACAGATGGATTTCAGCCTACGCATGGGCATTTCCATTGTCTCACACCTCTAGAGGTGTGAGACAAGAATACATATGCGCCATTCTCACACTTCTAGAAGTGTGAGAATGGCGACGAAGCTGAGGCGGGAATGTTGTTCTTTACCGCCGAGAACACCAAGAGGATGTTGCGGGAACTCAGCCAGCCGCGAGGCTGCGCTGCGAACAAACACAGGGGCAACTAAAATTCTGGAGGTACCAACCTTCTGCCGACAGGCTGCTAGTTCCAGGAAACCCGTCGCAAACGGTTGGCGATTGGCACTAAAACCGGAAATGTTTCAGTATTGCGCCGTCTTTGGCTGCCACTTGCGCGTAGATTTTGCTCAAGGCGGCGGGTTTCCTAAAACTAGCAGCTTGGTCGGCGCAAAAGTTGTGCCGATCAAGTGCTAAGCCCGACAGGCTGCTAGGCGCATTGCGGACGTGCGCCGGGCGGCAGCGGCGGTGCATCCACGCCGACCTTGGGGAGCGTGCCCTCAAGTTCCTGCTTCCAGTGGGCAACCTGTCCGGCAGGGCCATAGCAGTAGAGCATCCGCGCCGGGGTCTGCCCCACGTTGGTGGCTTGATGGAACATGCCGCAGGGGATGTAGACGGCCTGGCCGGGTGTCAGGATCTGCCGCTCGGTGCCGAGGCAGACTTCCACTTCGCCTTCGAGGATGAAGTAGACTTCCTCCTGCTCCTGGTTGTGCCAGGGAACCTGTCCGCCATCCGGATCCAGCGTGACCGAACCGACGCAAAAATTCTGCGCCTGCACAGGCGAAACGCCGCCCACCCAGTTCTGGGTGCGGCGTCGGGCCGGATAGCGCCGGCCGGTGATCAGGTTAAGATCGGCAATTTGCATGATGACTTCCACATGAAAAGGATTATGCTATCATCCATGTTTTCGCGCGTCAAGGCGGGCGCATGGTGGATGCAGCAGTTCCCATTATGGCGACACGAATGCCCTTACGGGCACACTACAAACGGTTTTTTGCAGATTCTAGTCCGTTTGTAGTGACGCCGTAAGGCGTTTTTTGCGCCATAATGAGAACTGTTGATCTATGGTGTTTTTCTGACAGGTGGCCCGGGCGCTCCGCGCACGGGCATGAGGAGACTAACATGCCGACGACCGAAGTAAATGAAGTTTCCGCGCGTTTAGACCCCGTGCTGGCCAAGCGTCTGCTGCCAGCCGTGGTGATTGATCAGGCTGATCTGGCAATCCCGCTGAGCGAGGCGTTGCTGGCTGCGGGAATGAATGTGATCGAGGTTACGTTCCGCACCGCGGCGGCCGAGGAGGCCATCCGGAACATCGGCCGTCGCTTCCCGGCGATGGTGCTGGGCGCAGGCACGCTGCTGACAGCGGACCAGGTGTCGCGCGCCCGTGATGCCGGCGCCACCTTTGGCGTGGCGCCTGGCCTTTCGGAAACCGTGGTGCGGCAGGCACAGAAAGTCGGCCTGCAGATCGTGCCCGGCGTGGTGACGCCGTCCGAGATTTCCCGGGCGCTGGAGCTCGGTTGTCAGGTGCTGAAATTTTTCCCGGCCGATGCCTCCGGGGGCGTGAAGACTCTCAAGGCACTGGGCGGCGCGTTTGGCCACACGGGCGTGCGCTTTGTGCCGACCGGCGGCATTGACAGCAAAAACCTGCGCGAATACCTGGGGCTGCCGATTGTCGCGGCTGTGGGCGGTTCATGGATGGTCGAGAAATCGTTGATCGCAGCCAGGAACTGGAAGCAGATCGAACTCCTGACGCGCGAGGCGCTGGCCGCGGCTGGGGCGTGAGGCGCGCGGGGTAATGTGTCTGTCACACGCTGGCAACCAGGTGGCCCGGGCGCTCCGCGCACGGGCATGCGCGGACGGGGGCGAGACTTGCCTATGCCCGTGCGCGGAGCGCCCGGGCCACCCCCCATGCATGTTGAAACATCACATGTTTGTCTGATTGTCAAACCATGAGCCATTCATCACCCAACCTTGTTTCGCTGCTCTCTGGCGCTCCTGGTCAGGCGCACCTGATGGGCGTGTGCGGTGTGGGCGTGGCAGGTGTGGCGCGGCTGCTGCAAGCCCGTGGGTGGCAGGTGAGCGGGTGCGATGCTTCCCCTGATGGCGCCATGGCGCGCTGGCTGCAGGCGCAGGGGATCGCTGTGCTGGCGAAGCATGATGCCGGTCATGTAGGGTGCGGCGGGGCCGGCGGCCCCGCCCTACCGGATCAAGCCGGTGAGGGTCAGGTAGGGCGGGGCCGCCGGACCCGCCGCGATGAAGACGTCATGTCGCAGGGACGCTCGCCCTCCCTGCTGGTTCACACTGCGGCAGTGCCGGGCGATCACACGGAGATCGTGCGCGCCCGGGAAGCAGGTTACACGGTTTGCCGCCGCGGCGAGGCGCTGGCTGCGCTGGTGGATGGCTGCCGCGGTGTAGCCATATGCGGCGCACATGGCAAGACGACCACGACTTGTTTTGCCACGCGCCTGCTGCAGGAGTTGGGGGCGTCGCCTTCCTGGTGCGTGGGCGGCAGCACGGCGGCGCTGGGTGGTGTGGCAGGTGTCGGGTCCAGCGATCTGCTGGTGGTGGAGGCGGACGAGAGCGACGGGACGCTGGCCCTTTATCATCCCGCTGTGACTGTGCTCAACAATATCGATCTGGATCACCTGGAGCATTTCGATGGTGAGGCGGCGCTGGTGGCCTGCTACCGACAGGTTGTGCAGCAGACGCGCCTCGGGCTGGCGTACGGTGCGGACGATGCGCGGGCCTGTGAAGTGGCTCGTGCATTCCGTGGCCCTTCAATCTCCTTTGGTCTGTGCAAGCAGGCTGTGCTGCGTGCCACGCAGTTGGAGCTGGGTGCGGATGGCATCGCGTTTACGGTTATGTGGCAGGGGCGCGAATGGGGTCGCGTTCAGTTGCGTGTGCCGGGGCAGCACAACGTGCTGAATGCGCTCGGGGCCTTGGCTGCCAGCCTGCTGCTGGAGCATGATGTGGCCACGGCACTGGCGTTGCTGCCGCGTGTGGCAGAACTTCCGGCGCGGCGCTTTGAGCGTGTGGGCGCGGGGAGCGGCATCGAGGTGATTTCCGACTATGCGCATCACCCGGCCGAGATTGTAGCGCTCGTGGCCGCCGCGCGATTGCAGGGGGCACGGCGCGTGTTGGCGGTTTTTCAGCCCCACCGGTACACGCGTACCCGGGCACTGGGCGTCGAATTTCCCGCGGCCTTCGAAGGCGTAGACGAACTGGTGCTGACGCCGGTGTATGCGGCTTCCGAGCCGCCGCTGGAGGGCGGCAGCATTGCCGACCTGTACGCGCATTTCCGTCGCCTGCGTCCAGCGCTCTCCGTGCTGTTGGCGCGTTCGCTGGAGGAGGCTTGGGCTGGCTTACGCCGCAGGTTGCAGCCGGGTGATTTGCTGCTGGTGGTTGGTGCAGGTGATGTGGTGAAGATTGCCGGATGGGCGGCCGCCACAGTGCAGGACGGAACTTGGGGGGCGGGGGCGCCGGTGACAGAGCACGGGCGGACCAGTCCAAGCCTGGGAAGGCGAGCGTCCTCGCGAGCCGCCGATGAGGATTTGCAACTGGACGAATGTGCGCGGGATGACAATCAGCCTTGTACGCGAGAGGCTGCCCTCGGCCCGGGGCGGGCCGGGGCTACGGTGGCGCGGGCTCGCCCCGAGCCCAGCGCATCGGATTTCGCCCTCGGCCCGGGGCGGGTCGGGGCTACGGTGACGATCCAGACTTTAGCCGATGCATTGCGGCGAATCGATGGGGTTGCGGTGTCTGTTGCGCGGCCGCTGGCCGCGTTGACTTATTATGGCGTGGGCGGACCGGCGGATGTGCTGGCAGAGGTCTCGACGCCGGCGGCACTCGGCGCGCTGCTGGCCTGGACGGCGGCGCAGGGCGTACCCGTGCACCTGCTGGGGCGCGGCGCCAACACCTGGGTCAGTGATCTGGGCGTGGCAGGTGTGGTGGTGCGTCTGCAAGGCGAAGCTTTTCGCAGATTTGCGCAATGTGGCGACAAAGTTGAGATCGGGTGCGGCTGGAATGGTCCGGCGCTGCTGGATCGTCTTGAAGCGGAAGGGGTAGCCGGACTGGAATTTCTCGAGGGCGTGCCAGGGCAGGTGGGCGGATGGCTGGCCATGAATGCGGGCGCGCATGGCCAGGAGATTGGCGCGTTTGTGGAGCGAATCTTGTGCTGGAACGCGGATGGCAGCTGTTGCGAAATTTCTGTCTGCGACGCCGGGTTCCGCTATCGCGGCTGCGAGGCGCTGACCACGCGGGTGGTGTGGCAGGTGGTGTTGCGGTTGCAGGCTGACACACCGGAGGCGATCCGGGCGCGACGGCAGGCGTTTCGCGAGCTTCGTCTGCCACTGGCCGGGTTGCGCACGGCGGGTTCGGTTTTCTGCAATCCTCCGGGCGATTTTGCCGGGCGGCTCCTGGATGTGGCCGGGTGCAAAGGGTTGCAGGTCGGCGGGGCCAGCGTGAGCGAACGGCACGCCAATAACGTGGTGGCGGGTGAGGGGGCCACGGCCTCAGATATCCTGGCCCTGCTGGCCCTGATGCGGCAACGCGTACAGGCGTGCCACAGCGTGCGGTTGGCTCTCGAGAACCGGATGCTGGGGCTGGTGGAAGGGGCGGATGGGCTAGAGAGGGTCTAGCCGCCGGTCGGACTTATAGCTTTTTCCAAAAAAAGCCACCAGCCTAAGCCGTAAGTTTTCAACGTCCAACGAATAGCGTTTTATCCCCCGTGCCGACAAGAATACCACGTTGCGGGTTTGC
>JBAXVM010000023.1:0-19234 GCA_037129105.1 bacterium
GGCGACGACGAACGATTACACGGCGAGCAACGGGACCCTGACGTTCCAGCCGGGCCAGACGAACCTGTCGGTGGTCTTCACGCCGAGGGACGACGCCCTGATCGAGTCGAACGAAACGCTGACGGTGAAACTGACGTCGCCGTCCGGTGTTGCGCTGCTCGGGACCCACAGCAACCTGCTGGTGACGCTGCTGGAATCGAAGGCCGGGCTGGCATGGGTCTCGACGAACGCCACGACGACCGAACCGGCCGCCGGCTATACGAACCTGTTGACGCTGACCTTGACGCGCACCGGGAACACCAACGGGACGAACTCGGTGGCCTGGGGGACGGCGGACATCACGACGCAGAGCGGCACGGATTACATCGCGACGAACGGGACCGTGACCTTCCTGCCGGGCGAGACGAACGCCACGGTCGATGTTCCCATCCTGGGCGACGGCGTCGCGGAAGGGAACGAACGCTTCACGGTGGCGCTGAGCAACGCCGACGAACGCGCGGTGCTGCGCAACACGAACGTCACGGTGCGGTTGCTGGATAGCGACGCGGTCTTCCAGTTCATTCAGAGTACCGCGAATATCCCGGAGACGAGCAACACGGTGATGCTGACCGTGACGCGCTCCGGCTCGACGAACACGACCATGACGGTACGCGTGTCGACCACGAACGGGACGGCCGCGGCCGGGTCGCGCTACACGGCGACCAACGGTTTGGTGACTTTCGCGGCGGGCGTGTCGAACCGGACCATTGGCGTGGCGATCCTCAACGGCACGACAGTGGACGCCGACCAGACCTTCACCGTGATGCTGAGCGAGGCCTCGACCGGCACGGTCGGGACGGTGAGCAACTGCGTCGTGACGATCATCGACAACGACGCGCGGATCGGGTGGGCTACCAACGTTGCGAGTTATTACGAAAACGCGGGCGTGACGACCGTCATGGTCTACCGCACAGGCGTGACCAACGCGACGAACTCGGTGGTCTACTCGTTCGTGACGGGCACGGCGACGACGAACGATTACACGGCGAGCAACGGGACCCTGACGTTCCAGCCGGGCGAGACGAGCAAGCCGGTGGTCTTCACGCCGGCGGACGACGACCTGATCGAGTCGAACGAAACGCTGACGGTGAAACTGACGTCGCCATCCGGTGTTGCGCTGCTCGGAACCCACAGCAACCTGCTGGTGACGCTGCTGGAATCGAAGGCCGGGCTGGCATTCGCATCCACGTCGGTGACGGAGCCAATCGGTCCGGCCACAAATTGGGTGTCTGTGACATTGACGCGCACTGGCAACACAAACCAGACGAACTCTGTGTCGTGGGCGACCGTGGATGGCACAGCCACGCAGGGCGTGAACTACATTTCCAACAGTGGCACGTTAACGTTCGATCCGGGCATGACGGGCACGAACATCACGATCGGGATTCTGGATGATCTGCAGGCCACCAACAAGGCCTTCAGCGTGGTGCTCACCAATGCATCCGCCGGGACCGTGGTCGTGCCCAACGCCACGGTGACGATCATCAACATCGACGCCACCATTCGGTTCCTGTCCGCAACCAACAGCTTCCTGGAGAGTTCCAACGCGGTGCTCTCCGTCGTGCGGACGGGACCGACCAATACGACGGTGTGGGCCTACTACACCACGGTGGACGGCTCGGCCTTCGCGGCCAGCAACGACTACACTGCCGCCAGCGGCACGCTCACGTTTGCGCCAGGCGTCATGACCAATACGCTGACAGTTTCGATCGTGAACAACTCGGTGATGCAAGGCGACCGCGCGTTCTCGGTGGTGCTGACCAACAGTTCGTTTGGTGCGACGCTGGGCGCCTTGACCACGAATGCGGTCAATATCATCGACGACGACAGTGTCTTGTACTTCAGCGTCACGGATCAGACCGTCTTTGAGGGAAGCGGATGGGTTTCGGTGCTTGTCAGCCGGTTCGGGTACTTGAGCAACACGGTGAGCGTGACGATTGCCACGAGCAACGGGACGGCGATCGCCGGTAACTCCGGGGACTTCAACTTTACGAACGGTGTCATGACCTTTGGTGCGCGCGTGACCAACGGGACGGTGCGGGTGCAGCTCATGGCCGCTGACGGGGTTTGGAACCCGGACCGCACTTTCTACTTGGTACTGTCTTCGCCCAGCGTCAATGCAGCGGCCAGCAATGTCGCGGCGAGTGTGACGATTACGGATGTCGACGCCCCGTTCGGCCTTGCCGCTTTGAAGAATAACGCGCGAGTTATCTCCAGCGCGGCACCCACCACACAAGCGAGTGGCACCTCGGGCGCTGGTTCCGCCACGTTCCCAGCCGGGGGCGAAGTCCAAACAATCGATATCGCCGGACAAGCTGCGGTTACAGTGCGGTTAGACGGCGTCGAAATTCCGGTCGGGCTTCCCGACGGTGCGGAGTTTATGACCGTGACCGTGCGCAATGGCGCGTTAGTGCTGGATGTCACTGCGCTCGGTGCGAACGGTGCGCCTGTTCTTTGGAGCGGTGAGCTGAGCGTCTTTGGTGCGGATGTCGATGCCGACGGCGTGCCGGATAGGCTTGCGACCGGCCCCCTGGCGGACGGTACGGTTGTGCTGCGCGTGCAGCTTGTGGATGGGACGCTGCTGGCCGAGACTCAATTGCCCGGGAACTTGATGGTCGTGCCGGCTGCCGTGACGTTCGGGCCGTGGCCGGTTGAGTGGCGGTTGACGTTGGCGCCCTAGGAGCCTGTCGGACTTTCGCGAGAAATATCGAATGCGGAATCAATCATGGAGTTGCTTGCCAGCGCGAAGGCATGGAGACGGATCCTCGGCGCCGGGAAAAGCGCTGGTTTTCAGGCTTGCGGCGTCGGTCTCCTACTGCTGTTGCTGTACGGTCTGACAGCGTCTCGCAGCGTGCTGCTGGGGGATGACGGCATCTTTGTCATGGCGGCGTACTCCCTGGGGATTGCGCATCCGCCCGGGTATCCACTGCACTCGGCGCTGGGATGGCTCTTTACGCATCTGCCAATCTCCACGGTGGAGTGGCGCGTGCATTTTCTGAGCGGCGTTTTTGGCGCATTGACCTGCTCAGTGCTCTGGCTGCTGGTAAAGCGGCTTACGAAATCTTCGGTCGGCGCGTGGGCGGCGGCTCTGGGGTTGGGGTTGTCGGCCGTCTTCTGGTCCCAGGCCATCAACGCCAAGAGCGTGTATACGTTGAACACGTTGCTCTTTGTTTCGGCCTGGCTGGCCGCAGTTGCCTATCGCGATTCGGGAAACCGCCGGCATCTGCAATTGGCGGCGCTGGCCTGCGGGCTGGGCCTGGCAAATCACTGGCCGCTCTTTTTGCTGTCGGCACCGGGGTTGCTGTTGACCGTCCTTCCGCGCTGGCGCCAGCTGCCGCGGCATGCCCTCGCGGCGCTGCCGATTCTATTCGTTGCCGCGGCGCTCCCCTACCTCTGGTTGTTTGTTCGATCGCACATGCATCCGGCGTTCTGTTTTCTTGGACCCCTGGAAAACTGGAACGATTTGTGGGGGATGATCCGGCGGCGGATGTACGACGGGGCGAACAGCATCAGCTCCGGTAATCGTGACCTGCTGGACATGGCCGGATTTTTTGGTCGCCAAATGTGCGCGCAATTCACGCCGGCAGGGCTGGTGTTGGTGCTGGCCGGTCTGGTGGTGATTTGGCGAAGATGGGAACGTACGCTCCGGGCTGGCCTGCTGGCGGCCTGGTTTGGCGGCGGTTTGTTATTGCTGCTGATTTTGCGCCTGGACTACGAGTATCTGTATTGGATTGCGTTCCAGGTTTATCCCTTGATTCCTTATATGACCATGGCGGTGTTGCTCGGCGTGGCCATGTCTGCCATTGGCGAGCGTGGGGGCGCGCGCGGTCGCTTGGCCGCGACGGTCCTGACCATGCTCCTCGCCGTGGTGTTGTGGCGGCAAAACATGGCGACGAACAACCAATCGCGTTATACTTGGGGTCGCGATTATGCGGCGCTGGCGCTCAACCTGTGCGAGACCAATGCGGTGCTGTTTCTGCGCGGGGACCTCGACACGTCGCCCATTGGCGAGATGAATCTCGTGCGCGGGTTGCGGCGCGATGTGACATTGATCCAGAATGATGGGTATGGGCTATCGGCGAATCTCTATAGCCCGTTGCGAACGACCCCCGAACAGCGTGCCGCCGTGCGTGAGAAGTTTGTGCGGGAGTGCGGACGCCCGGTTTATTATACCGAGGCGGCGCCTGCGTCGGGCGATCGCGTGGATTTTGGCCTGATCAAAAAAGTGGCTGCGGTTGGCCAGCCAACCACGCTTGCGATCACACCGTCGGTACTGGATTTTCTGATGCAGGTCGTTACCAATCGGCCGTCCGATCCGTGGACCATTTATCATCAGCAGCGGACATGCTACCAATATGGATTGCATCTGACGCAAATTCTCTATCACGCGCCGAATGAGGCGTCGCGGGAATACTTCCGTCCTTATCAGGAGGCGGTCTGCCGCACCTGGTTTGGCCGTTTGGGCATGCTGTGCGTGGGGGATTCGGTCACACGCGAAAAGGCGGAAGACCTCCAACGTTGGATGGACGAACTCGAGCGATCCGGCAGCGACATGGCATCCAAGGAGGATCGCGCCCTCCTGCACCGTTGCCGTGCCCGCCTCTATCGCCACCTGGGCGATGACACGAAAGCCATTGCGGAGCTCTGGCGGTGCATCGATGCCTATCCGTGCCCCAAAAATGTGGGCGCCCCGCAGGAACTGGCAACGCTGCTCGTGCAACGCAAGGACAAGGTCGGGTTAAATAAAATGACGATTCGCTACGGCCGTTGGTTCAGGCTGGAAACTCAAGCTGCGCCCTAGGAGACTGTCGGACTTAGACCTTGGATCGCTCTGATACCTCTAGCCGACAGTCTCCTAGTAAGGGAAACCCGCCGTAAACAGTTGGCGAATGGCACTAAAACAAGAGATTTGGCTGTTTTGCCGGGTCTTTGGCTACCACTTGCGCGTAGATTTTGCTGATGGCGGCGGGTTTCCTAGAACTAGCAGCCTGTCGGCAGAAGGTTTGTGCCTCCAGAAGGCTAAGTCCGACAGGTTCCTAGAGTGCGCTGATGCGGTCTTCGGGCTTGAGCAGCTTGGTGATGCGGATGCCGAAGTGTTCGTCGACGACGACGACGTCGCCCTGGCCGACAAATTTGCCGTTGACGACCACGTCGACGGGGCTGCCGGTGAGCCGGTCGAGCGCGATGATAGAACCTTGTCCCAGCCGGAGAATCTCGCCGATTGTCAGGACGGCATGTCCCAGCTCAACCCGGATATCCACGGGAATATCGAGAATCATCTTCAGGTTGGCGTCTTGCGAGGCGCGCGGCTTATCCGCATCCGGGCCCTTGCCGATGTCGCGCATCTCTACGGGGGAAACCTCAATGCCGTCCTCGCGAGCAGTATCCCGTTTTGGGGGTTGGGAATCCATGGCGTCGCTTCCTTTTCTGCATGTCCTGCATGCGTCGTGCGTGTTGCGATGGGTGAGGCCGTGTTATTTCAGGACCACGGCAGCCTTGCCTTTGTACTTGCCTGGAATTCCCATGAAGATCGGGTTCTCGCCGAGGTAGACTTCCAGGGGGGCGTCAATTCGTCGATTCAGGCAGAGCAGGTCACCGGGCTCCAGCTGTGCTAGCTCGTGCGCGGGGATTGGGCCGCCGCCGATGACGACGTGGATGGCGAGCGGCACGTCCAGTATGGCGCGCAGCATGGCATCGTCGCCGGCGGCACTGACGGTACGCTTGCCGGACCGCTTTTCGGCGGCCGCGAGGATGGCCTGGATAACGTCAAAGGGGTAGCAGAGGGTGAGAATGCCGGTCACCTCGCCGATGCGGATATCGTACGTCATGCTCTGGCAGACGGTTTCGGGTGTGGCGACCTGCATGTACTGGGGGTTGCTTTCCTGCGAGGCAACCTCGAAGGATACCTCGACCAGGGAGAGCCAGGCAGCCGAGAGCTCCTTCAGCAGGGAGCTGGTGATGGAGCTGAAGATCCGGAGTTCCAGCATCGTGAGTTCCCGCACATCTGTCGGGGTTTTTCCGGTGCCGCCCAGGAGAATATCGCTGATGGCCATGACCACGGGGACGTCTATCTGCATGACGATGGCGCCGATGTTCGGCTTGGTGGAAAGGGCCGCCATGTAGGTGGGGTTGGTGAGCGAGAGGATAAATTCGCCATAGCTGATCTGGTCTACGGCGACGAGCTTGACCTCTGCGCCGGTCTTGACGCTGGTCAGCAGCGCCGCCTGAAACTGCTTGCCCAGCGCCTCGTGCATCACCTGCAGGGTGTGATGCTGGTCGCTGGCCATCAGGTGCGGCTTGCGAAAGTCGTAGTCGATGACCTTTATCTGCGTGGTTGGGGCAGCCACCGGGGCGGCGGCCTCTTCGATTGCGGTGCCGCTTTTTACGGCGGCGCGCAGGGCATCAATCTCGGCCTGTGTGAGGGTATCGCTCATGCCTGCCGCCTATTGAATGAGGAATTCATCGAAGTAGACGTCCGCCACGGCACCGGTTATGTCTTTCGAAACGAGCATCTTGTTAATCCGTGCCAGGATGTCTTTTTTGAGGTTCTCCCGGCCGGTCGGGCCATCCAGGTCGTCCAGTGTCTTGGCGCTGGCTACGTCGGTGATCAGGTCCTTCAGCAGCGTCTTGAAGCTGGGACTTTCCAGTTCTTTCTTCAGCTCCGCATCGCTGAGCATCAGGTTGGGCGTGATCTTGAGCACGCGCGTGCCTTTGGTGTCCTTGACGTTGACCAGCATGGCGTTGAAGCTCAGGAGCGGGGGTTCCTTTGATTCCGCCTTCGCCTTGGCCGGTTCCTTCTTGGCGGGTGTCTCCTGTGTATTTGCCGGGATGGAGGATTTTGCCACAAAGTAACTGGCCGTGGGGGTGAGCAGCATAACCAGAAGCCCCACGACCAGCACCAGCCATGGAAGTGGCTTACTTCCCGTGGCTGGTCCGGCCTTTTCGGCGGCATCATCGTCCCGGAGGTTGTCAACCTGGACGGTTTTGGCATCTTTCTCAGCCATGAGCGGAGCCTCGTTTCAATGTTACCGCTTCAAGCCAAGCACGGTTTGCAGCATTTCATCTGCGGTGGTGATCGTCTTCGAGTTGGCCTGGTATCCGCGCGTCGTTATAATCAGGTCAGAAAACGCGCGAGTCAAGTCAACGTTGGAGGACTCGACATACCCCTGCACCACGCTGACGCTCGAAGCGTTGGGTCCCAGCGTAGGCGCGACCGGGCTGGCCGCCGCTGTCCACTGGTACATGTTGTTGCCGACGACCTTCAGCCCGTTGTTGTTCATGAACTGAACCACCGGGATGCTGCCGGGCGACCAGGTGCTGCCATCGGAGCCGAAGGCCGTGATCGTGCCGTCCTGCGCCACCGCGAACGAAGTGACATTGGCTGTCGGGTCGACGATGCTGTTCCGCAGGTTGATGGGTAAGCCATTGCTGCCGATCAGGGTGGTGCCGCTCGCGTTGACGAGGTTGATGGTGGCGGCATCGCGAACATTCATCGTGAAGTCGCCGGCGCGGGTGTAGTACTGCGGGCCGGTGGGTGCGCCGCCGGCATCCAGTTTCTGCACCACGAAGAAGCCGTCACCCTGGATCGCGAACTGGGTGGACAAGCCGGTTTCGTTCAAGGCGCCGGTGGAAAAGTTGCGAATGGACATGCCGACCTTTACGCCCAGACCGAGTTGCCGGCCCGGCGAACCTACGGCAGGCGCCGTGATGGTGTCCACCAGTGCCTCCTGGAACGTCAGGCTGGTAGCTTTATAGCCAACGGTGTTCATGTTGGCGATGTCATTTGCAATGACATCCATGCGCTGCTGTTGCGCGCTCATACCGGAGACGCCGGTATACATTGTGGATCCGCTCATCTGCTATCCTCCTTTGGTATTGTAACTTTGTCCTGTGCGTGCATCTGCGATGTCTGAAAGTCGTGTCATTTCGCCGGTTGTCACTTGCGTGCGGGCTGCTCCACAGCCATGCGCCGGATGCTGTCCGACCAGCAGGCCGCATTTCTGGCGCCGTTGGTGCCGCTGGCCACGGCGGCGGCCAGCACGGCGCCGGCCTGGCGCTCGTTCAGCATCCGCAGGATCGCGGCGGCCCGGTCCATCTCCATCTTGCCGAGCAGGGTGGCCACGCCATCCGGCTCCATCTTGCCGTAAACTTCAGCCAGTCGCTTCAGGTTGGCCTGTTCTCCCTGGGCGGTGCGGATCGTGGCCGCCTCCAACTTTCCCTGCAACTTTTTCAGATCGTCCTTCAGCGTTTCCAGCGTGACCTGCCGCTCCTGGAGATTCTTTTCGCGTCCGTCCAGATCGGCTTCCTTCCTGCGGATGGCGGCGAGTTCGTTTTGCAGGTCCTCCATGAGCTTGTTCACGTTTTTGCGAGATTCCAGGTCTGTCTCCACCCGTTGCACGACCACCACGGTGGCGGGTGGCGACTCAGACAGCTTGCTCAACGGGCTGTGCCGTGTGGCAAGAAACACGGCCAGCACGCTGAGTGCTAGCCCGCAAGCGACACATGCCGGAAAAAAGAACTTCATGGTTGGCCGTCATGGGCTGCCGCGCAGGTCCACTGCGCGCGATTACAGAACGAGTTCAAGCAACCCGCATGCCATGGTCCTGGAAGGCATCGGCGTCGCAGGGTTCTCCGTTCTGGTACAGGTTCAGTTTGTTTCGCAGGGTGCGCACGCTGATGCCGAGCAGGTCAGCCGTCTGCTGCCGCGCCCCGCCGGTGAGGGAAAGTGCGCGCAGGATGGCATCCCGCTCCAGATCGGCTAACCGCAGCACCGCTTGTCCGGAGGGTAGTTCGGCAACGGGTTCCGGCGAGGTCTGTTCCGATACGATGGGGGAAGTTATGGCCGGTGCCGGCAAATCTTGCAGCGTGGCAGGGGCGGGCAGGTTTCCCCGGATTTCAGGCGGCAGGGCGTCGCAATCCAGCGGACCCTCCGGCGCCAGGACGCTGATGCGCTCGATCACGTTGCTCATCTCGCGGATATTTCCAGGCCACGGATAGGCGCAGAGCAGGTGGAGCGCCTCGGGTGTGAATCCGGCGCCCTGACGGTGCTGGCGGCCGCCGTATTGCTCCAGGAAGTGGGCGGCCAGGAGCGGGATGTCTTCGGTGCGCTCGCGCAGCGGCGGGCAGTGAACCGGCAGGACGTTGAAACGGTAGTACAGGTCTTCCCGGAAGGCGCCCTCCCGGACCTGATCGGCCAGATTGCGATTGGTGCTGGCGATGACCCGGCAGTCGGTGCGGATCGTACGGGTGCCGCCGACGCGCTCGAACTCTCTCTCCTGCAGGACACGCAACAGCTTGGACTGCAGCCCGAGTTCCAGTTCGCCGACCTCGTCCATCAGGAACGTGCCACTATCGGCCAGCTCGAAGCGTCCGAGGCGCCGCGAAACCGCGCTGGTAAACGCCCCCTTCTCATGTCCGAAGAGCTCGCTGTCCATCAGCGTGCTGGGCACGGCCGCGCAGCTCATCCGGACAAAGGGTTTGTCGCGCCGATCGCTGAGCGAGTGGATGGCCAGCGCCACCAGCTCCTTGCCGGTGCCGCTTTCGCCGGTGATGAGAACCGTGGACGGGGCGCGTGCCACGCGTTCAATCTGCGCCATCAGCTTGCGCATGGCCGGGGAACGGCCGATCATCTGCCGGCCGCGCGGCAGCTGCCATCCCAGTTCCTCGCGCAGGTAGGCGTTCTGGGCCCGCATATTGACCCACTCGCTGGCGCGATCCAGCACCAGCTCCACCTGTTCCGGAGAGAACGGCTTCATCAGGAAGTCATAGGCTCCCAGCTTCATGGCCTCGACTGCGCGCTCCACTGTGCCAAAGGCCGTCACCATCACGGGCAGCGTGGAGACGCCGCTTTCGCGCATGCAGCGCAGGAGCTGCATGCCGTCCATGCCTGGCATCTTCATGTCAATGAAGGCGATGTCGAATTCATGCTCCTCCATGAGACGCTTGGCGTCCTGCCCGTTCTGCGACTGCGTGATGTGCAGCCCGCGGCGGGAGAGGGTTTCGACGACAAAGTCCCTCATCAGGGTGTCGTCGTCCACGACCAGTGCACGTTCAAGGCTGGCGATCATAGGGCCTCCGGGCCGGATGATTCGGCCGTGGTTGGGGCTGTTGTGCGCATTTCGCGTTCGAGCATGATTGCTTTTTCCAGCAGGGTGCGGATGTCGCCCAGCACCTTGGAGGTGTAGCGCCGGGAATCTTCGTCCATGGCGGAACAGGGCCTGGCTGGCAGGCTGCTGAGGTGGGTCAGGATCTGGGTTGCGGTGCGGTTGGCGCTTTGCAGCATGACCACATCCGAGGCTTCTGCCGGTGCGGCGAGTCGCCGGTTGCGTTCTGCCTCGTAGTTGTGCACGAGGCGCCGACAACACTCGCGGCTCTTCACCATGGAACTGATGATGTCTTTGCTGTCCATAACGTCACGGGTGGTTGTGCTGGCAGCGGCATTTTTTGCCGACTGCGTTCGTCGTCGCGCATTTCTGGGTTGGCAGGGTTGCGTTCATATCACAATGCTGTCCATGAGGGCGGCCCGTTCACAGGGGGAGGTTGGTTGGCGGCTCAAGGAATCCAGATCGTTCAAGTCGTCCAGCATGTCCACGTTGCGGCTGAGTGCTCCCTGTTGAAGCAGGGACTTGAGCGCTGGACCGGGCGCGGCCAGGCAGATGCGGGCGCCGGCACGTTGAATATCAGCTGCCACGGCAGGCAACGCCGCGAGGAAATCGTCTTCAATGTGCGTGGTTCCTGTTAGATCCAGGGCAATCCAGGCATCCTGCGGCATGGACTGCCGGATCTGATTCAGAAACTGCGCGGTCAGACTGTGTGGGCAGGGGAAGATATGATAGTGGCCGATGGTGCGGCGGACGGCCGCGGGGGGGGGCGTGCCGGCGTCGGGCTGTTGCGCGGCGTTGCGTGACACGACGGCGCGGAACGTCTCCAGATGGATCGGCTTGCTGACCACGTCGCCAATCTGCAGCGCTGCCCGGTCCGCCCCGGAAATGGCCTCGGACTCGGCCGTGAGGCAGATGACCGGCTGCTTATGGCCGGCGGCGCGCATGCGGGCAATCAACTCCACGCCGAGGCCGTCAGGCAGGCGGTAGTCGGCGATGATCAGGTCGAAGGGGTTGGCTAGCCAAGCCTCTTCCGCGGCGTGGCAGCAATCGCTTTCGCTGACCCGGCACCCCATCTGCTCCAGGATCCGCCGCGCGGTCCAGGCAGCCAGAGGATCATCCTCCAGCAGCAAAACCCTGGGATTGGCGTTAAAACTCACGGATGGCATCTCCCTTCAGCCGCGGGATGATGAGCACTTCGCCCGGCGTCAGGTTGTCGAGGTCGGAAACCTGCCCGCGGTTGGCCTGCCGGATCAATGTGTGCCTGGCTTCATCCCCGTAGATGTAGGGCTGGGCCGCAATGGACTTACATGTATCGCCGGGGTGGATGGTGTAGTACTCGTAGTTGCCGATGCGCAGCGTGCGCATGGTGTCCTCGATCGGGCCGAGCTTGCCCGTAAGTTCGGCGATGACCATCTCCAGTTCATTTGTCCGGGAATGCAGAAAAGTGAGCTTGGCGCTCATCTGCGCCACGGCATTTTTGCTCTCGGTTATCTCCGCGTTCAAGGCTTCGGTCTTGGCAGATAGGGCACGCAATTCGATTGCCAGTGCATCACTCCACTTGGCCTTTTTCTCCATGGATTGCAGCTGACCTTCTTTTTGCTGGCTCTCGAACTGCTGTGCATAGGCTACTGCCAGCAACTCGGTCAGCTCATCAATCCGGTGCTGCATCTCAAGGGCGCGGGTTGAAACGTCATCCTGCGGTGCAACATACGTTACGTTGGTGCAGCCGAAAACCACCTTGGAGTTTCCCGACGGGAGGTCAGCCACCCGCTTGGTGACCGGGGAACGCCAGAGCATGCAGCCACTGGGCAGCTGCAGCCAGATGGCACAGAACGCCGTCCTTAGCAACACACGCCAGAAGCGGTGAGCGTATAAAAAATGCAGGCTCATGTGAAGGTGTTAAAGCACTGCCCGTGCCATGTCTTAAAATCGCGAGGTTGCAGTCGGGCTGTTGCATCGCAACTGCTTTAGCCACAGCATGTTATTATTTAAATTGAGACTGCAGCTCGCGCATGTTTCAAGTCGTGTTTTCGCGCTAAGCGCGGCCGTCTGTTGGGAATCACAACAGCAGAAGCCGTAATTTTTCAACGCCCAACGTCCAAGGGAAATACGCCGAAACAGTCTGGACATCAGCAAATATACAACTGGCAGGAAAAGCGCAGCCATTTTGCCTGTTTATGAGTTCTCGCAACCCGCTACCCGCGGGTTGCCAACTAGCAGCCTGGTCGGCAGAAGGTTTGTGCCTCCAGAAGGCTAAGCCCGACAGGCTGCTAGCGCGTCATCGCAAGTGCTTCCTCGATGGCAGACTTCATGTCCTGCACCGTGATGGGCTTGTACAATATTTTGCAGGCACCCAAACACATCGTTGTTTCCAGGATGTTTGAGTTTCTGTAAATCCCGCCCCCGGTCATGGCGATCACGCGCACTTTGGGGTCGTGCAGTAGCAATGCGTTCAATGTCTCGATGCCATCTTTAACAGGCATAAACACGTCCAGCAGAACAACATCGGCAGGACTAGACTGATATGCTTTCAGTCCTTGCTCGCCATTTTCCGCTTCGCGCACATCATAACCATGCGAACGCAACAGACGGCAGAACGACTTTCGGATGGTCTCTTCGTCATCAATCACAAGAATGCTTGTCATAAGCGAGAGCCTCTCTGTCAATCATCCGTCGCCTTACTGGCCAGGGGGTAGGAACGCGGCCATGAGTTCGTCGGATTGTTTGGAGATTTCGGCCAGCAGCTGATTCTTCTCGCGCTCCACGGCGGCCTTCCCTGCTTGCACACTTGCCAGTTCGGCTTCCATTTGCTGGAGGACCGCCTGCGGCGTGAGTGGCTCGCCGGGCAAAGGCGGCTTAGCCTTGGGAGGTTGATCCATTCCGGCAGGTGGTTTCTCCGGTGGCGGTGCGGCCGCGGCTGTCTGCTCCGCCTCAAACTGCTGCAGCCGGTTCTGTGCCTGCTCGAACTCGGTTGTAATTTCCAGCAGGCGGACTTCCATGCCGGACAGCATTTCATACTTCGCCTGCCGGGTCGCGTCTGATTCGGACTCCTGTTCCAGCTGCTGCGCCGTACGAATCACCGTTGGCATGATCAAGCGCCAGACGCTGCCGCATGCACATGCGGACACTGCGGTACCTGCACCATCCAGCAGAAACTGCGGCTGCAGTTCGCCCAGCGGGCTGAGCCAGCCGTTCAGCAGGCCGCAGAAGCCGGAGATGGCACTGGCTGCGCCCGCCACGGCTCCTCCCAGCAGGCTGGCCAGGAACACGTAGATGCCCAGCAGCACGAAGGGCTTGGTCCAGATGTCCGACACGGCTTCCGCCGAGGCCATCATCAGCACATACGCATCCAGCACGGCAAAAAGTGTGTTGCTGAGGATGCGCTCGCGCGGCGTCTTGGTGTGTGCGGCGTTCAGCAGCAGGGTGGGCAGGAACCAGAGGGCCACGAGCAGCAGAAACAGCACCAGGTTGATGCTCGGCCCGTCTGTGTAGACTCGTCCTCCCAGCAGGGCTAGCAGGGAGCAGCAGGTGACAATGCGTAGAAGCGTGAACGGATTGCGTTTCACAAAAGTCAGCATAGGGCAGGTCCGGGCGGAAGGCAAGCCGGAAGGGCGCTGGGCGCATCCCGCTTCGTTGACAGGCCTTGGGTAGAGACGGCTTTACGCCGTCTACGCGCAAAGTGGCGCTGCAGTGAAAAGGCATGCATTTTCCGTTCGCGTAGGGTAAACTGTCGGGGTCTGTTGAGGCCTGTCGTTTGGAAGCCGCGGGTGACGAACCGTTTCGAACATCCGTAGCAGAATCGGCAAGCATGCAGGCAAGGAAGCGTGAGCGCGCCAGACCATGAACGCATCGGATATTTCGACCATGGCCAGCCAGGAAAACAAGATTACGGCATTGTCTGCGCCTCCCGTGGCGCCGGCCGATCTGCGGCCGGAATCCGTTCGGAGCATGCATGCCCTTGCCGGCGGGGTTGCGCACATGTTTAACAATCTGCTGGCCGCCATGATCGGGCAGCTGGAACTGGTGATTTCGGAGCTGCCCGTGGACGCGAAGACCAGCGCGGATGTGCGCGTGGCGCTGGCGGATGCGCGCAAGATGGCGGAGCTTTGTCACCGCACCATCTCGCGCTGCGGGACCGGTGTTTTTCACATGACGCCCGTGGATTTGCGGAGCGTCATCTCGCGCGCCGCCGGGCTGGTGGCGCGGCAGGTTCCGCCTCACGTGAACATCCACCTCGACTCCGGGCCCGCGGCGGTCTGGGTGGCGGGTGATGCCAAGCTGCTGGAGATCCTGACGGCCAATCTGCTGGTCAATGCGCTTGAGGCGATGCAGGCCGCGGGCGGAACCGTCACGGTATCCGCGCGGATGGTGCAGGTGGATGAGAAGTTCCGGCAGGCGCATGTGATGTCGGCTGAGCTCAAGCCGGGCGCGTATGCCGCGCTGGCGGTTGCGGATACGGGCTATGGCATGGATGAGCATATTGCCGCCCGGGCGCTGGCGCCGCTCTTTTCCACCAAGGGTCCGGGGCGGGGACTTGGACTGGTGGAAGTGCAGGGCATTGCGCTGATTCATAACGGCTCCGTGGCTTTCGAGACGCAACTCGGGGCAGGCTCTACTTTTCTGGTGTTGCTGCCTACAGGCGCGGCGCGTAGCGAGCATCAGCCGGAACCACGGGCGTTCGCGCCGTCCGTTGCCGCCGCGCCAGCTTCAGCCGCCCCCGCGCCGGCGCCCGTGGCCTCCGCCTCGCGTGGTGCGGTTCTGGTTGTGGATGATGAGGAGGGGATTCGCCGCTATGCGGTGCGCGTCCTGCAGGGCATGGGCCTGACGACCTTTGTGGCATCGGACGGACCCGAGGCCGTGGAGTTGTTTCAGGAGCACGCGGATGAGGTTGACCTTGTGCTGCTGGACGTCTTCATGGTTCACATGCACGGGGATCAGGTGCTGCGGATCCTGCGGCGAATGCGTCCGGATGTCCGCATTCAGCTGATGAGCGGCTACCAGAAATCGGCCCTGGCAGAACTGTTCGACAAGCGCGACCTCGCCACGCTACTCTTAAAGCCGTTTGCCACTACAGATTTTATCAATAATGTTCAACGAGCAATCCGGCAGAAACGCGAAAGGACGTAGTCATGGCAGATACCAACAAGCGTATTTTAGTGGTGGATGATTCTTCCACTATGCGGCGTATCCTGAAATCAACCCTGAATCGCCTCGGGTACATGGATGTCTCGGAAGCCGGCAATGGCGTGGAAGCGCTGGCTCTGGCCAGTACACAGAAGTTCGACTGTGTCCTGACCGACTGGAACATGCCGGAGATGGATGGCCTGGAGCTGACGGTCAAGCTGCGGGAGAAGCCGGAATACAAGGACGTGCCGATTGTCATGGTCACCACGGAAGGCGGCAAGCAGGACGTGCTTGAGGCGCTGACCAAAGGCACGACTTCGTACATCGTCAAGCCGTTTACGCCGGACATCTTGAAACAGAAGATGGAAGAGTTCTTTAACCACTAGCCCGCATCAGGAGCGTCCGCATGAACAGCGAACAGCGACTCGAAGTTTTCCGCAACAAGCTGCTGCCGGCCTTCATTGAAAGCACCCGGTTGGCTTTTGAAACCATGGTGTTTCTGCCGACGACGGCCGGCGAGCCCCAGTTCGATTCCGAACTCCATCCACAGGGCGACATTTCCGGGACGATCGGCGTGACCGGCGCGATTGCGCTCACGGGCGACAGCCTGCGTGGCAACCTCTCGCTGATCTTTCCCGACGGCATGGCTGTGAATCTGTTTCGCGCCATGACCATGATGGGGCCGGAGGATCCGGTCAACGACCAGGAAGTCGTGGATGCGGTCGGGGAGCTGGCCAACATGTGTGCCGGCGGCGCCAAGGCGAGCATGCAGGCGATCGGGCTCAACTTCTTGATCAGCCTGCCGTCGGTGGTGTCCGGACATCAGCACAGCCTGGCCCGCATGGCCGGCTGTACGACCTGTCTGGTGCCGATGCAAAACGCGCAGGGCGAATTTCACATGGAAGTCAGCATGCAGTGGAAATGATCACGTGAATACTCCGGACACAGAGGCTGCTGCCCGTCTCGCCGCGCTGGTCGAGGCTGCGGCGCAGGACGTTGTCATGCTCGAGCGGCGCAGCCTTCCCGGCATGGCCCGGATGGCCAAGTCGTTGAAGGAAGTCAGCCGGGTGGCGGAGGCGGCTGCCCGGAGCAATGCCGCGCTGACCCCGTGCGTGGCGGCTGCGGCTGCTGCAGCCACGCTGCTGGAGCGCATCATCCTGGCTGAGAGCAAGGATCCGGCGCGGGACTTTGAAGCGGTTGTGCAGACGGTCTCGGCTTTGCAATCCATTGCGTGCCTGGCACATCCGGCTGAATTCCCGCCGGAGGTGATCGCCGCCGGTGGTCCGGCGGCGCCAGCTTGCGCGGAAGCACCACCCCGGCCATCCCAATCGGCGGCGTCAGCCACTTCGGACGGCGGCGCCGCGGCGGCCTCGGTGATGGATGACGACCTTTTCCAGGCCTTTGTAGCCCAACAGCTCGCCGTTTTGCCGGAAATCGACGATGCGATCCTGGCCTTTGAGACCGATGGCGCGGCAGAACATCTGGCCGCCTTGCGGCGCACCATCCACACCATGAAGGGCGAATCCGGCGTCTGCGGTGTGACCGATATCGCCACGGTTTGTCACGCGCTGGAGGATTATCTGAACTGCGCCATCGGGGCGGGGCGCGAAACGATCTCCGCGGATATTCTGTTTGCCGCCAAGGACTGGCTGGAGCGGGCCGTGAAGGCCTATAGCCGCGGGGAGCGCCTGCCTGCCATGGAGGAGATCCTTTCGCAATTTGTCCGCGCGCCCGTGTGCGCGCCGAACCCGGCCGCGGCACCCGCGCCGGTCGTTCCTGCGGGGGGTGTTTCTGCGCCGGCTGCTTCCGCGCCGGCCGTTCAAACGACTGCCGCCCCGGTAGCCAATATTTTGGTCACGATCGGGGATCGTTCGCTGGCCGCTGATTTTGTCGGAGAGGCGCAGGAGCATTTTGATGCGGCGGACGAGAACCTGATGCGACTCGAGCGCGATCCGGCAAACAAGGATGCCATCGGGGCCGTCTTTCGTGCGTTTCACACCATCAAGGGCGTGTCCGGCTTTATTGGCCTCGCGCCGATCGGCGAACTTGCCCATGCGGCGGAAAGTCTGCTGGACGACGTGCGCAAGGACCGCAATGTGTTCAGCGGGCGCGTCGCAGACGTTACGTTCCGCGCCCTGGACCTCCTGAAGCAGTTAATGGGCGATCTCGGACGCGCGCTGCAGGATGGAACCGAGCTCTCCGTGTCCGGGCATGTGGCGGAATTGATCGCGGAACTGCGGTGCGTGCAGGAAGGCGGCATCGCGGCGGCATCCGCGCCGGTGGCCCGGACCGCAGCGCCGGCACGGCCGGCGCAAGAGGCGACGGCGGCAATACCGGAAGCCGGCGAGCACACGGAGGAGGTAGCCGAACACGAGGTGGCCCAGTCGGCCGCAGGTGGCCCGGCTGCAGCCGGGGATGCCAAGGCCGCGATGCTCGTCAAGCCCAGCATGAAGGTGGATACCGAGAAGATCGACAATCTGCTCGATACCATCGGCGAACTGGTGATCACCGAGTCCATGGTGATCAACAGCCCGGAGATCCGGGCGCTCCACTCCCGCAGCCTCGAGCGCAACCTGTCCCTGCTGACCAAGATCACGCGCCAGCTGCAGAACATGAGCATGTCGATGCGCCTGATCCCGGTGGACGCAACCTTCAAGAAGATGGCGCGGCTGATTCGCGACCTTTCTAAAAAATCGGGCAAGCAGATCAACTTTCGCATGGAGGGCGCGGAGACCGAAATTGACAAGAGCATGGTGGACAAGCTCGGCGACCCGCTTGTCCACATGATCCGCAACTCGGCGGACCACGGCATTGAGTCCGTGGCGGACCGCCGCGCCGCCGGGAAGAATCCGGCCGGATGCATCACGCTGCGGGCGTTTCATCAGGGCGGTTCGGTCTGCATTCAGATTGCGGATGATGGCAAGGGGCTGAACCGGGATGCCATCCTCGCCAAGGCCATCGAGAAGGGAATGATCAAGGATGGCGCCGGCATGTCTGACCAGGATGTCTTCAGCCTGATCTTCGAGGCCGGTTTTTCGACCGCGAAGATTATTACCGACGTCTCCGGACGCGGCGTAGGCATGGACGTGGTCCGCCGAAACATCGAGTCGCTGCACGGCAAAGTCCTCATCGAGTCACGTCTCGGGCAGGGGGCCACCTTCACCCTGGTGCTGCCGCTCACCACGGCCATTATTGATGGCATGCTGACCGAGGTCGGCGAAGAGATCTACATCCTGCCGACCCTGTCAATCGTCCAGTCTTTCGAGCCGCAGCCGGGGCAGATTACCACGGTTACGGGGCGCGGCACGGTCGTGGAGTTTCGCGGCCGGTTGCTGCCGCTCTATGATCTGGCGCGGATCTTCCACCTGCCGCAGACGCATGCGTCGTCCGCAGACCCGGTGGTGGTCGTGGTGGTCGAGTTCGAGAATCGGCAGGCCGGCCTGAAGGTCAACCGCCTGCTGGGGCAGAGCCAGACGGTCATCAAGAGCATGGGCGACTCGCTGGGGCAGCTCCCCGGGATTATCGGCGCCAGCATCATGGCCGACGGCCGGCCGGGCATGATCCTCGATGTGTCCGGGATTGTGCGGCTGGCCGAAGCCGGCGGCTGAGGGCATAAGGTGTTAAGCTAAGAGCAAAGGGGATGCCCAGTACTGAATGATTCTTTGTCCTGTAACGTCCTCACCCGCATTTTTCCAGCTCATCCAGCGGGGCGATGCTCAAGCCGCCGAACTGGAAGAGCCGACAAAGTGTGCGACGAAGCGTAGACGACAAAGTGTGCGACGAAGTGTGGGAGCTATCCATGCCCAAACAATTCCCCCCCACAAACCCGGAAGCGCCTAAATTTTACACACAACACCCGGAATATTTTTCATGAAGCGAAGCACCGGCAAGCCGGTGATATGCGTCAAACACCTACCAACTCCGACGGAGATTTTCAGCTACGGATAGCGCGGATTTCGCGGATTGGG
>JBAXVM010000230.1:0-4864 GCA_037129105.1 bacterium
TCGAAATCGTAATCGAGAATCGCAATCGAAACCGAAATCGCAATCGAAATCGAAATCGCACTCGAAATCGAAAGAAGAAGCGCGTGACTCGCAATGGATACGTGACAAGCGCCGGATTTGCTTGAGATAGCGGTCAAACGGCCGTTGGCGGCGATTTCGATTTCGAAGACAGAAGAAGGCGCTTGTTTTTCAGCTATCCGCACCGAGTCGATCAGTTCATGCTTAGCACAACGTTCTGAAACGGAGATAATCCACGCGAACCAAGCGATGCACCCGCGGCCGGTTGCAGGCAGGCATGAGTCATGGGATTGGCGGCCGCGTGTGATCGATGAACGTTCGCAGGAGAAGAGAATGACCAAAAAAACGATTTGCCACCCGAGCCGAGTATCACTATAGTATCACATTATGAGAACGGAACTTGTTACAACACTGAAACGCCAGGCCACACGGATACTGGCGGACTTACATCAATCGAAAGACCCTATCCTGATCACCGAACATGGCGCCCCGTCTGCCTATCTGGTTGACGTGTCTATGTTTGAACTCATGCAGGACAGGATGTGCATTCTCGAGGGCATTGCCCGAGGCGAACGGGCCATCCTCGAAAACCGAACGCTGACACAAACAGACGCCAAGCGGAGAATGAAGAAGTGGCTCGTCTGATCTGGACTGAACCGGCATTGAGCGATCTCGATGCCATCGCCGACTATATCGCACTGGACAACCCGGTGGCGGCGGCCCATCTTGTTGAGCAGGTATTCGCGTGCGTGGAGCGGCTCGAACGATTTCCGAAATCCGGTAAATGCCCTTCCGAATTGCCCCAGACCCTCTATCGCGAAGTCATTGTCTCGCCAGGTCGCGTCTTCTACCGAATTGAGGGCGATACGGTTTACCTGTTGCATGTCATGCGAGCCGAACGCCTACTCCGCTTTTTTCTTCTCAACGAGCGTAACAAGACGAAATAGAACTGCGAACCAAGCGAGGCACCGCGGCCAGTCGCTGGAAGGCAGAAGTCCTTGGGCAGGCGGCCATATGGCTTGCGCACCTTCAGACAACTTTACCTCCCGGAAATTGGCGTGACACCATTTGCTGGGTTTTTAGAATTCGGTTTGTTGTCCGCAGATTACGCAGATCTTCGGGTGAGATGTGATAGCAAGGCGAAAAGCATAGAACATAATTTTTTACCACGAAGGACACGAAGAACACGAAGGGCTATCGCAATTAACGGATTCTTCGTGTTCTTCGTGTCCTTCGTGGTAAAAAAATTCCCTTTCTTCTTGTCGCTTCTGTGTGCCGGTTTCTTAAAAGGTGCCATTTCCATTTTCCGAATGCAACCCGATGTCTAAGCGCTTGCGCCGCTATGCAGCGTGCTTGACCGCAAGAACTTATCCAACTCCTCGTAGATCACGGCAAATGGGGAGAGGTAAGGTTGTCTGACCTTGCTTTGTCTTTCCTCTTCATCTTTCCATCTTGCCTTTCGCCTTCCACGCCGTGGCTTCGCGCCCGAAGGCGGCGGGATCGGCGAGCGGTATGACGCTGCCGGGCGTAGTGAGGTCGCTCTCGGAGAAGATGTATCCACGCGTGTCGTCGAGCATCAGGCCGATGAATTCGCCTTCGGCCGTGACCAGGCAGTCACCGGCCTCGGGCCGCGCCTCCGAGCTGACCACCAGGTTACGGGCCAGGAAGTTGATCCACCCGCGATAGTTCTTGCGAATCAGAAGATAGCCGGGACGGTTCAAATCCAGCGCGACTTCCACGGGCGCGCCCAGTCCCTCAATGGAGCGCTTGAACAGATAGATGTCGCGCAGGCCGCGTTTCTCCAGCCCCGCCCGTCCCAACAAGGGTGCCGGCGTGACACCCGGCAGCGTGGCTCCGTCCGGCAGGCGCACACAGGCCATGCGCCATTCGCCGGCGGCCACCAGCAGCGGACCGGGCAGAACCGCGGCCGGGCCGTTGGTGCCGGGCGGCGCAACCTGAAAAGTCACCGCCGTCACGCGGTAATCCGCGGGCCACATCAGACCCAGTTCGTCGGCATGTGCGGCCAGCCAACGGCCTCCGGCGGCGGCGAAAAGCGGCGCGTGCAGCGTGGCGTGTGTTGCGTACGGCCTGGCGGCTTGGGCGGCCGCGTCGCTGCCAGCGCGCTGCGCGCGAATGACGATGTCGAGCGACACGCGTGCGTCGCGGAACCGGGCAAAGGGGCCGATCTGCCGTGATTCGGTGCGGGCCAGCTTCGCGTCCACCTGACTCAGGCCGCCGGCCAGAACCTGCTGCTGGGTTTGCACTGTGCTGATTTCGGCGCCCAGCGCTGCAGCACCGGCGGTCATGTTGGTCCACATCGCGAGCTGGTCGCGGCGGATCTCGTCGGCCGTCTTCCCGACGTGGCGCTGGGCATCTGCCAGGTCATGAAGCTCACGCTGCAAGGCAGCCTGCTGGCTGGCCAGCGTATCGTTCTGCTTTTGAATGGTGGCTTCCTGCTGGCTGATGCGGGTGCGCATCTGCTGCGCCTGCTCTGCCAGGGCGCTCTTCTGGTCCAGCGTCTCCTGCAGCCGGCGTGCGACCTCCGCCTTCTGCGCAGCCACCGCATCGCGCTCGGATTGCAGGACCGTGCGCGACTCCTGCGCCTGGCGCAAGGCATCGTCCTGGCGCGCACGCTCGCTGCGCAGGTTGGCGAGCGCGTTCTCGCTCTCGGACAGCTGGCTCTCCCGGGCTGCCACGCGGGAAGCGAGCTGCTCTTTGTTTTCCGCCAACGCGCGCGCGCGGCCGCTGAGCGCGGCCAGTTGGTCCGCCTGTGCGGCAATATGCGCGGCTGCGGCTTGCTGCTGGTACTCCTGCGCCCACTGCTGCTCCATGGCAAACATGGCGGCAGGTGCAAAATCCGGCGCCGACTCGACCACCGGCGCCCGGACCGCAGTTCGACGGACCTCCGCCGGCAACCCCGGCCCGCTGATGAACAGCAGGAGCGAGGAGACCAGAAAATCCATGATGATCACGAGCAGGGCCGGTTTCATCGGGCCAACCTGTTGATGAGTTTCTCGCGCAGCGGATAGAGGTACGCGACACGCAGGATCACGGCAAAGATGATCCCCACAAAGGTGGAGCCGTAGGCGAGGAAGCGGCTGACCCCTGCGCCGAACGTGGTGATCAGGATGAAGGCAAAGATCGTCAGGGCGAGGCCGCAGTACAACGGCAGATCAAAGAAGATGTCCAGGTTCTCCAGCCGGCGGAGCTTCAGCGCGGCCACGGCCGCGGCATCCGGATCGCCCTTCGCCCCCGACTTGTCCGCCCCGGCATCAGATACGCCCAGTTCCACCTCCCGGATCTTGCGCCGGGCAATCCAGTAGCAGCCGCCCTGCACAATCAGGATTGCGAGCAGCAGCAACACCAGAGAGGCGGCCTGGCTCTTTTCCGGCGTCGCCGCCGCACCCACCGCGGCCGATGCCGCACCCCCGGCGCCGGCCGTCAGATCCGGGCTGGCCCCCGGCGCACTGGAAGGCAGCGGCGGCGTCACGGACGGAAGCATGAGCAGCAGGCAGACGGCCAAGGCCGCTAGCACGATGGCCAGCCAGTAGGCGCGGAATAACGGTCCGACGCCCAAGCCAGCCAGTGGCGTGGCAGGTGCAAACGTGTCGCGAAACAACGGCCAGGGAATCAGCAAGACAAAGATCGCGGCGCAGAGCAGCGCCGTCAGTACGTACTTCAGCAGCAGGGCCACTCGTCCGAGCTGCGCCTGTTGCGTCTCCCACCAGGTTCCGCCAAACCCCTGGCGATTCGACGCGTCCAGTGCTGTCGCATTCAGCGTGGCAGCCGGCAGCGCGGGGGTGCGCAACACCAGCTGCAACCCGGCCGGCCCTTTGGCCAGCGCCGCATGGAGGTTGTTTAGCCCGGCCACACCGTGCTGCATCACAAAGCCGATGCAAAGACTGGTCAAATCCGGCGCCGCCGTCTCGGTGACGGCCAGAATCTGCGCCAGCTTGCGGGCACTTTCCGGCGTGGCAGCCGCCACGCGCGCCAACAGCTTGACCTGGTCCACGCTGGCCGCACTCCGCAACAGAAGCTGGAACACCGCCCACGACTTACACGGCCGGCCCAACTGCTGAATCGGCATGACGGACTCCTGCACGGCAAAGGCGGCCAGGGCATTGGTGGGCTCCGCCCGCACGAACAGCAACGCCTGACTCAGCTGATTGACCAGCGTGGGGTGGAGTGCCTCATTGGCGCGCGCCGCCGAGACGAGGATCAGGGCAGGCCCGGCAGGCGGGAAGACCGAAACCACGGCATTGCGGGACTCTCGCACCAGCGTTTGAAACACGTCGGGACTGTTGCCGGACTGCCACCCCTGCGCGCCGCCGCCATAGGCGAAATAGTCGGACACCGACTGCCCGGCCAGCCCCTGATACCCGTTCACGCCGGTCGCAGGAATCGCCAGGCCAAAGATCGTCAGCGAACCACCGGGCGTGGTGTCATCGAGCAGGGCGGCCAAATAAACGGCGCGCATTTGCGTACAATTCGTGGCGCCAACCAACCGCTGCTCCGTGGCATAGTCCAGCAACAGCAGCGCCGTGCCTCGCTGCCCGGCCAGCCAGGCACGATTTGCGATGGCCGCAAAATCATTCTCCGGCAAACGCAGATACCGTTGTTCCGGCCGGTCCGCAGGCACATCCGGAAGCTGCAGCACCGCGAACAACCCCAACACCAGCAGGGCCAGACAAAGAAGGCGAATTGTTTTCATGCCATGTTTCTCCAACGGGGATCCATCATACCACAATCCGTCAGGAAGAGACAGCCGACGCAGTCCAGCCCCGGTGCCATGGCATGGTCTTTTCCTGAAGCACCACATAAGCCGCGTTTTTAACCGCCAAGACGC
>JBAXVM010000231.1:0-4830 GCA_037129105.1 bacterium
GAATGTACTGTCCGTCCACCGCGTCAGCCCATCGCCGGGCCGACCTGCAGGCAAAATATTGATGAAGAAAACTAAACGTCCGAGAAAGTGACAGCCGCCCGCCCGCAGTGTGGGGTCATTTGCCCGTGCGGCGCATGACGCCCAATTTGACCAAACCCTGCCGTCGGGCTCGAACGGCAAGCCGCCTCGCTTCGGACTTTCCGTACAACCCCAAGGAGAAAGTCACCTTGGCGCGGGCGCCAGACGCCGTCGGCCAACTTGCGACGTATCGTGCAAAGGGCTTGCCGGCACGAGTGGTCTCATCGACCAGAGCCACGCCAACCACACCCGTGGTGTTCAGCACGTACGTTCGCTTAACCTTGGTGGGCGGAGGAAGCAGGGAGTGCAATTGGTCGCGATACTCACGAGCGCACCGCAACGCGTTCATCCTCCCCGCCGTCCTGTCCGAGAAGTATTTGACCCAGCGGCGCCCGCGCCGCTTGGTCGACACGACCCATCCACGAAAGCCGTTGTGCTCGTACCGTCGAATCAGCTTGCCTGACTTCACGTATGACACCCTTCAGCACGGTCCTTTTCATCACAGACCATTGATAAATTGACAAGAAATCGCTTTTAGGCAGCCCCGAGCGGCACCGGCCCGCGCGGGCCGAAAACTTGCCGGAATCGGTCTGACACAACGATCTCAATGGGAGAAGCATTGCAGAAACCGATGGACGCGTCAATCCCACCGCCAAACAACCGTCACGTCCAAGTACAACGGGACCTGCGGGACCGTTGGTTGGCCGGCCCGTCCTGCCGTGATCTCAACCGAAAAACGCCTTGTACGGGAACAAACGCCACGTGATATTATCACACGCCATATGAAACCCATCCTTCGCTCGCTTGGCACAGCCAACCCGCCCTTGTACGTTACGCAACAACAAGCGTTTGAGGTGTATTCTTCGCTGTTTCAACTCGGCACGGAAGAACGTGCCCTCTATCAGCGTCTGCTGCTGGAAGGGCAGATCCAGGGGCGCTATGTCGGTCTCGACCAACTCGCGGATGCCTGCGAGACCAATCCGGACCGGCTGAATGAACGCTTTCTCAAGTACGCGCGACAGACCGGCGCCGCTGCAGCTTCCCAGGCTCTCGCAAACGCCAGTCTTGCGCCGGAAAAGCTCGGCGGACTCGTGGTGAACACGTGCACCGGGTACCGTTGCCCCGGGTTGACTTCGTACCTGGCCGAAGACCTCAAGCTGCCCCATCACATCCGGACGCTCGACATTGCCGGCATGGGATGTGGTGGGGCCCTGCCGAATCTGGATGCCGCCTGCCACATGGCTCTGGCTGGCAAGGGACCGGTGCTCAGCATTGCCGTGGAAATCTGCTCGGCCACGCTGTTCATGGGGGCAGATCCGGCGCTCGTTGTCAGCAACTGCATTTTCGGTGATGGCGCCGCAGCGGCCGTGGTGCAGGTGGACGACGCCGTCACAGCCCCCGGCCGGATCCGGGTGCTGGACTCGGAAGCCGGCATCTTCCCGCAGTATCGCAACCAGCTTCACTACCGCCAGGAGGGCGGACGGCTCCGGAATGTGCTGACCACAAAAGTTCCGACGATCGGCGCCAAAACCGCCAGCGAAGTCCTGCAGCGGCTGCTGGCACGCAATAACTACAGTCAGGATGCCATCGCCTGGTGGGCCGTGCATGCCGGCGGCACCGCGGTGCTCGATCAGGTTGGGCGCGGGCTCGGCTTGTCCGATGCTAATCTGCAATTTTCAAGAGAAGTGTTCCGGAAATACGGCAACATGTCCTCCCCGACGGTGCTGTTTGCGCTGCAGGAAATCCTGAAACAGGGCCGGCCGCAGCGCGGCGACCTGGGCGTGCTCCTCTCGTTCGGGGCCGGTTTCTCCGCGTTCGCCATGCTGGTTGAGTTCTCCTGAGCACCATGTTCGCCAACACACAAACATATTCCGCTGATGTCGTCATTGTCGGTGCGGGGCCCACCGGTCTCTTCCTGGCTAACCTGCTCGGGCAGGCCGGCCGTTCCGTCATTCTGCTGGAAAAGCGCACCGCGCAAACTATCCCCTCGATGGCCATCGGCGTCATGCCGCCATCCCTGCAAATGTTCGAGGCCATCGGGCTGGCCGCACCGATGATACAGACCGGTTGTCAGGTAACCCGTGCCGTCGTGCATGACCAGGACGCGATCCTCGGCGCGCTGGACCTCTCCACGCTGCCGCCCCCCTACTCTTTTGTGCTCTCCATTCCGCAAGGCGAGCTGATGCGCCTGCTGCGGGAACGGCTGGCGGATTACCCTTCTGTGCAAATTCTGGATGGCCATGAAGTCTCGGCCGTGGACCAGACAGCGGATGCCATTACCGTGCACGCCATCCATACGGACACCGGCGGCCGCGCAGAAATCATCGCCGCTTTTGCCGCGGCCTGCGATGGCAACAAGAGCCGGATGCGCGCGCTGCTGGGCATTGCGCGTGCCGGCGATCTCTACCCCGTATCCTTTATCATGGGCGACTTCCCCGAGACCACTACGTGGACACACGAGGCGCACCTGTTCTTTACGCCAGAGGGTTCGGTGGAGTCCTTTCCGCTGCCCGGCCCGCGGCGCCGGTGGATCGTGCGCGCGTCCGGCACGGAGCGGGACACCAACACGATGGTCCAGCGGATCCACGCGATTGCCGGCGTGCGCCTGGATCCGGCGCAGGAGGTGTGGCACAGCTCGTTCACACCCGAGCGCCAACTGGCCGCGACCTTCTTTTCCGGCCGCGCCGTGTTATGCGGCGATGCCGCGCATGTCATGAGCCCCATCGGCGGCCAGGGGATGAATACCGGACTGGCGGACGTCTGGATGCTGGCGAACATCCTGAAAGGCCTGCTGCAGACGCAGGTGCCGCATGAGCCGCTCTTTGCCCGCTATGCAGCCAAACGACGCGTGGCCTTTACAGTCGCAGCCAACCGCGCGGCACGCGGCATGTGGCTGGGCACCCGGACCGGAAGGATCGCTTCGGCGCTGCGAGCGCTTGTGCTGAGATACGTGCTGCTGGGAAGCCCCCTGGCCCGATTCCTGCCACGTCATTTTGCCATGCTGACGATTCCGGGAACCCGGGCGTTGTTATCAAAAGGCGGCCTGCCATGATGCGCCCCCCCCTGCTCCATGTCCGGAAACGACTTTCCGAGCCGCACGCCAAGCGCCTGCTCAACCAGGCGATTTTTGCAATTGTCGCGCCGCGCTACGACACCATCACACGCATGCTCTCGCTCGGCTGCGACTCGGCCTGGAAGGATCGCCTGGTGCGCAATCTGCCATCCGCGTCAGTCCGCGTCTGTGTGGATCTGGCCTGCGGCACCGGGGACCTCACGCTGCGGCTCGCCGTAAAATACCCGGATGCCCGGGTCATCGGCCTGGATCTGTCAGCCGACATGCTGGACAAGGCGCGCACCCGGACGGCCGGATTCGCGAACATTCACTTGCAGGCGGGCGATCTGGGAAACACCGGGCTGGCACCCTCGTCCGTCGACATCATCACGGGCGGATACGCCCTGCGCAATGCAGGTGATCTCACGGAAGCCATACGCGAAATCCACCGCATTCTGCGACCGGGCGGAACGGCCGCCTTCCTCGATTTCTCCAAACCGCAGGGCAGCCGGCGACAGGCTTTCGAGCTGTTTTTGCTGCGCTGCTGGGGGGGCTTCTGGGGTGTGCTCTATCATCGCGACCCGGCCGTGTATACGTACATTGCCGACAGCCTGGCCCAGTTTCCGGACCGCCGGCAGCTGGCGGAAATGTTTCAGGCGCAGCGGTTCGAAATCACGTCGACCCGATTATATTTCGGCGGCATCATCCAGCAGCTCCTGCTGGTGAAACGGATGGCATGACGGCATTCGATTTCTCCTGCCGCGCCCGTCTCGTGGAGGAGATGGACAAGCCCGACTGTTCCGGGGAACGGCTGTGCCGGACGCTCGCGCAGTTTGAGACCATCAACCGGCTCGTCTCCCGCTGCCGCAGCGTGCTCCGCCAGCGGATCCTATCGGATCTGGCCCGCGACGTGTCGCGTACCCACCGGCTGGTCGATCTCGGTGCCGGCGGCTGCGACATCGACCGGTGGCTGATCGACTGCTGTCGCAGGCGGCGGTGGAAGCTGCAGATCACGGCAGTAGAACATGACCCACGGGTGATGCAATATGCGCGCGCGGCCAACCGTGACTACCCGGAAATCCAGTTCTGCGAGGCGGATGTTCTGGATGCCCGGAACCTGGATGGCGCGGACTATGTATTTTCCAATCACCTGCTGCACCATCTGCCCGACGAACAATGCGTGGCGCTGCTGCGCCTGCTCGATCGCGTGGCGCCGCGAGTCTATTTACTCTGCGATATTCGGCGCAGCCCAACCGCCTATAAGCTTTTTTCCTGCCTGGCCCCGTTATTGTTCCGCCGCAGTTTTATTGCGCCGGATGGCCTGGTGTCCATTCGAAGATCCTTCACGCTCCCGGAGGCGCACGCACTCCTGCGCGCCGCCGCCCCTGCCCATCCGGTGTGCGTGAGAAGCCTGCCACCCGGCAGGCTCGTGATCGAAGGCGGATGCGCATGTCCCATATTCGCATGATGGCACCGTCCCCCGCGCCCTTGGGTCGTGGGAACGATAGATTCATGCAACCATTCTCATAGAAAACCGGATACGTTTGCAAAACCTCCTTCGTCGGTTCTGCAAGCGGGGCACCCGCATCAGGGTGTTGTCAACGCCTTGATCTTGGCATCGAGTTCGGCCTTCTCCTTGACCAGCTTGGCCCCTTCATCCGTGGTTGCGACCGCAGCCTGCGCCTTCTCGGTCACGCTCG
>JBAXVM010000232.1:0-4769 GCA_037129105.1 bacterium
GTCTGGCATTTGCGGGTAGACGGCGTAAAGCCGTCTCTACCCAAATGCCGCGGCAGGTCAATGAATCGCAGATGCGACCGACCCGCGCGAATGCACAACATCGCGCTGACATCGCCCGGCGGTTGTGCTATCTTGCCTGACGTCATGTCACAAGAATGGAACATCCGATCACGTGGTCATGCCTGCTGTGTATGCGAGCTGACTTTTGCTGACAAGCAACCCTGCGTCTCGGTGCTGCGGGAACTCCCCGACACCTTTGAGCGCCGCGATTATCACACGCTCTGCTGGCGCGACGAAAAACGCGACTGGCGTCCCTACAGTCTCTGGGAGGGGGCCTACGAGGCGCCGCATGTGATCGTCAAGGAGGAGCCGGTCAAGAAGGACACAGCCGAGGCCCTGCTGCGGCGGCTGATCCTGCTGGAAGATCCGGCCATGCGTAATGTGGTGTACGTGCTGGCTGTCATGCTGGAGCGTGGCAAGCAGCTCATTGAGCGCGACGCCAAGCCCCATGAAAGCGGCGGCACCCTGCGCATCTACGAGCACAAGAAGACCGCCGACATTTTTACGGTTCTCGATCCGCGCCTGCGCATGGACGAAATTGGCCTTGTGCAGCAGCAGGTGGTAGCGCTTCTCAGCGGCACCATGCATCTGCAGGAGGCTGTGGCAGGCACGGACGTGGCTGCGAGCGCTCCGCCAGCCGGGGCGTGACAATCGTGTTATTCGTTATGGGCTCAAACTTCGACACCCTCATTCGCAACGGCATGATCCTCGATGGATCCGGTGCGCCGGCGCAGCAGGCGGATGTCGGTTTGCGCGGCGATCGCATTGCGGCGATTGGCAATCTGTCCGCAGCCACAGCCGCGCAGGTCGTGGATGCCGCCGGGATGGTGTTGGCGCCCGGCTTCATTGACGCACATTCGCACTCCGATGCGTTTCTATTGATCGAGCCCGAGGCGCCCAGCAAGGTGTCGCAGGGCGTCACCACCGAGATCGTCGGTCAATGTGGGGCCTCGGCTGCGCCCATATTCGGGCGCGGGCGCCTCCCCTCGGACTGGGCGGCGTTTGTGTATCCGGAGCGCGGAAGACGGAAGACGGAAGACGGAAGTCGGTCTTCGGAATCCCGCCACCCGACACGCGACACGCCACACGCTCTCCCCGGCGCCACGTGGGCTACGGTGGCCGAGTATCGCGCGCTCCTGGAGCAGGTACGGCCGGCAGTGAATGCTGTGCTGCTGATCGGGCACAATACGCTGCGCGCCGGTGTGATGGGGTATGAATCGCGCGCAGCCACGGCAGATGAAGTGCGCGCGATGCAGCAGCACTTGGCGCAGGCGCTGGACGAAGGCGGCAGCGGGTTGAGCACGGGGCTGATCTATCAGCCCGGGCGCTATGCCACACCCGATGAAGTGCTGGCCTTGGCGCAGACCGCGGCGGCGCGGGGTGGCGTGTATGCCACGCATATGCGCAGCGAAGGCGACCGGTTGCTGGAGGCGCTCGACGAGGTGCTGGACCTTGGCCGCGCGTGCGGCATCCGCGTGCAGATTTCCCATCTCAAGACTTCTGGTGAGCGCAACTGGGGCAAGCTGGATGACGTGTTCGGGCGCATCGAGGAAGCGCGCCGGCAGGGCGTGGTCGTGCATGCGGACCGGTACCCGTACGTGGCCGGATGCACCGATCTGGATGTCGTGCTGCCCGACTGGGCCGTGGCAGGTGGCAACGCCGCGATCCGGACGCGGCTGGCCGACCCGGCGGATCGCGCCCGCATGGCTGCGGACCTCGATGGCGGGCGACCATCGGACGCGTGGGCAGGGGTCGTGGTGGGCGGCGCGATGCATCCGGAGCTGCGGGCGCTGCGCGGGCAGACGATTGCCGCGGTGGCGTCCGCGCGCGGCTGTTCCGCGGGGGAAGCCATTGTCTGGATTCTGCAGCGCGATGATCTGCGCACGAGCGCTTTCTTCTTTGGCATGAGCGAGGCAAACCTGCGGCGTATCTATGCGCAGCCGTGGGTCATGGTGGGGTCGGACGCCTCCATTCGCGCGCTGGAAGGGCCGTTGGCCGCGGATTATCCGCATCCGCGTGCGTACGGCACATTCCCGCGTTTTCTGCGTCTGGTACAGGACGAGGGGCTGCTGCCGCTGCCGGAGGCGATCCGCCGGATCACCAGCCTGCCGGCGGAGGCGTTCGGGTTGCAGGGGCGGGGACGGATCGAACCCGGCGCCTTTGCCGACCTGGTCTGCTTCGATCCGGCAACCATCTGCGATTGCGCCACCTTTGCCGCACCGCAGGCCTACTCGCGCGGCGTGCGGCAGGTGTGGGTCAATGGCCGCTGCTGCTACAACCAGGGGCGCTTTACCGGCCAGCGCAGCGGAAGGGTGCTGCAGAGGCATTCCTGAGAAATATCGAATAAGGAATCATGAAGCCTGAAGGCAAGCCCGCCGCGCGGCCGCCGCCGCGAATGAACGAGGGGGTAACTTGAAGTTATGAACGAGGAAAGCCGGAATCATTCTCCCCGCATTTTTCTGCCTTCCTGCTTTCCTAATTCAAAACTCCATCCAAGGCCGTTCGTAGTGGCGCCGTCAGGCGCTTCCACTTCAGCCTTCAGCCCTAATGCGGGCACACGCTCACAACCCGACGTCTTGGCGGTTCTCCAGAAATTAGCAGCCTGGTCGGCAGACGGTTTGTGCCGCCACAAAGCCAAGCCCGACCAGGCTGCTACGCCTTGTGCGCCGAGGCCAGCCAATGCGGCATGGGCGGGGGGACGGGGCGGATGGCGCAGTTGATGAAGCCGGCTTCGGTGAGCCAGCCGCGGAGTTCTTCGTCGGAGAAGACCCAGCCATTTTCAGTGGTGAGCGCCATGTTAACGGCAAAGAGCGCGGAGAAGACCGGCTGTGTGTGCGTGGCATCGGTCATCAGGTCCAGGATGAAGATCCGGCCGCCGGGGCGCAGTGCCGCAAAGGCGCGCGCGAGGATGCCGCGAATGGCCTCGGGCGATTCCTGGTGAAGCGCCCCGAAGATCGTGACGGCGTCCATGTCGCCGGGGAAGGAGGGCGCGTGGTAGTCTCCGGCCAGGGTGTGCACGCGATCGGACATGCCGGCTTGTGCGATCAGTTCGGCGGCCACCTGTACGATGGGCGCCAGGTCGAGCACGGTGCAGCGGAGTTCGGGATTGGCCTGGGCCATGAGCACAGCATAGGTGCCGGGGCCGCCGGCCAGGTCGAGCAGGTTGCGGCAGCCGGAAAGATCGAGCAGGGGGACCACGGAGCGTCCGATCCCGAGCGCGCGGCCGTGCATGGCCTGCACGAAGCGACGCGTGCGCTCCAGGTCATCGCCCAGGTGCAGCGACGGCGCTTCCACCGGCTGGCCGGTGCGCACAAACTCCGGCAGGCGGCCCCAGGCGGGATAGACGTCGCAGTTGTAGCGGATGGCGCGTGTGAGGTCATGGGCGGCGCCAGGAACCAGGGTGAGCGCTGCCGCGGGCGAATTGGTATAGCCATCGCTGTTTTTGGTGAGCAACGCCAGCGCGGTGCAGGCATCGAGGAGCAGGCGTGCGCCGCGGGGCGACAGCCGGCAACGCGCCGCGACTTCGTCCGCGGTGGCGCCGCCCGTTCCCTGCAGGCAGGTGAACAGGCCGGACTCCAGGGCGGCAAACAGCGTGGCAGATTCATAAAACGCGCTGGCCATCTCTACGATGCGGTCCGGCGTCAGTGGCAAGCGGCTGTGCATGGGGGTCTCCCGTGTTGGATGGCGGTTGACATGATGCCAGTCCGGTGTGCATGGATCAAGCGTGCACTTTTGTTTGGTGTTCCGTTTGACGCCGGGGGCATAACCAGCTAAAGTGTATGTCTCGTTCTTTACAACTTTCGGCGCTTGGCTTGGAGGTGGTGTGAGTATTGTTCAACCGTTGCTGGTTCTCCAGGAAATAGATTCGCGCTTGCGCGCGTTGCAACAGGAAGCGCGAGACATTCCGCTCCGCAAGGAACAGGAAAAGAGCCGGCTTGCCGGGGCGCAGACCGCGCTGGCGGAGGCGCAAACCGCGCTCCGGGCTGCGCAGGCACGTGTCGACGAGGCGGAACTGGAAGTCAAGGCGCGCCGCGATAAGATCAATACGCTGCGCGGGCAGCAGGTCTCCCTTAAGACGAACAAAGAGTTCGCGGCGATGAATCTGGAGATCGCCACCATCGAGGGTCAGATCGAATCGTTTGAGTCGCGGCAGGTATATGCCATGGACAACCTCGTGCCGGCGCGTGCGCGCGTCAGCGAGTGCGATAAAGTGCTGCAGAACGACAAGTCCGTGGTGGATGGCTACCAGAAGGAATTGGACGCGCGCCTTGCGGTCGTGCAGGCGGAAATTCGGCAGGCTGAGGCCGGACGTCAGGAAGCACTCAAGGCCGTGCCGAACACTTTTGCGGTTGTCTATGGGCGTTTGCTGGAGCGCCGCTGGCCACCGGTGGTGGCTTTGGAAGGCAGCGCCTGTGGCGGGTGTCACCTCACCCAGCCGCCTTCTGTGGCGCATGTGGTCCGCCGCAACAACAGCCTGGTGGTCTGCCAGACGTGCGGGCGCATCCTGTACAATCCTTGATTTTGCCGCCGGTCGTGATGGGGTTTTGCAGCAGAATCCGTTTCACTGACTTCGCGTATATTCACCACCCGCTTCGCTGGAGACACGGAAGCACGGAGCGGCCTTTTCCGTGCCCTCTTCCAGAGAACGGTTGCGCGGGCGCATCTGCAATTCATTGACTTGCATTTGGGTAGAGACGGCTTTACGCCGT
>JBAXVM010000233.1:0-4691 GCA_037129105.1 bacterium
CGGACACAAGAGCGTGGAGACGACCATGATCTACACCCATGTCATGCGCAGCCTGTCAACCTCCGCCATCAGCCCGCTGGATGAGCTGGCGAAATGCGGGTGAGACTTCGACGGGCTTTGCCCGACTCACAACGGTGGCGTTTTTACCACGAAGGACACGAAGAACACGAAGGGGGAGAGTATGGAATTTGATGCTCTATCGAATCGCGTAATTGGATGTGCGATTGAAGTTCATCGTTTGCTCGGTCCTGGATTACTGGAGTCCGCCTACGAGCAATGTCTGGCATATGAGCTTGGCCTGGCGGGGATAGGTTTTAAGCTTCAACATGCATTGCCTGTGAAGTACAAAGGTCTCAGATTAGACTGCGGTTACCGTGTCGATGTGCTGGTTCAAGACGCATTGATTCTGGAACTCAAGAGTGTTAATTCCATTCTGGGAGTTCATCAGTCACAGTTAATTACGTACATGAAACTTGCCGGCATCAAAACTGGACTTCTGATCAACTTCAATGTTTCGCAGCTAAAGTCCGGCATAAAGCGTTTAGTCTTCTAACCCCTTCGTGTTCTTCGTGTTCTTCGTGGTAAAAAAATCGGCATCGTAGGGCGCATGAAAATGACAATGCATACCGTGTATCCGCGAATCGAAAGATGAGGTAACCAATGCTTGCACGGGTATATTCGGGGGCGGTGTATGGCGTGGATGCTTATGCCGTGGAGATTGAGGTCAACGCAGGATTTGGCGATCCTTCCGTGGTGATTGTCGGGCTGCCGGATGCGGCGGTGCGGGAGAGCAAGGACCGGGTCTGGACCGCGGTGCTGAACTCGGCTTTCAAGCCGCCCATGGGGCGCACCACCATCAACCTCGCGCCGGCCGATGTGCGCAAGGAAGGGCCCAGTTTCGATCTGCCCATTGCCGTGGGCATGCTCGTGGCCTCCGAGCAGGCCCACCTGCCACATCTGGAGGACTATGGCATGGTCGGCGAACTGGCGCTCAGCGGCGAGGTGCGGCGCGTGCGTGGCGTGCTTCCAATCGTCATGGAGATGCGTCGCCTGGGGAAGCGCGGCGTGCTGGTGCCCGCCGAGAATGCCGAGGAGGCGGCCGTGGTCAGCGGCATCGATATCTTTCCGGTGACGCATCTGCGCGAGGCGGTGGACTTTCTGGCTGGCGGACATTGCATTGAGCCGCGACGGGTGGATCTGGAGGCGCTCTGCCGGCAGGAGCAGGAGCATGCCGACGATTTTGCGGACGTGAAGGGGCAGGAGAGTGCCAAGCGCGCAATCGAGGTGGCCGTGAGCGGCGGGCATAACATCCTCATGGTGGGTCCGCCCGGGACCGGCAAAACCATGCTCGCGCGCCGCGTGGCCTCGGTGCTGCCGCCCATGGCGCTGGAGGAGGCGCTCGAGGCGACCAAGATTCACAGCATTGCCGGCACGCTCAAGTGTCACCAGGCCCTGATCTCCAGCCGGCCATTTCGCGCGCCGCACCACACCATCTCGGATGCCGGCTTGCTGGGCGGCGGCGCGCACCCGCTGCCGGGGGAGGTGAGCCTGGCGCACCGGGGCGTGCTTTTTCTGGACGAGTTGCCGGAGTTTCACCGCAACGTGCTGGAGGTGCTGCGGCAGCCGCTGGAGGATGGCCAGGTGACGATTTCCCGCGCCGCAGCCACGGCCACCTTTCCCTGCCGGTTTATGCTGGTGGCCGCCATGAACCCCTGTCCGTGCGGCTATCGCGGCGATCCGCGCCGGGAGTGTCGCTGCCTGACCACGCAGGTGCAGAACTACCGTAGTCGCATCTCCGGGCCGTTGCTGGACCGCATCGACATCCATATCGAAGTGCCAACCGTGCGCTATCAGGACCTGAGCAACGTGCGCCGCGGCGAGCCGTCGGCTGCGATTCGCGAGCGTGTGGCAGCGGCGCGGCGCATTCAGCAGGAGCGGTTTCGCGGACACCGGCGCGTGGCGTGCAATGCCGCCATGGGTGCCAAGGAGGTGCAGGCGCATGCGCCGGTTTCGAGCGCTGCACAGGAACTGCTCAAGATGGCCATGACGGAGATGAACTTCTCGGCCCGCGCCCACGACCGCGTCATCAAGGTGGCACGCACCATCGCGGACATGGCCGGCACGGAAGTGATCGCGCCGGAGCACGTGACCGAGGCGATCCAGTACCGGTCGCTGGATCGGAATTTGTGGCTATAAAAAATACTGCATAGCAAGGCCTCCTTGGCGCCTTGGCGGTTTAACAAAAAAGCGAACCGCCAAGACGCCAAGTTCGCCAAGGAGAACACATGAGACAGGAGCCGGATCAAGAGACTGATCGTTTGGCGACGGCTGTGATTGGCGCCGCCATTGAGGTACATCGCATTCTGGGGCCGGGGTATCTGGAGAGCATCTATGAAGGGGCAATGGCGGTTGAACTGGAACTGCGAGGGGTACCCTTCGAACGACAGAAGCCCGTCTGTGTGGCGTATAAGGGGCACAAGATCGGAGAGGGGCGATTGGACGTTCTGGCCGGAGACAAGTTGATCGTCGAGCTCAAGACCGTGGACGGACTGGCTCCGATCCATACCGCACAGGTTATGTCCTATCTCAAGGCCATGAATCTTCCCCTTGGCCTGTTAATCAACTTCAACGTTCCTGTGCTGAGGTATGGCCTCAGGCGTGTTATCAGATCATAGCTCCCTTGGCGCACTTGGCGTCTTGGCGGTTAAACCAAAACCTTATTGTTAAGCGAACCGCCAAGACGCCAAGTGCGCCAAGGAGAAGGCGCTGCACCGCAAGTTGAGCCGCCGGGGAAACCCCACCGCCCGCAGTCTCGCCGCCATCATCCGCGCCATTCACGAAGATCTGGGACTTGTCCCGCACGTGACGGTCGCCGCGGCGTGACACACACCTGCCGCGGCTGATCATATTGATGCCTTACAGGCGCGTACGCCGGTTTCGAGCGCCGCACAGCACGTTCCCCTTGGCGTCTTGGCGCCTTGGCGGTTAAACCAAAACCTTACCGTTAAGCGAACCGCCAAGACGCCAAGTGCGCCAAGGAGAAAAATGCGTCTGTAACTTGACTAGTAGTAACATAAAAGGTGCTATACGACTTGCATATCCGAATTCAAGGGCGCGTCTTACGCCCAACGCTATGACATCCTCTGTCGAAAACTTGCGCAGGAAAGTCTTTACACGACCGCATCGGTCATCCTATCGCCGCGCGTTGGCTGTCGAAAAGGGACTTACTCGGAGTTGTCTGATCTGACCAGTCTGTCCGCCAAGTTGCTAGCAGCCTGATCGGCAGTTGGCTTGTACCTCCAGAAGGCTAAGCCCGACAGGCTGCTAGCCGCTTTACGGACGTTTTAGTTTTGCGCTCTCCCGCAGGGCGTCCAGTACGGCCTGCATATCCGCGTGTACCGGACGCTCGAAGGCGAGGGGTTTGCCGCTGATGGGGTGGGTGAACGCCAGGCGGGCGGCATGCAGCATGGGTCGGTCGGGGCGCAGCGGTAGATTCCGGTCGCGCCGTGTGCCGCCGTAGAGCGAATCGCCGGCAATGGGTGTGCCGAGACGGGCGAGATGCACGCGGATCTGGTGGGTGCGGCCGGTTTCAATGCGTGCCAGCACCAGGGTGGCAACAGGGAAGCGTTCCTCCACGCGGTAGTGGGTGGTGGCGGTTTTGCCATGTTCCCGGACTACGGCCATGCGTTTGCGGTTGGTCGGGTCGCGGCCGATCAGGGTGGTCAGCGTGCCGCTGGCATGCGGGGGCGTGGCGTGCACAATGGCAAGATACTCCTTGCGGATCTGGTGTGCCTGAAACGATTGCACCAGTCCGGCCATGGCGGCGTCGTGCTTGGCTACCACCAGCAGGCCGGTGGTGTCCTTGTCCAGTCGATGCACCAGGCCGGGCCGTTCAATGCCGCCAATACCGGCCAGGTCCTGGCAATGGTGGAGCAGGGCGTTGACCAGCGTGCCGGCGGCATGTCCGGGTGCGGGGTGCACGACCAGACCGGCGGGTTTGTCGATCACCACGATGTCCGCGTCCTCATAGACAATGTCAAGCGGACGTGCCTCTGCCTGCGGGATGGCCGGCGCCGGCGGCGGCACCTGCACTTCAAACGTTTGTCCGGGGCGGATTGTTTCGCTGGACCGGCAGGGGGCTTCGTTGCGTGTTACCTGTCCGGCACGCAGGAGCATCTGGGCACGGGAGCGGGAGAACCCTGGCAGGGTTGCTGCCAGCCAGACATCGAGCCGCTGGCATGCGGCATCTGCAGGCACGACGCATACGTGTCGTGTGTGTGGGGGGGTACTGGTTTCTGTCGGGGAAGAGGGCATTGGGTTTGGTTTTGTTACTGCGCAGGTGTTTTGGATTCTGAAGAAGCTTTCGCGGGTGCTGCACGCCGGCGCCAGAGCAGGATGCTGGCGCCTGCGACGAACAGCAGGATGCTGATGAACTGGCCGATGGACCAGACGCCGGCCACCTGCAGGCGTGCGTCGCCACGCAGCGGCTCGACCAGGAAGCGGATGACGGCATAGGCCATGAGATAGGTGCCGGTGACCAGGCCATGCCGCTCCTGATGGCGCCGGTACAGGCGGTAGAGCAGGAGAAACAGAAGCAAATTGGCAGCCGCCTCGATCAACTGGGTGGGCAGCACCGGATCGCTTTGCGCGGCAGTCGGAGGGATGTCGCCGTTGTCAACCTGCTGTTCCCA
>JBAXVM010000234.1:0-4666 GCA_037129105.1 bacterium
GCCTGTCGGACTAGGAGACTGTCGGCAAGAGGCTTCAGAGCGATCCAAGGCCTAATTCCAACAGTCTCCTATGACGTAGACCGCGCCTTGCTCCCGTGGCGACCGTGGTGTATGGTTCGATCTGGGAAAGGACGGGGAATGTGGAGATCTGTGTTTTGGCCAGTGGTAGCGATGGCAACTGCATCTATGTGGCAGGTGGCGATACGCGCTTGCTGATTGATGCGGGGTTGAGTCGCAAGGAGACCGCCGCCCGTCTGGCGCAACTGGGTGTGGCGTTGGACGGCATATCCGGGGTGCTTTTCACGCACGACCATGCCGATCATTGTGTGCGTGCCGATGTGATCCATCGCCGGCATGCCCTGCCGTTTTACGCCAACGAAGGGACCGCTGCCGGCATTGACCAGGTCACTAAGCGGTCGGATCTGGTTTGGAAGATTTTTGAGACCGGATCGCCGTTTCCCGTCGGCAGGCTGCAGGTCGAGCCGTTTTCGGTGCCGCATGATGCGGCTGATGCCGTGGGCTTCGTGATTTCGGACGGTCAGCTGCGCCTGGGCATCGCCACAGATCTGGGCATGGCTACCACGCTGATCCGGAACCGGCTGTCGGATTGCGACGCGCTGATTCTGGAGGCCAATCACGACGTCGAGATGCTGCGGCTCTCCGGCCGTCCCTGGTCGCTGATTCAGCGGATCCTCGGCCGTCAGGGGCATCTCTCCAACGAAGCGTCGGCCGATTTGCTCGCCAGCGTGCTCGGGCCGCGGCTCCGGGTGGTTTTCATGGCGCATCTCAGCGTTGACTGCAACACGCCGGCCTTGGCCGAGAACGCCATGCGCGAGGTGCTCAAGCGCGCCGGGCGCGAGGACATCCGTCTGGTTCGCACCCGTGCGGATGCGATCAGCGAGCGGATCGAACTCTAGCAGCCTGGTCGGGCTTAGCCTGCTGGAAGTACAAACCTTCTGCCGACCAGGCTGCTAGTTGGCAACCCGCGGATAGCGGGTTGCGACACCTCACAAAACAGGCAGAATGACTGCGCTTTCCCTGCCAGGTGGTTGGTTTTTGCTGATGTCCAGTGTTTGGCGGGGGATTCCCTCTGACTCGCAGCTGGCAAACTGGTCGTTTTTGAGTTCCAGGAAACCCGCCGCCATGCGCCGGTTCTTGGCGCAAGCGGCAGCCAAAGCTCCGGCAAAACAGCCAGTTTTCTTGCTTTTGAGCCATTCGCCAACCGTTTACGGCGGGTTTCCCTTTCTAGGAGACTGTCGGCAAGAGGCTTCAGAGCGATCCAAGGTCTAAGACCGACAGTCTCCTAGGGAGAGTGCTTGACTGCGTAGTCGTAGTAGTCGCGCAGCTTCAGCCTGGCCGCCGCCGCCTCGTCCACATATACCTTGGCATCCGCATGCAATTGCAGCGCCGAGGCCGGGATCATGGATGTCAGCGGGCCTTCAACCGCCGCGGCAACGGCCTCGGCCTTGTGTGCGCCAAAGGCCAGCAGGAGGCACTGCCGGCTGTCCAGAATGGTGCCGATCCCCATGGTGAGGCAGACGTACGGCACGTCCTCCGGCTTCTGGAAGAAACGCGCGTTGTCCCGCCGCGTTTGCTCGGTCAGCACCTTGTCGCGGGTGCGCGAGGCCAGGGACGAGGTGGGTTCGTTGAACCCGATGTGGCCGTCCGAACCAATGCCGAGAACCTGAATGTCAATGCCGCCGGCGGCCTTGATGCGCTCCTCGTATTCGCGGCAGTGAAGCGGAATATCCGCTGCCATGCCGTCCGGCACGAAGGTGCGCTGCGGGTTGATGTTGGTCCGGCCAAAGAAATTCTCCTGCATAAACCGGCGATACGAGGCGGGGTGGGTGGCGGGCAGCCCAAGATATTCGTCCAGGTTGAAGGTCGTGATCTGGCTGAGGTCGAGCCCCTCCTCCCGGTTCATGCGGACAAGCTCGTCATACAGGCGCAGCGGCGTACTGCCGGTGGCCAGTCCGATCACCAGGGCGGGCTTGCGCCGGATCGACTGGGCGATCCGCACGGCGGCCTGGTGGGCCGCATGTTCGGGCGTAGACTGAATAATGACTTCCATGGGTTTGCGTCTCCGGGGTGCTCCGTACCGGGGTGCCTGCGGGACCGCCGCCGCATGTGGCGTCAGCCCTCAGCCATTCGGGCGTGTGTTCCCGCGCGTGCTTTTAAGCGGCAGGCGTGCGGCCAGTTTGCTGCGGACGTCGGCCTCGAACTGTTGAATGAAAGCGGTAACATACTCGATGATGTCGCGGGTGTCATCCTGGATCAGCGGCGACAGGTCCATGGCCACGGTGGCCAGTTCGGTTGTGTCGGCGGCATGCGAATCCAGGAACGTGGCGTGCGCGCGGCGGCGCCCCATGGCCGCGAGGTCGTAGCGCTTGCCTCCGGCAATTTGTGAATCGTAGACGCCGTTGAGCGCGGCCTGCAGGTTCTGATGCGCGCTGACATCGAAAACGGCTTTCTCAGCATCCGGCAACCAGTCGAGGTCGCGCCACATCTCGCAGCCGTACATCCTGGCCGGGCGTTTGGCCTTGGGCAGATTACGCACCGCCAGTAGCGCCGCCACGGCCACGGCAACATGGGTTTCATGCTTGTCCGCGAGGTTGTGCGTGTAGAGCACGGCCGGCCGGGTCGCGAGCAGGACGGCCGTGAGGTCGGCTATCAAGGCGGCCTGGCCCGGCGCCCGGGTTTCGGCGGAAGTATAATCGAGCTGCGCGATAAACCCGTACTGGCCGATGGCGGCGGCAGTCCGCTGTTCGTTGCGGCGCACGCGGCACATCTCCTCGTTGGATACGCCGGCGTACAGGCCGGTACGGGCGGAGCCGGCGCCGTTGGTGCAGATGACGCCCCCAAACGGGTGTTCCGGTTTGCCGAAGCCGTCGAGGATGCCCGGGATGGCCATGAATTCGATGTCGTCCTGGTGGGCGCCAATGCCGAGTTGCGTCACACGCGCCAGTGCGGTGGCCGCATCCACGCCATCCGGGATGAAGAGGTCAGCAGTGGGTTTGTGGAAGGTCATTACGGTACCTCTGGCAGACTTGCGGCCACCATGGCCTGGCCGTGGCGTTTCTCCTTTTCGCCGGGCATGGAGAGGGACACACGCGCGGCGATCTCCGGAAACTCGGCTTGTAATACGCGGTTGGCCTCTTCCAGCAGGATGTTGCCGGAGTCGCCGGAGGTGACGCGGCCGAGTACCAGAATGTGCTTGAGCCTGTAAAAGGCGTCGTTGTGCGCTACGGCATACCCGAGGTAGCGGCCGATGGTCTCGAAGACCTGCCGCGCACCCTTGTCGCCGGCCTGCAGGCGCTGCTGCGTCTCCGCGAGACGCTCGGGGAGTCCGACGTTTTCAGGGAATGCCATTCCGGCACGCGGCGCGAGGCGACCGACCGCCTGCTGCGAGAGATAGAGCGCGCCGCAGCCGTCGTCGCCGGACCATTCGTCACGCGGCGCATCGCTCGGTCGGTAGTCAATCGGCACAAAGGCCAGCTCGTTGAGCCAGCTGGTGAGCGTGCCCTGTGGTGTGCAGTACCCGCCGGCCAGGCTGGTGCCAAAGGCCATGCCGAGCACCGGGTTGTCTTTCAGCCCCATGGCGCCAGCCAGCGCCGTGACTTCGCCGTCGTTCATGACCACCATGGGTACCTTCCATTTGGCGGCCAGCGTGCCGAACAGGGTCCGGACATGCCGGTCAAAATCGGCCTGGGGGACGGCACGGAAGAGGGAGGCCACGCGGATCTCGCTATTGACCACAATGCCGGCTGTGCTGCCGCCAATGGCATCCACACGTGGCAGGTGCGCAGCCGCGCGCCGGATCGAATCCTCGATGCCGTTCCAATGGTAATGCCAGTCCGGCTCCTTGATCGGTGCCCAGGGGATCTCCTCAGAGAATACGGTAGTGCCGTCGATCACGGCCGCGCACTTGCGATCGCTGCCGCCCAGGTCGAAGCCGATCCGGCAGCCGTCCCAGTGCCCGCCGACCGACAGGCTCGGTTCGTTAGGGGAGGGGAGCTCGTCCGGGGTGCAAGCGGTGATGCAAAAAGGTTCGCCGCCGATGCGGTTGCCCATGAGCTCCGCGTCAAAGGCGCGCGCGCCGCCAGGTGCATATTCGGCGGCGAGCTGCGCGGCCAGCGGCGCACAGCCGCTGATCCAGACGCGCGAGCCGCCTTTCTGCCAGAGCAGCAGCTTCAGTAGGCGCTCGACATGGCGGTGGTTGACTGCCGCCGTGGCCTCGGACCAGGGGAGGATGCGGGTGTCGAAGCGAAACACGGTGCCGTCCGGTCGCCCCACGGCCAAGCCGACGGGCGTGGCTTGCACGGTGGCGGTTTTTTTCAGGAAGGCCCTGACCCACAACGCCGCCGGACGGAACCCAGGATCAAGCGCCGGCGGCAATTTTGGTGTCGCCGCATGGTCGAGTTGCCGTTGCGTATCGTTCATGTCATTTTCGTGATGGTTGGAAGAACACAGGACGAACGATAACCCGAATGGATTTGCCGAGTCAAAAGGAATCGGTTTGCGCAATCGTTATCGAGGACGACGACGAAGGACGAGGACGATTACGAGAATACATCACCGGATTTATGTTCTTGACCACTTAGTTTTCGGCACAACGTTCGGCCTGTGCTGCCGCTGCCCTTTTGACCTGCAACTACGGACCGGTCCA
>JBAXVM010000235.1:0-4665 GCA_037129105.1 bacterium
GGGCTGTTCAGCTACCTGCTGCTGCTGGGAGTCGGCATCCTGGGTATTGCCCAGTACCGCAACTGGCTGCTGCTGAAGGTGCTCAGCTTTGCCGCCACCTGCACGATCGTGTTCTTCGCCGTGGACCGCGGCTACGCCGGCAGCACCGATTTCTGGCTCGTCTTTCCCTTCCTCATCGCGTTCTTCGTGCTGTTCTCCACGATGTTCTTTATCCATAACATCGCCTTCCGGGTGCCCTCCACGCTGATCGAAATTGTGATGTTGCTCGCCAATGCGGGGATCTTCTATGCGGCCGGGCATTACCTGATTGCCAATGCCTTCCCCTCCATCTGGGTGTCGTTGCTGACGCTCGGCCTGGGCGCCTTCTATGCGGTACATGTCAGCGTCTTTGTCGCCCGCCGGCTGCAGGACCGGCCGCTGATCACAGCTTTCATCGGGCTGAGCGCACTGTTTCTGGTGCTGACCATCCCGCTGCTGCTGTCGAGCGAGTGGATCACGGTGAGCTGGGCATGCGAGGCCTGGGTGCTGCTCTGGATGGCCGGGCGCCTGGACAGCGCCTTTCTCCGGCAGACCTCGTACCTCGTGTACCTGCTGGTCTTCGGGCGGCTCTTCTTCCTGGATCTGCCGCATCAGTTCGACTCGCACGTGGATACAGCCGCCCTGCCGCTGAGCCGCTATGGGCTCGACCTGTTGGAGCGCCTGGTCATGTTCGGTGTGCCGATCCTCTCCGTGGCCGGTGCCCACCGCCTGCTGCGTTGCGCCGGCGCAACACCGGGGCGCACAGCCATCGGTGCGGCAAACAACGTGCGCTCCCTGATGCGGGAGAACGCCGCACTGCGGCTGTTCATGACCTGCTTTGTTGTCGCGCTGTTTGTCTACCTGCACCTGGAGCTCAACCGCGCCTTCGGCATGATCTACCCGCCCTTCCGGCTGACGATGTTAACCTGGCTCTGGCTGGCCGCCGCCTGGGTCGCGTTGGCCGGCTGCACGTCGGGTTCCGAAGGGAGCCTCTGGCGCCGCATGCTGCTGCTGACGCTGCTGGCCGCAGTCTTCGTCAAGCTCATCGCCGTGGACCTGGCTTTCTGGTCCTTTGATCCTGAACACATGTTGTGCGGCGGAACCTACGACAGCGTGACAGCCCTGATGCGCCTGCTGGATTTCGGGGCCGTGGCCGCCCTGCTGGCGTATGGCTTCTGCTACCTCCGTGCCGCAACCGGGGCAGGAAACACGCAGGCTGCGACGGACAACGCAACCGCGAACGCCACCGCCTCGCGTGATGATGCGCGCCTGGCCTCTGTCATGGGCTACGCCGGACTGGCGCTGGTGTTCGTCTATACCACGCTCGAGCTGAACACGTTCCTCAACGCCTATGTGCCCGGACTGCGCGCCGGTGCGCTTTCGGTCCTCTGGTCGCTGTTCGCGCTGACCTTCGTGCTGGCCGGTATCCTGCGCGGCGTCACCCCGCTGCGCTATGTCGGGCTCGTGCTCTTTGCCATCACCGCAGCCAAGGTGTTTCTCTCGGACTTCGCCCGACTCGATCCGGTGTATCGCATCGTCGCTTTTATCGCGCTGGGGCTGCTGCTGCTGGCAGGCTCATTCGTGTACCTGCGTTTCCGCATACGTTTCCAGACACCCGGAAAGGTCGAACGTCCATGAACACGCTGCCACATCGCCCGACAAACCCGCAACCATCCGCGTTTTGCCATTCCCGACCCGCATCGCCGCGCGCGGCCGGCCTTGGCGCCGCACTGGCTCTTCTGGTTCTCCCTGCGTTCGCCGCGCCCGCTGACCTCGCGCAGCCGGTTGCGCGCCGCGTGGAACTGACCCCCCTTGCCCGTGAAGAAATCGTAACTGCGACACTCGATAGCGATGTCTACGCGACAGCGTCCGATACCCTGGCCGACCTGCGGCTGGTCGCCGGCGAGACGGACGAAGTGCCCTACGTGCTGGAAACCATCACTGCTACCGCAACCCATCTGGCACGCGCACCCGTCGCCGTGACCATCGAGTCGCTGCGCGAAACCGGCAGCAACGGGGTGGAAGTGATCTGGTCGCCAGTCTTCGCCAGCGGAAGCCCGCCGCCAATGGTGCGCGGCTTCCAGGTTGAAACCCCGCTGCGAAACTTCGAACGCCGGCTGGACGTGTATGGCAACGAATACGGCTCCTGGCGCAAACTGGCATCCCAGGCTCTGCTGTACGACTACACGCAGTACATGGACGTGCGCCGGACCGCCATCGAACTGCCCACCAATTGCGCGACCTCTTTCCGCATGCAGATCGAGGATATCGTGGACACCGCTGCGTCGCCCTTCCTGGAAATCACGCGTCAGGTCAACGCACAGGAGCAGCCCGGCAGCCGCAGCGAACGCTTCACCCTTACGCGCCGGCCGTTGCGGATCGACCGCATCAGCGCCTGGGAACTGCGCGATATAGAAGAAGCGCCGCGCGCGCAGATCGTGAGCTACGGCGCACTGGCTTTTCAGGCTGAGACGGATGCAAAGGAGAAGCAGACGATCCTGACGCTGACCTCGCGTCGCGAGCCCCTGACGCAGCTGATGCTCGACACCTCCAGCCGCAATTTCAGCCGGCGCGCCGAACTGCAGATACCGCGCGGCGACGGCTTGCGGACGGAATGGCAGACCATCGCGCAGACCACGCTCTCGACCATTGCGTTCCAGTCGTTCTCCGAGCAGCACCTGACGTTCGACTTCGGCGTACAGCGGCAGCGACAATACCGGATCGTGATTCACAACGGCGACAACCCGCCGCTGACGGTGACGGGCGTTCAGAGCTGCGGCATTTCCCAGCGCCTGGTGTTCCTCAACAATGGCGCCAAGCCGCTGCGGCTGGTGTACGGACGCGAGGATGTCCGGCCACCCGAATACGACACCGTCAGTGTCATGGCTGCGATCCGCAACGGTTCGCAGCTGATCCCGGCGCGCCTCGGTCCGCTGGAGGGCGCGTCTGGCGCCGCGCGCGGTTTTTCCTGGAAGCGCGTGCTCAACAGCCCCGTGTTCTTCGGGGTCGCCGTCATCATCGCTGTGCTGGCGCTGGGTGCCATGCTCTACGCAGCGGTTAAGCGCGCCGGAAACATGGACAGCCAGCCGGGCGCGTGAATTAACAAGGTAATGGGTCAGTTATGGGATGGTGGCGGGAAAGCGCGTGGCGCTGGTATGGCTCGCGGCGCGTCCGTCGGCCGCGCCCTACCTTGCTTGCAACGCGCTCAGGTAGGGCGGGGCCGCCGGACCCGCCGCCATCCCATAACTGACCCATTACTTAACAAGATGAAAACTCCCAGACAAGTCCTGATCTATTCGATGCTGCTTTGGTTCCTGGCGCTGGTTTACCTCTTTGGCTGCATCAACACGTGGAAATCGGCGTCCGAGCTGATCAACTCGCTGCGCCCGCTGCGGCTATCGCTGTTTGTAACCTGCGCCCTGCTTCTGGGGGTGGCGGGTCAGGCGCTTTTGAAGCAGCGGGCGTGGGGACGCATGCTGGTTCTCGCGAGCCTGGCGCTTCATTTCGGGTATATTGTTTATTATAATGGTCTGGATCTGTATGCGAACGATCCCCCATCCCTGCTCGAATGGTTTGGTCTCGCCGTTTGCATGGGAATGATACTCGTCAGCTTTGCGGCAATCGGCGTCTGGCCGTTCACGCCCGCATTTTCCAGGTACCTGAGAAAACAAGGGGAATACGCCGGGAAGGGACGTTCGGCACCGCCTCCGCCGCTGCCAGCTTCCAGCTGTTCTCATTATGGCGCTAAAACGCCTTACGGCGTCACTACTAACGACCTGGAAACGGCAAAAAAACCGTTCGTAGTGTGCCCGTAAGGGCATTTGTGTCGCCATAATGAGAACTGCTGGCCGGCTTCGGCCGCGGGTTGAAGGCACAAGGGATGGCAGCGTAATGCCGATGATAGAAAAGCAAGCCAACGACCCAACGAGGCGCCGGCCCGTCAACGCGAAGTTCAACATCCCCGCGGTGCATCGCGCTCTGGCACGCGCCTTTGCCACCGTGCGCGCGCCGGTGATTGATCTGGTGGCAGCGCAGACGCACGATCCGTTCCATGTGCTGGTCGGCACGATCCTGAGCGCGCGCACGCAGGACGAAACCACGGCCGCAGCCTGCCGCCGCCTGTTCCAGCGCGTTCATACGCCAGCGGAGCTGCGGCAGGTGTCGCTGGCGGAACTCGAGCGCCTGATCTTCCCGGTAGGGTTCTACCATACCAAGGCCCGGCACTTGCACGCGCTGCCGGATGTACTCGAGGCAAAGTTCGGCGGACGGATTCCACAGACAGTCGAGGAGCTCTGCGAACTGCCGGGCGTGGGGCGCAAGACCGCGAACCTGGTGGTGGTGCTCGGCTTCGACCTTCCCGGCATCTGCGTGGACGTGCATGTGCACCGCATCTGCAACCGGCTTGGACTGCTTCGCACCGGTACGCCGCTCGAGACCGAGATGACCCTGCGACGGATCCTGCCCCTGCGCTACTGGAAGACCTGGAACTCCTATCTGGTTGCCTTCGGTCAGACGCAATGCCGCCCAGTGAATCCCCGCTGCGCCACCTGCCCGCTGCGCCGCTGGTGCGCTACCGGCGGTCTCTGCCCGCTGCTAGCAGCCTGTCGGACTTAGCCTTCTGGAGGTACAAACCTTCTGCCGACAGGC
>JBAXVM010000236.1:0-4652 GCA_037129105.1 bacterium
TTTCCATCCTACCGCGGGTCGTGTTCGTAGGCCAGCACCTGGTTGTCGCCGAGCATCAGAATCAATCCGTCGGCAAACACGGGATAGTAGCGGACGCGCGAAGCGCCGCGCAGATCTTCGCCCCGTGGCAGACGCCAGGGGGTGCTGTTTTCTTCGCGGCCGTTGGCAACTTGCAGCCAACCGCCGTCGCTGCGCTCCACACTCACCAGCAGCTGCTCCGAGGCCCCTGCCCCGATAACCATGACGGGCCTCGCCTCCTGGGGCAACCGCCCCTCGAATATCAACCGGCCGCCTGCCGGATCAATCACCATCACCTCGTTGCTCCCGTTCCCGATCGCGCGCACCGCGTAAACTTGATTGCCAAGGTTGGCCGCACTGTCGAAGACAAAGCGTTTCCCGGCAGACCGGAATACGGTATGTCCGTCCTCCCCGCTCAGCAGCAACAGTTCATCCGCGTCGCTCAGGGCCACGATGGCGCCGCCAGGCATGACGTTGTAGCGGACAATGCCAAGCTCCGGCGCGGACCGCCAGATCACGGCGCCGGTGCGCAGATTCTTCACAGACAACCGCCGTTCCTGGAGCGCAAGGCTTCCCCGTTCCATGGCCTGCGCGTCTTCGCTGCCGCTCTTGCCGGCCATGCGCTGCGCCCATTCTTCGAACACGCCACCGTCAAAGGAGCGCCTCCCCGTGACCGCGCCCATCCAGGGATCCAGCGCCACTGCGATCCGGGTTCCGTCCGTCTCGATGGTCGACAAGGCCACGCTCTCCGCCGACCACGAAACCGGCATGGACCACATCAGCCAGTCCAGCAGCGTGTCCATGTCCCTTCGCTGCCAGGCCACCTTGCCGGTCAGCACATCCACGCCCGCAAAGTTGGCATAGGAACCGGGAAGATTAACCGTGGTCATGCCAATCGGGCTCAACGTCATGGGGCTGTGGTCATGTCCGCCACTATCGCGCAGCCACTCCCACGTGCCACGGAAGAGTCCATCCGTCATGACCGCGCCTGACCAGACGTCCACGCACGCAGCGCTGGTACCTGTAAAAGTCAGCAGCAGGTGACTGTCTTCCCTCGTGGTATAGCCGAAAAACGTCGAGAACACGCCGTCCTTCTGCCAGCGCACCTGACCGGTCTCGACCTCCAGACACCCGGTGTGCCTGGCCTCGCCATTCCAGTAGAACAGACCGGCCGCCACCTGCCGCAGTTCCGTCCCGCCCCGCAGGCGCTTCTGCCAGCGCAACCGCCAGGGCGGCAGCGGCACGCCGATGGCGCCCGCTGCCGCACGAGTCAAGGCCTCCGGCGCGGGCGTACCAGCTCCGAGCCGCGGCCACTCGTCGCGCAACTGCACGGCACCCGTGGGCCATTTCATCCGCTCGTAAAGCCGCACCCGTTGCTCGGCCAGGACGGTCCGGTTCGTGGGTGTCGCCAGCGCCATTGTCCGTTGCAAAATCGCCTCTGCCGTCCCCAGATCGCCGCGGCCAGAGGCGAGTTGCGCCGCCCGGATCGCCGCCTGCTGCCCGGCGCGCGTCCCCGGAAAGAACGTTGCCAGTTCAACCAGCGCGCTGCTCCCGGCCGACGAACCGAGTTTGGCCAACCCCTGCGCAGCCGGTTCCTCCAGGAGCGCCCCCCTGTTGACCGCGTCGCCTGCCAGCAGCGTCCGGATGCGTTGTGACGCCAGGCGGTGCGCCGACGCCTCCCGGTCCGTGTCGCCCGGGGGCGTCAGGAACGCGTCAGGTTCGGAAGCCAGCGCCGCATACCTGAGCAGCGCCCCGTTGGTGTCCCCTGCCCGTTCGCGCCCTTGCGCCCAGCGCCAGTCCGTCTCCGCGCGCTCTGCCGCGGTCCCGGCGATCTCACGCGCCTCTGCGCAGAACTTCTCCGTGCTGCCGGGATCCTGTTCGGCCGCGCCCCAAAGCGCGGCCAGCAATTCCACACGCGCAGCCGCCTCGCCTGCCGAACCGCGCTGCCGCTTCCAGGCCTCCCGCAAATCCGCGACCGCATCTGCATCCCGTTCAAGTCCTGCGTATAACCTGCCACGCTCCGCATACGCTGCGGCGGTCGGCTGCTGTGCCAGGCTCTCCGCCAGCCGGGTAAAGGCCGGACGCGCATCCGCGAGCGCATAGAGCCGTTCGAGACCGGTCACCAGCAGTTGGTTGCCATGCACGTACAGGTTGCCCAAGGGCAGATCATCCAGGGTCTGGACCCGCGCCGGCTCCAGCGACGTACCGTCTTCGATGCGCAAGCGCAGCAGCCGGCGTCCGTTCGGAATCAGCACCTCCGTACCGTACAGCGCCCCCCGCCCCGTGCTCCCTGGCAGAAGCGCCCGCCACTGCTCCCGGCCGTCCGTCAGGTCCACACACGACACGCTCCGCGCCCCCGCCACAATCAACCGCGCGCCGCGCCGCCCCACCAGGTAATTCACGCCCTCCGGCTTGCGCTGCTTCCACAGCGGCAGGCCGCTGCGACGATCGAACGCCAGAATCTCACCCGAGTCTTCCGGCATGGCCACCACGGCTTCGCCCACCACCAGCGTCAGGCTCTCTTCCCATTTCGTTTGCGACTTGATCCCGCGATCCACCGGAATCATGGCTGAAGAAACACAGAGCGGCTCGTACCGATTCGTCCACAAGACCGAGCCGTCCGTGCCGACCGCATTCGATGCGGCAGCCACCACGTCCGGCGCATACAGCGTGGTCCAGAGCACGGTGCCGTCGTACCCATCCAGGGCACTCACGCTGCCTTTGCCGCCGCAGACATACGCACAGGCGCCGTCCACGGTCACGTTCACAGGCGAGGCGCGTGGCTCCGCAGACGGAAATCCAGACGTCAGCCGCGTGCGCCAGACCAGCGCGCCGCTCTCCGCGTCCACGCCTGCCATGCCCGAACCGGACTCGTCCTCCACCGGCGCAAGCAGCAGGCCGGCACAGGAGACCGGCGCAGCTACGAAACGAAGCGCATTGGCAGACCAGCGGCGCGGGTTCTGCCCCGGCGTGTTCGTGGAAACTTCGCGCCCGACACGCCACAACAGGCGTCCCGTGTCGGCATCATAAGCGGCCAGCACATTGCCGCATGGCAAGGCGCGCGCCACATATCTGCCGGCAGCCCACTCCATGCGCTCCCGGCTTCTCGGCTTGAAGGAGGAGCGATAGTTATCTTCGACACAGTACACGCGCTTATCGATCAGGCTGGCTGCGCGATTCAACCGGTTGCCGAAGACCCAGAGCCCATCCGCAGCCCAGGGCGGATCTTGCGCCGGGTCATCCGTGACATGCCGCATGCGCTGCACGGCGCGCCCCGAGACCAGATCCACAGCAAGGCATTCGCCGAACGTGTTAACCCAGGCGTTGTCCCCGGCAAAGCACAGATCGTCTGCAGGCCGGTAATTCTTCTGCGTCATGCAGGTCGTCGCATAGCTGCGCCCCACGCAGTATTTCGCCGGCAGATTGGTCGCGCCCTCCGGGTTGAGCCTGTCACGGACCATGCCGGGGCCCAGGTTCACCCCCCAGAGCAGGCGCCAGGCATCGCTTCCCGCCAGGTCAACAGCAGAGCGCACGGCGGTGCCCTCGCGCAAAGGCCCGCCGTAGGCCATGGGCCAGGCATTCGACGCGGGCGCGGCCTGCGCCGCGGCCGGGCGGAGTTCCGCGGCCAGGCCGGCCCAGCGATCCGTCTCGCCGCCTAACTTCCTTAGCGACTCCCAGGCCCATTGCGCCCGTGCCGAGTCCCCGACGCGTGCGCAAGCCACCACCAGCCGGGCCAGCAGTTCCGCGCGCGGCACGAGCTCCGGCGGGTATTCATCGAGCAGGTCGAGCAGCACCCGGCGCGCAGGCACGAAGCGCGCCTGATCCAGATAGAGCCCGGCCAGGCGCCTCCCCGCTTCCGCGGCTGCAGCATCCGGCAAACGTGCGCGATGTAACGCTGCCAGCGCGGCCGTGTCCGTAGCCGGTAGCGCCGTGCCTGCGGGATGCTTCGTCAGAGCCTCCTGATGCAGCAGGATCTCCGCCAGCGTGGTTTCCGGAAGTTCCCGCAGCGACTCGATAGCCAGCTTGCGTACCGGACGATAGGTCACGCCGTTGGTCGACCCCATGGCCGCCGGTCCCGCCTGTAACAGGCGCAGGAGCAGTGGCAGCGCGGTCACCGGTTCGCCTGACCGGATCGCCACCCGGAAGCGTGTCAGCCACATGTTGACGTCCGAGTCCACCTCGGCAACTGCGTTCGCCACGGGCGGCTCTGCGACGGCCGGCACATCCTGTGCGCGCACGCGCGCTGCGCCCAGGCCAGTCGCGAGAACCATCCCGACGAAAAGCACGGCCCGCGGAAAAAGCCGCCAACGGGCGCTCGCTTTCCGATGCGAGAGCAAGAATCGCTGCTGCCGATCCCTCATGTCCCGCTATCCTCCCCGGCTTCGTGTAGCTTCTGACGCACGTTTTCAATCGGATGCAGGCAGTATGTGACATTCGAAAGGGCATGTAAAGGTTATGGGGCAGGCACGTCATGGTCTTTTCCTGAAGCGTCACAATTTGTCCAACCGCCAAGACGCCAAGGTCGCCAAGACCAACAAATTCGATGTTTTCGCCTGCGGAGAGACAACGTCTGAGAAACTTCAGACCTCTCTACCTCCCGGAAATTGGCGTGGCACCATTTACTGGGTTTTCAG
>JBAXVM010000237.1:0-4640 GCA_037129105.1 bacterium
CTGAAGTTCCAGCCTCTTTGCGATGCTCTGCCCATGCTCATCTTGTTGTCAAGCAACAAGATACATTCCCATCGACGCGCTATTTTCCGTTCCGCTTACTGGGGACATCGCACCCGTGTTCAGGGCGTTTTCACTCCCAGCAGGCGAAACGCCTCACATTGATGCGCCGTGGCCTCTGTTGGGCGCTGGAAACGAGCGGCGTGCTTGCCTTCCCCGACACGGCAGGTGTTGGAACATAGCGTGGACAACACACTGAGCAGGCCGTTGAAGTGCCGTAGCGGCAGGCCATCGTGCGAGCGCTTGGTATTCTTCTTGGCCAGCACGCTGTCCGACGGGATGGCCCGCGCAACAGGGTCACGCATGGCGCGGGCCAGCGCCAGATCCTCCTCCACGAATAACAGGGGCGCCAAGGCTTCACGCATATGCCACTCGACGTAATACGCCAGCATGCACAGGAACATATGAGCGCGAACCCGAGTCTCGATGCGATGGTGGATGGGGCGCATACGCAGATCAAGGCCCTTGAGCGTCCGGAATGCCTTTTCAACATCGCCCAGTTGCTTGTACGCCCGCACGGCGTCTTCTGCGCTCAGGGTGTCAGCCGACTCGGGCGTGCGAATGATATAGACTCCATCGAGCGCCTTCTCGCGGGTGATGGAATCTTCCTTGCGCGACCAGCGCAGAAGGTTGTCCGCGATTTCCAGAGCAAAATGCTTGGCGACCTTGTAGCGGTTGACGCCTCGGCCGACCTTCTGGCCGATCTGTGCGGCGCTCAGAGGCTTGGCGGTGCGGCGGGCCACATTGGCGGCCACCTTGGCCAGCCACTTCTCTGTTGCCTCCAGGAGTTCGGTGCGCGTCCGGTCCCGGTCCATGGCCAGCAACGGGTTGAAACACGCGATCAGCCGTTCGCCGGGAAAATCCGCATGCGCGATCTCGGCCAGGTTCTTCTGATCGAAGAGGGGCGCATCGGTTTGCCCGCGCGATTCAAGCAGTTTGCGGATGTCCCCGCTACGCAGACAGGAGATCCAGCCGCACCCTTCCAATTTCCGCAGTTTCTCGATCTGCGCAGACGTGAGCATTCCACGGTCGCCAACCAATACAAAACGGCCGATGCCGAAGCGTTTGCGCATGGCGTCGACCTGATCGGGAACCGTTGTCGGATCGCCCGTATTGCCGGGGTAGACGGAAATGGCCACCGGTCGGCCGCCGTCGTCGGTCAGTAGACCGTAGGCTATGGCCGGCAGTTTCAGCCCGTCGCGGTTGTGACACCGTGCCGCCAGCGGACAATGCGAACCGTAGTAGGAACTGCTCGACAGATCGTAGAACACACGACCGCCGGCGCTCAGATGCCGCTGCGCCAGCTTCTTCTCGATGAACGGCTGGCGCATCAACACCCAGTCCATGGCCGCGTACAGGTCGTCCTCGTTGGCATCCTGCACGCCGAAGTCGGCGGCAAGGGTCGTGTCGGCGAACCGCGCCGCCGTGGCCAATTTGGAGTCGGGCCGCAACACGCGCTGAGCGACCATGGCCAGCACCAGGTCGCGTTCCCGGCAAGGCTTGGAGGCGATCAGATCCGTCATGGCCAGCCGCTCCATGGTTCCTTGCACGGCGCGGACATGTCCGCAGGGCAGAGACTTTTCGACGACGAAATAGTCCGCCGCACACACCAGGCGTTCGCCCTTGAGCGCCGCCCGCAACGCGACCACCGCCTCCGGAGGCAGTGCGGACAGATTGGCCAAGGTCCGTTTGATGGTGCGCCCGTCCGCGCGGTGGTCTTCGCGCAGCAACACGGCGGGCGGGGACGAGCGATTCGGAACGATGTCGATGTACATGGGGATAAGATACAGAATTATGATTTAGATGTCGAATAAATAATCTGAACATATTTCATCTTACATGGGCGCAAAAGGAACGGAAATTGCTGCGGCTTGCGGTGCGTAAATAGGCTTCAGTCAACGGGTTGTGAGCATAAAATGAGCATCAAAGAGGCTTGAACTTCAGTTTAAGGGGATGGAATTCTCCCGCTGTCCAACTGGCTATCCGGTGATTATCGGAAGCATGACGCTGACCCTGACTCTGTTTCCTTGTCCCCTATGTTCTCTGGTAATCGGTTAGCGACAGGGGTGGCGGCAGGTTAAGAGCGAGGGGGAGAGGAAGAATTTTGCGAAAGGCATGATTTTTTATTTTTTTGTGCTTGCATGTGCGTTTGTAATATGATAAACATTCATCATGAAAACAACAGCGCATCAGGCCGATGAACAAACCAAGAAAGCGTTTCTGGCGGAAGCGGCAGCCTTGTGGCCGGTCGCCAAGGGATCCCTCACGCAGACGCGATCCCCCTGCACGCGGAAGAACTGCAAGGCTTGCGCCTCGGGTCGCAAGCACCCCAAGCTGCTCTTCACCTTCAGGGAAGAGGGCAAACTCCGGGGTCTGTACGTCCGGCCGGCCCACGCCGAACGGTTGCGTCGGGCCATTGCAAACGGACGGACACTGGAGCGGATGATCACGGCGGCCGGGTGCGATCTGATACTGGCTCTGCGCGAGGAGACGAAGGCTTGACGGTGCCCCAACGAGCGTCGCAGGACTGCTTCTGCCCGAAGTATCTGAACCTGCTGGCAGAGAATGCGCGGCTCCAAGGGGAGGTCGCCAGACTCAAGGCGAAGCTGTCCCGGCAAGAGCGCACCGCGAAGGAACAGCCGTTTGGGCTTTCGACCCCCTCGTCACAGCGGCTGGTGAAGCCTTCGTTGCCTGAACAGACGCCCGCCGAGGCGCTGCGGCGGAAGGGCGGCGCAGCCGCTGGCCACACGGGACACGGCTGGAAACCTCCCGAAGGTACCGAGCCTATTGTCGAGGTCTTGCCTGCCGTGGAGGTCTGCCCGTGCTGTGGCGGTGCCCTGACCGACTTTTTGGGAGGGGATGAGGTCATCCGTGACCTGATCGACTGCCATCCCCTGCCAGCCTTCCGGCGGCGTGTCCGGGTGCCTGCGCGTTACTGCCCGCATTGCCGCAAGCCCGTGCGCCCCCGCGTCCCCGGCGTGCTGCCCAAGACCCGCCTGACGAACCAAGTCCTGGCGCGCGTCGCCGCCGAGCACTACTTCGACGGCGTGCCGATGGGCACGGTCGCCCGCAGACTGGGCGTGCCCAAGGGAACGCTCCTGAACGAGATGCACCGCCTGGCCGCACTGTTCCGGCCGGCCGTGGACGGCCTGCGCGCCTTGCTCCGGGAATCCGCCGTGAAGCACGCCGACGAGACACCCTGGCGCACAGACGGCGACAACGGCTATGCCTGGGTGTTCGTTGCCGGGCGCATTACGCTCTTTGTCTGCGAACAGACACGGGCCATGTCCGTGCCGACGGCCATGCTCGCCGACTGCGGCGGGACGCTCATGACCGACCGCTACGCCGCCTACAACTGCTTTGCCGGCGAACGTGGCTATTGCTTCGAGCATTTGAAGCGCGACACGCTCGCCTTGGCGGTCGAGAACCCCACGTCGAACGAGTGCAAAACCTTCGTGGAGGCCCTCGTTCCGTGGCTGTGCGCGGCCATGTCGCTGCGGTCTGCCTGTATCGGAGACCCGGTGAACTACTTCGTGCAGGCGGCGCTCATCCGGCGAAAAATCGAAACCATCACCTTCGCGCCGGCGCGACATCCGTCCGTGCAGGCTGTGCAAAACATCTTCCGCGAGAACGTCGACCGCCTCTGGCACTGGACCGAAGACCCGCGCGTGCCGGCCGAAAACAATGCCGCCGAGCGCGCGGTCCGGCCGCTGGCCATCGCACGCAAGGTCAGTCACGGTTCCCAGTCGGTCAAAGGACGCGAAACGCGAAGCGTCCTGATGAGCATCCTGCATACGCTCAACGCCTGCTGCATCCATCCCGCAGAGCGCGTGGCACACGCGCTGAACCACTACGCAGAAGACCGGAATGCAAACATGTTCGCCCGTATCTTCGGGGGACTGCCACTGTACGTGCCGACTCAGTGAGTTCACGTCGGCCGTGCAAATCAACAACCGCGGGCCCTCCAAAAAGCGTGCCACAAAAATAGCCTGTGGCTCCGCCATCCTTCCTCTTTCTCTCGCTCAACCCTGCCGCACCCCTGTCGCTAACCGATTACAAGAAGCAAATGGTTTTTTTTGGTTTTTTTCGACCCCCTTATTTTCGCACTTGTCGGCCCGATCATTGACGACGAAGATTGCGACAAGGATCGCGACAACGCATCGACCGTAGTCGTCGCCCGTACTCGTCGGCCGGGCTTGCGCTTTCGGTCTACGAGTACGGGCGACGAGTACGGTCTACGATTATGCGCGTCGATTGGGAGGGCGAGCCTCCCGGCGAGCCGCGCGCCCGGATCAGCTCCCTTCCCGGCGTCATCAGGTCACGCGGTCACCGCATCACGGTCACCACCGCCCACCTTGGCGAACCGCTTCCCTGAGCGAGCCACTCGTCCTCGTCGTCGTCCTCGTCCTCGTCGTCGTCCTCGATCATCTGGCCGATGGAAAACGCTTTCGTGCTGTTGGGAGGCCCGTCCCTAATCCGCCTTCTCTTCAGTCATAGAGGCTTTGTGGCTTCAACTTCCGGTTTTAGAATAACCGGAATCTCCACAATCGACACCGAGCGTCGCGGGAAGGTGACGCGCAACT
>JBAXVM010000238.1:0-4636 GCA_037129105.1 bacterium
GTCGGAGTCCGGGTTCTTGTGCCCGCAAACATAAACGCTGGAACCAATCTCCGAGAGGGTCGTCATGCGCAGAAGAGTATCGATCCAAGGGGATTGGGTCAAGAAGGGCTTAGAGCCCATGGTCTTTTCCTGAAGCGGTCTGGAATTCTCACCACGAAGGACCCGAAGAGCACGAAGTTCAACAAATCCGACGGTTTCGATTATTTCCAGCGTCCGATTACGTGAATCTTCGTGTTCTTCGAATCTTCGTGGTGGAAGCCGCCAAAGTGGCGCTTCAGGAAAAGACCATGGCTTAGAGCCTGTCCGAAAACCCTACCTCGCCCTTTTCCTTGCGGACGCCCCGGAGGTGCGTCCCTACCTTTATGTGACCTTTGCAGTGGGAGGGGCCGGCGGCCCATGAGCGAAGTCGAATGGCCGGACCCGCCGCAAGCGCAAGGCGTGGTTTTCGAATAGGCTCTCAGCGCTGCTGCAACCGTACCGGCTTGCGTTGGCTCCGGCGGCCCTTCCGCGCCAGAAAGGACTCCACTTCCTGCAGGTTCAGGTCCCGGGGCGTCAGGCCGGCCAGGGCCAGCCGCTGCAGCGCCACGGAGAAATTCGTGGCCTGGGCGCAGGCATGGGAGTCTGTGCCGACGACCATGGGGAGGCCGCGGTCCGCCGCGATCCGGAGCATGCGCACCTCCGCCACTTCGGGCGTGTTCGTGTTGGAGTTCAGCTCCAGTGTCACGCCGCGCGCTTCAACCCAGCCGAGCACGCGCCGGATGGTGTCATCGGCAATCTGCCCCTGCGTCGCATTTGCCAGCCAGCGGAACGGGTGCGACAACACATCCACTTCCGGCTTGTCGAGCAGCGCATCCATGTACTCCAGCCAGGCCCTGGTGCGCGCCTCCGCGGAATCGAGCTTCTCCACCCACGGCAGGAAATGGGGCCCGCACAGAATGACGTCAAATTCATCGGTCAGCGCCGGATCGTGCGTGAAACGCCCATCCCGCATCAGGTCGGTCTCAATACCCAGAAACACGTTGGGGTTGTTTAGGTTGCGGACGCCCTGGATAGCTTCCCGCAGCCTGGCATTCCCGGCCACCCGGGCCGCATCGAAGAGCGCAGGTTCCTCCATCCACCTGCCGGACCAGAGCACATCGCCGGCCGGCAGGAAGTAGTGCATGAAGCCGTGGTCTGTGATCACCACCCGCCGCACCACCTCCCCCAGGAGCCCGGCATACCAGGCCGGCGTCAGCGCCGGTTCGCAACAGGGATCCAGGTTCGTGTGGCAGTGAAAATTCGTCCAGCCCTGCGAGGAATGGTTATTGGAATCTGTCATGCCGTGTTTGACCTTACTGCAATCCGCCAGTGTCATATCATACTCACGGTCGTCGGCGCAATCCTTCGCCTTGGATGAGCCAGCCAGTAGCCCCGGCCCGCCCCCGGGCCGAGGGCGGAACCCGCCATGATTACGCCAGCATGTGCACTGCTCATGGTCTTTTCTGCCTGAAGAGAACCAGCCGTTGCAGAATACTTTTGTGCTGATACAATATTCGGCCTTAGCTCGCGTTATTATATGAACAATTAAACCCCCGCCTGGCTACAGGCAAAAAGGAGAGACCAAAGTGAAGAAGATGGCATTCGCGTTGATGGCCCTGTCGCTTGTTGTTTCCATCCCGGCAGTCGCAAAGGACAAAGCGGCACATAACGCGGGGGGATCTCCGGCTGCGGAAAAACCTGCCAAGACTCCGGAACCGGCCGCCCTGCAGGAACTAACCCTGACCGGCAGAATTTCGAAGGCGCAGAAGACGGACAAAAAGGGGAAGACCACGAGTTCCTATGTGTTGACGGACCCTGCCGGGCAGGTGGTCAAGCTGCCCACCCCGACAGCACCGAAAGCCAAAAAAGGCGAAGCAGCCGTGCCGGCCATCAACCTGGACGACTATGTTGACAAGGCTGTCACCATCGTGGCCAAGGGGACCGAAACGACAGATCAGGCCGGCGCCAAGATCGTACATGTGAAGCATATCGTGAGCGTCACAGCCGCGGGTCTGGACGCCGCCCCGGCCCCGGCAGCCGCAGCACCTGCCCCGGCAGCCGCCCCGGCCGCGCCTGCCCCCGCCGCCGCAGCCAAGTAAAGCAGGTTACAAGTCAAAATACTACCGGCACAGAGAGAACAGAGCCGAACAATCCTCCGTTCTCTCTGTGGCGATCCTTTGTTCGTTTGCTGTAACGGCTCAGGTGGTACGGGTCGGTGGACGACTACGGTGGACGCATTCGGACTTCCCCTCGTCATCCGTAGTCGTCGCCGTAGTCGTCCACCGGTTTCTGACGTCGCGAGACGTGTCCTGAGGCGCTCGCGGGCGCTTCCCTGTTTCGTTGACCTACACAGATTGAGGATCGTGAGCATGGTCCGTATTACGACCGTAGGGACGGCTTTACGCCGTCCATTATCAGACCCATTGCGCGTAGACGGCATAAAGCCGTCTCTACCCAAGGCAAGTCACAGAAACGGGTATGCGCCCGGCGCTCGCTCTCACCCGCGAAAACAATAGATTTTCGGGCGCAAGAAATCTAAACTGGCTCCTTGTTCCGGCGAATTCCGCCGCGCTGCCGCAAGGAACCTGACACCATGCACCGCATTCGCATCCGCGACCTGTTGACCACGCCCCCGGGTCCAGACACCGTCCAGGCTGCCGGCTGGGTCCGTACCCGCCGCGATTCCAAGGGCGGATTCTCGTTCCTCGAACTCAACGACGGCTCCTGCTTTGCCAACCTGCAGGTGGTGGCAGACCGCAACCTGTCCAACTACGAGGCCGACGTGCTGCGCCTGCACCCCGGCGCATCCATCTCCGTGCAGGGGCGACTGGTGGCCTCCGCCGGCGCCGAACAGGCCGTGGAACTCCGGGCCGACGCGCTGCGCGTACATGGTTTCTGCGACCCCGAGAGCTATCCGCTGGGCAAGCAGCGCATCCACTTCGACCGGCTGCGCGAGCTGGCGCACCTGCGCGCCCGCACCAACTCCTTCGGCGCCGTGGCTCGCGTGCGCAATGTGCTGGCAGACGAGATTCACCGCTTCTTCCAGGGGCGCGGCTTTCTGTACCTGCACGCGCCCATCATCACGGCCAGCGACTGCGAAGGCGCGGGGTCCATGTTTCAGGTGACCACCCTCGACCTGGCCCGCGTACCGCGCGCCGCCGCGGGCGGCGTGGACTACAACCAGGACTTCTTCGGCCGCCGCGCCGGCCTCACAGTCAGCGGTCAGCTCGAAGGCGAAACCTACGCCTGCGCCCTGGGCGACATCTACACGTTCGGCCCCACCTTCCGCGCCGAGAACTCCAACACCCGCCGCCACCTCTCGGAATTCTGGATGATCGAGCCGGAGATGGCCTTTGCCGATCTGCAGGATGACGCCGCCCTGGCCGAGGCCATGCTCAAGCACATGTTCGCCGCCGTGCTGACGCGCTGCCGCCCCGACCTGGCGTTCTTCGAAGAGCGCGTGCAGCCCGGCCTGCTGGCGCGCCTCGAGCGGCTCGCGGCCAGCACCTTTCACACGCTCACCTACACCGAGGCCGTGGAACGGCTCGAGAAATCCGGCCGCACCTTCGAATTTGCACCGCACTGGGGCATGGATCTGCAGTCCGAACACGAGCGCTACCTGACCGAGGAGGTCTTCCTGGGACCGGTCACCGTAGTGAACTACCCGCAGGCGATCAAGGCCTTCTACATGCGGCGCAACGACGATGGCCGCACCGTGGCGGCCATGGATGTGCTGCTGCCGGAGGTCGGCGAGATCATCGGCGGCAGCCAGCGCGAGGAACGACTCGACGTGCTGGAGGCGGCGATCCGTGAGCGCGGACTGGATCCGGTCCACTACAACTGGTATCTCGACCTGCGGCGCTTCGGCACGGTGCCGCACGCCGGCTTCGGCCTGGGGTTTGAGCGCCTGGTGCAGTTCTGCACCGGCATGCACAACATCCGCGACGTAATCCCCTACCCGCGCGCGCCGAGAAGCTGCGAGTACTGAAAAATATCGAACAAGGAATCATGAAGGCAAGAGGCCGGCGAGCGATCTTCACTTCATGATTCCTTATTCGATATTCTGCGGTTCGATCTAGATCGTACGCCTTCACCGCTCGACCTTGCGGTCCGAAATGATGAGCGCGAGGGGAAGTGTGCATGTCCAGACGAAAACGCCTGCGAGGATCAAGCCGGCAACCCGGTGATCCCGGTCCTGCCACCAGAGCGGATTGAACGTCGCGACATCGCAACAAATGAAGGCCACAAACAGCACCGGAATGAGCGCCAGGACCAGCAGGAACATCATGAACCCGCGACGGCGATGCAGAAGCGCAGGCGGCGCCAGGGCTATCAAAAGCAACGCCAGACCTGCCATACTCAACAGACTTCCGCCCGAGACACAAAAAGAAGTCAGACCAAGCGATCCCGCGATGGAAAGGACCCGCAGGACAACGGACACGATGGATAAACTGCTGCGCATAGGTCAGATCATCAAAAATCGCGTGTGCGTCATTAACATCTCTCTTCTCGCGCGCCGCGGTAAGAACAAAACTTCCGTCCTTCCATCGCATCCATGGTCTTTTGCGGAAAGGTAGGGCGGGGCCGCCGGACCCGCCGCCAGCGGAGGCAAGCGGGC
>JBAXVM010000239.1:0-4609 GCA_037129105.1 bacterium
GTTTCATTTTTGCGGACACCGCAAAATCCACGGCAAACCCCGGCGCCGGGGCTGCTGCTGGTTGCGGCGCAAAGCCGTCTTTCTCTGCTGCCTCTCCTTCATTATTCCCACCTTCTGCCGATTTTGGTTTTGCCTTCATGGCATACAGTTCCCCGGAATTGCCCTTATCCAGTCCGCCGCCCTGCAGCGCGGTCAAGAAACGTCGCACCTTGTCTTCGGGATCAGGAAGCAGCAGTTCGCAGCGTTCGCGCAGATGGCGCGCCATGCTTGCCTGTTGCTCTGGCTGCCGCTGCGCGAGCAGGATGCGTTCCAGCGCGTTCAGCCGCTGGAAGGCCCAGGGCTCCAGGTAGCGTGTCAGGTCGCGCCCGAGCAGCCACTCGTCAAGCAACTGCTTGTCCTTCTTCTGCGCCAGGAACGGACGTATCACCTGTTTAAAGAACGCTGCATCCTTGCGGAAGAGGAACAGGTTGAGCTCATGGCAGGCATACTTGGAGTAGAGCTCCTTCTTCTTTTCATCGGACAGCTTGGGCCACTCGACCACAAAGGCGAACTCGCGCAGGTCCGGATTGTCGTTCAGCGCCTGGAAGAGGCGAAAGACCTTGCCCAACGAATCGTAGAGCTCAAGGCGTGTGGAGCGGATGTCCTCGATGGTGAGCGTCCCCTGGACAGGCAGCGGTGTCACGATCTGACGCTCGACCAGATGCTGATCCGCCGGGAGCACGCGCCGCAAGGCGCGGTCGCGCGGCTGCATGGGCGCATCCGGCAGGGCCAGCTCGCGCACGGCCCAGTTGGCGCCGTCACATAGCACGGCCTGAAGCTGCGTCCGATGCCCCAGCCGGTCGCGCGCAATGCGGATGACGCCGTTGGACCCGGGCGCGAGGTTCGCCAGAACCAGCGCCGGCGCAGGGAGGAAGTCCAGCGTTTCTTCGCTAAGCGCGCCTGCGCCTCCAGCGCCCCCTTTGCCGTACAGGCCCAAAGCTCCTTTTCTCCCGCCGGCAGACCCCCCAGCTGCGTATCTATACAACGCTTCGCCTGCTTGCGCAGATTGCTTGGACGAATCGGTATCGCGCACACTCCACGGCGTCAGCAGCAGGCTGGGCCGGTCGAGCATGTTGCCGGCCTGCCGTTTGGCGAAGCGGCGTTCCAAAATGTAACGGTACTCATCGCCGATGTTGCGCCCGGAGACGTAGAGCGACTGCGGCGGGCTCCAGGCCACGGGTGTGCGGTTGGGTGTGCGCTCACCCAGCGCCGAGGGCAAGCCATTCGCCGATGACCAGCGCGCCAGCAGATGTACGCGCGTGGCAGGTGTGGCGTGGGCCAATTTGATCTGCACCGTCATGTCATCCGCCGAAAGCTCCTCGATGCGTGGCGGCCGTGGCGTTTCTGAATCCAAAACCTGTGCGTTGGCAACCAGCAGACCTGCCACCACGGGCGCATTCAGGACCGACACCAAGACCGGATTGCCGGTATCCTTGAAGCGCAGGCGGTAGCGACCAGGCGCCAGATTGCGCAACAGCAAGGTGCGCCCCTCCCGCGTCAGATTCGAGCTTACATCCGCCACATACGAATCATCCGCTCCCAATTGCAGCAGCGACGCAACTTGGGTGACGTCGCCGGTCGCACAGAAGTCCGTGGCCAACGGCAACTCCACGGTCTCGCCCTGACGCACAGTGATATCGCGGCTGTAATCAGCGGCCTCGCAAATGGATGACCAGAAGCGCCGCTGATTATTTCCGTCCCATCCGACCCCGATGGACACGATTCCCGGCAAGGGGCCAAGCTGCAACTGACCGTTGTCGTCGGTTTGCAGTGCATCATTGATCGGCTCCGTAAATGCGCGATGCGTCAGTTGCAGATTCACAATCCCCCCTGCCCTGGGTTCGCCGGTCTTGCCGCGCAGCTCGATGCGCCAGCCGTCCGCAAGGTGGCGCAGGTAACAGGCGCTTGTAGAGGGTGTCTGATCCTGACTATTGCATGTGAAGGAAGCGTTGGCCGACAGATTGTCCGTGCGTGTCATAGTCAGGTTGCGCACGTTGCCGCGGAGCGAAACTTCCACACGCCGTGTACCTTCCGGCACGGTGAAGGTGTGGACCAGATCGCGACGATTGTCCAGTTGGATGCCTGTGCGGCGCTGTGTACTGGTCACGCCCTCGGCGTCGACGGCGCGGACTTCCAGTGTGGGCTCTTCGAGCAGCGCCAGATCGGCCGGCTGCCCGGCGCAGAGGAGCGTGGTGTTCACCACCAGCGTAGCCGTACCACCTGCCACCAGGGTTTCACGGTCCAGCCAGAAATCCGCGCGCAGCGCGTACTTCTCCTGTTCGTGGGCGAATTGCACGGGCTCCGCGAAACTCCCGAGGCGGACCAGCGTACGGGTGTTGCGCGGGGCGGGCCGTGGAGTAGGAGTGGCCGTGGCGAATGGGTCCGTCGTCGTACTGGCTGGTGTCCCGGGTGCGACACCGGTTGTGAACGGCACCAGGACAAACCCATTCGTGTCCGGGGCGTAATCCTGTCCGCCGACCCACAGGTGGGCATCCTTGACCTGCTCCCGCTTCTCGTTCAGCACGGTGAAGACGTGTCCGGCGGCGCCCACGCGTGACGAGCAGACCAGCCGCCCCTTTTGGATCAGGGCGCGGCTGCTGACGCCATTGCCGATCAATTCCACGACATAGATGCCGCGACCGGTAATCTGCGGCAGCTCGATGGTCTCCTCGTGACGGCGCAACGGGGGTTGCGCGAACTCCAGCACTTTTTCGCTCCCGGGCGCCAGGCCGTCGAGGTCGATGGCCGTATGGAGGGTGTCGTTGATCTGGTAGTAATTGAAGGCGTCAATTTCAAAGACCTGCACCATCAGCCGTGGCACGTTCTTCACGGCCACGCGGAGCTTGACCGTCTCGTCCACGCCGTAATACGCGGGATTCTGCGGCAGCAGATCAAGATCGATGCGGTCGCGCAGCGCCTGGTGGCGTACGGGCGGCATCAGGTTGTACCACTGTTCCGGGGCGCCGACCCCGGCCAGCAGTTTGCATTCGGCAAACGCGCCCTTCACATAGCTGTCTTCGAGATACGCGCCGAATTCGCTCCAGTCCTTGGCCTCCACCAGAAAATGATCCAGGTAGTCGCGCACGAGAGGCTCGTCATTGCCGATGGCCGGCAGGCCGGTCCAGCTCTCGAAGTTGCGGTTCAGGTCCGCGAAGGGCATGCCCATGGCGCTCGCCTGCTGGAGGAAGAGCGGACGAAGGTACGGCTGCTGGCGCGGCAGGCGCAGGTAGGCCAGGAAGCGGGTGCGGTCATAGACATTCTGCGTGCGATCGAACGCGAGACGATTATAGAGCAGATGCGCCTTGAAGGAATTTTGGGCGTGGGGGAGCTTTTCCAGCAGCGCCTCGAGGCGCTCAAGGTAGGCGCGCCGCGCAGCGGGGTCCCAATTCCAGGTGGAGTCGCTGTCCGGCCGCACGCGGCGGACGATCGCCTCCACGAACGGATCACTGGCATACAACTCCGGCTTCTGTGCGGCGCATGCATTCAGTTGCGCCAGGGTCAGGCGGGTATGGATGGGGAGGCTGCCGAACCCGCCGCTGTCCGGGCGTTTCAGGTCTTCGAGAATCATGCCGGGCAGGCCGGCGATATCCGGCGCCTGCAGCCGTTGCAGCAGAAAGCGGCGCTGGTCGGGGTTCAGCGGCTGCGCCGTCACCCATTCGAGCGCTACGTCCTGGAAACCCGAGAGATCATGCTTGCCAAAAGCGATTTGCGCCAGCCGGTCGTACGCGACCACTTGCGGATCCAGGCGCGCGGGGAACTGGTTCTTCTGCGTGGCCTGCGTGCGGGCGTGGTTGAAGGTGATTCCCTCCGCGTTGCAGATATGATCAAGCGTGGCCTGCGGGTTCTGGCGATAGGTCAACAGCGCCTGCCGGTTGCGGATCATCTTAACACGCTCGGTGTCACCATGGGTCTTGACCCATTGGGTCAGCAATGGCGGCACCTTTTCCAACTGTCGGGAGAGCTGCAGCTGGAGGCAGGTGTAGAAATAGTAGTCGTCCGTGCCGGGCACGAGCTGTTTGATGGCCGCCTCCCGGTTGGTGGCGAACGCAAACTCCTCGACAAACCCGATCTCCATGTCCGACTGCGCCAGGGCACTCACACCTGCCGCGCCTGCCAACACACACACCTGCCACATGCAAATTCGCTTCATATCCAACCTTCCTCGATTTCCCGTGCGCACAAATCGATTTGTTGTCCTGCGTCTGGTCTGTTTTGCTTGCCAGTACCGCGGGGTTGCGCACCAGCTGCCAGAATGGCAATCATATTACTCTTATAGACGTTTCCTGGCACCTGTTTGTTATGGAATATCGTCATAAGGATAGCGGTTTGGGCCGACCAGGCTGCTGAACCGTAGAATATCGAACAAGGAACTCCGAATGTCGAACGAAAGACCGCAGAAGAGAACAGACAAAGGATCGCCACAGGCAAACTTCAACAATCAGCGTTCCTTGTTCGACATTCTGCGGTTCTAGCGGCCTGGTCGGCAGACGCTTTGTACCCCCAGAAAGCTAAGCGCCCTTCCTCGCACATTTCCTTGCGGACGCCCCGGAGGTGCGTCCCTACCGTTTAT
>JBAXVM010000024.1:0-19211 GCA_037129105.1 bacterium
ATTTGCGCCTGCGCCCGCCTCCAGGTCAGGGTTTCCGCAGAACATGGCCCCTCGTATTTTTCCAGCAGACGCAGCGCCTCATCCGTGCGGCTGCGCGACACCAGATCACGCGCCTGCGCGTCCAGCTTGCGGTAGATCTCCTGCAGCACATTCTCCCGCTCCGCCGTCAACCGGTCGCGCTGCAAGCGCGCCTGCTGTGCATACCAGGAATCGGGTGCCAAGGCCAGCACGGCATCCAGCCGCGCGATGCCATTGCGCCAATCGCCGGGGTTGGCAATCACATAATCCAGCACCGCCTTGTACTGCTGCTCCACCGTGAGCGCTGCGACCGGCACATTGACCGGCGGCCGCAATTTCGGAGCTCGTCCGAAGGCAAACCACCAGACTGCAAAACCAATCGCCAGCGCCAGCAGCAGCCAGATGGAGAGGCGTACCACCCGCGCACCATCGTCGTTACCCGCAGCTGCAACTGCCGAAGCCGACGCAACCTGCTGGTGTCCCGTGTCCGGCCGGCGTGCCTCAAGCAGGATTGTGCTGGCGCCCGGCGCCGGCTCCGGACCGACGGGCGGATTATGGGCCCGCACGCGGCGGATATTACCCAGCACGGCCTTCCAGTCGTGAGGCCGGTTCGCTCGATCCTTGGAAAGCAGTTGCGCCAGCAGCAGCAGAAAGTTACGGGAAAGTTTCGGCGCTTCGTGCGACGGGCATGGCACGGTGTCAATCAGCTGCTTGCGCATGATCGCATCGTCCGATTTCTCGCCGGCAAAGAGCGGATGCCCTGTAACCATATGGTAAAGGGTGGCCCCCAGTGCATAAATATCCGCCCGGCAATCGAGATCCGGCTGGCCGGTCACCTGCTCCGGCGACATGTAGGCAGGCGTGCCCAGCACCTCCTTCTCCTGCTCTTTGGAGTGCATCGAGACAATGGCGCGCGCCAGCCCCAGGTCTGCAACCTTCACCGAGCCATCGGCATCAATCATGATGTTCTCGGGCTTGATGTCGCAATGAATGATGCTGAAGCTGGTCCAGGCATAATCGAGCGCGTTAATCACGCTCTCGGCCACGGTCAGGGCGTCAGCTTCATCCAGGCGCCCTTTGCGGCGGATCCATTCGCCAACGGTGTAGCCATCCACCAGCTCCATGACGAAGTAATAGCTGCCGTTGTTGAAGTTGGCATCGTAGACCTGCACAATGCCCGGGTGCTTGAGCCGGCCGGAAGAGCGCGCCTCCTCGCGAAAACGGGCCACGTCGGCGGGATCGGAGGTAAAGGCAGCCGAGAGCACCTTGATGGCGACCATCCGGTCGAGCGAGGATTGGCGGGCCTTCCAAACCGCGGCCATGCCGCCCCGGCCGAGCAGGCTGATCGTCTCAAAGTTCTCGATATGGGGCGCACTGCTCATTTAGCCTGGCAGCCTTCACCGCGACATTTCGGGCAGATGCGTTCTTTCTGGCCGCGGCACTCGGCGCAAATCGCCTCGCCCGCACCCCGGGTGCCCTGGCATTTGCCGCACGGAGTCCATCCCTGGCCACCGCATTCCTGACAGACGGCATTATGGCCGGTCCCGCTGCAGTTCTTGCAGGGAATTGTGCCATTGCCATGGCAGTCGACGCAGGGCATGAAACCCGTTCCCTGACAGCCCGGACAGCGCTCCTTGCGGCTGATAGCCAACTTGGACGACAGCACGTTTGATTCCTTACGGACCACCCAGCCGTCGGCGCATCCTTCATTACTACATTTCAACCGGCCCGCGCCCTTGCAGCGGGTGCAGTCCTGCTGCCCGACACCCATACACCCGGAACATGGTGTAGGGCATGCCGTGCGCAGCAGGGCCTGCGCCTTCACGTCCAGCAGCGCCGGCAGCGCCGGCGGCGTCCAGACGCGACCGCATGCCACACGCCCGTTCGCCTGCTGACGTGTTTCGAAATCCCGCCGCCCCTGCGCGATCAGCACCCGCAGTTCGTCAACCGAACGCCCGGCCGACACCGTGCCACGGCCGGCGCAGGCCGTGCAGGTTGGCCCGTCTGCAACCTGCAACCCGCTGGAGTTCCCCCCCTTGACGCCGGTCAGCGACTGGAACTGCACGGATCGTTTCCCGCTGCCATTGCACGTGGCGCAGGCGCGGGAGGCGAACGTAAGCATTTTACGACAGCGCTCCAGGCTATCGGCCAGCGACTTGCCTGCGTCCGCAGCCATCCCTTCCCGTTTCACCAACCGTGCCAGACCCAGCGCGTTTTCATAGTAAGCAAGGGCCAGTTCCGGGCGCTTGCCCAGACTTTCGTTTGCGAGGCGGATATCTGCCCGTGTTGCATCCAGCGCCAGCTCCGAGATCATCGCGAGCTGCTTATCCAGCGACACCGCCGGGTTGACAACGGGAGCCGCCGCCGCCTTGGCCTCCGGCAGCATGGCCCCGCAATGCCCGCAGGCGGACAAGCCTTCATCAGCCTCTGTGCCGCACTTGGGGCAAATCACCAACCCGACGGCCCAGGCCGCGCAGCACAGCCATAGGCTACCCAGCCAGATCGCCAAATGATGCCGCCATGCGCACACAGTCATACATCCTCCATACCCGCAGCATCCGCGTCCGATCGTACCTGCCGACGGCAGCCACATCCCGCATCTGCCGCAAAAAAAATCCACCACTGCAAAATCTACCGGTCGAACTGGGCATCAAATGCGATCGCACTGGGGGTGAAATCCACTTTGCGCACAAACGCACAGGCCTCCCGGGCGCCGTGGAGGCGGTCCATGCGCGAGTCTTCCCACTCCACGGAAAGCGGGCCGGTATACTTCACGTCGTTGAGCGCCACCAGAATGTCCTCGAAGCGGATGTCGCCGCGCCCCAGCGACCGGAAGTCCCAGAAACGTCGCGGATCGGCAAAATCCGTGTGGCCGCCGAACACGCCCACCGTGCCGTCGCCATGACCCCACCAGGCATCCTTCATGTGAACATGGAAGATACGATCGCCGAAACGGCGGACAAACTTGACATAATCCACGCCCTGATATCCCAGGTGCGAGGGGTCATAATTGAACCCGAACGCCGGGTGTCCGTTCAGCGCTTCCAGCGCGCGCTCGGCAGAAACGATGTCAAAAGCGATCTCGGTTGGATGCACCTCAAGCGCAAACTTCACCCCCAGGTCCGCATACACATCCAGAATCGGCCGCCAGATCTTGGCAAAGTGTCGATAGCCTTCCGCGATCTGCCCCGGCTGACAGGGGGGGAACGCATACAGCAGGTGCCAGATTGGCGACCCGGTGAACCCGTTGACAACCTTTACGCCGAGGTGGGCGGCCGCCCGCGCCGCCTTCTTCTGCATTTTGACAGCCCATTCCCGAGCACCACGCGGATCACCCTTCAGCTCCTTCGGCGCAAACGCATAGTGGCGCTCGTCAAGGGTGTCGCAAACCAGTTGTCCGGAAAGATGATTCGAAATCGCCCAGCAGCCCAACCCCTGCCCGGCCAGCACGGCCAGCTGATCTTCGCAATACGCCTTGCTCCGGGCGGCCTGATCCAAGTCCAGATGATCGCCCCAACAGGCCAGTTCCAGGCCGTCGTAACCAAACTCCCTGGCCATGCCGGCCAGTTGCTTCAGTGGCAAATCGGCCCATTGTCCCGTAAACAGCGTCACCTTGCGAGCCATGGTACACTCCTGTGTCGTTAACAACAGATATGCCTTGTATAAATACCTTAACAAAATAACCAATTTGGATGCCGCGGTTCAATAAAAATGTGTTTTCTATTTTTTGTGTTGACGACAGGACGCAAACGAAGTTAAATCAGTCACATTATTCGGCATCGAATCCGCCGGGAGCGTGTGTGCAGCCTTTTATCCGTATTCTCTTGCGCATTGCCATCACTGTCAGCAGCATTCTGCTGGTGACGGGCGTGGGCAGCGTTTTTCTCCCCAAGTACCGCATGATGTGCGGTCTCGAGAATCGCTGCCACAGTCTGCGCGGGCGCGTGGAAGCCAAGCAGCGTGACATTCACCAGATCCGCGAAAATCAGGGGCGCCTGCTGTCCGACCCCGAATTCGTCGCGCGCATCGCCCACCAGAACCGGCGCGTCTTTCCGAACGAACTGGTCTTTGTCTTCGAGGACAAGCAGCCACAATGAAAATGGCAGCCATTCCGAACGAGGAAGCCGCAGCTCTGTTACGCTCTCTGGGGTTGCTGATCGGACAGGCTGGCATGTATGGGCCAACGCATAACGTCACGCAAAACGCCGCGCGTGCCCTGTTTCCGGAGCTATCGCAAACGATCGACAAGCATGGCGCCATTGAGATCACGCTGCGGGACGAGAAGCTTCTGGTTAACGGCGACGCCATCGATGTCGGCGGATCCGCCGGCAAAAATCTATCTGACCGGATGAAGCTTCACAAAGTCGAAGGCATCGCCTTCCTGGCGCCAGCGGACATGGATGAATTCCTGAAATGTATCACGCTGTTCGGCACCCCCCCCATGACCCTCGCCGCCGCGGGCGGCTTCGAATCCGCCTTGAAAACAGCCAGCCTGCGCAGCGTGCAGGTTGTAAATGTGCAATACCGGCGCATCGCCAAGGATCAGACCGTCGTCAAGACCGACGCGGACCGCCCCGCCAAGCCTCGCGCCCCGCGCCGGCCGGGCGCGGCAGCCATTGGCGAGGTGCTGGATCTAGCCGCCGCCATGCCTGAAGAGGCAGGTGAGACCATGGGCAGCGACCCCGCCGCCGCCCCCCTCTCGCCGCACGCGGAAGCCCGCGTGCAAGCCCTGACCGCGCGGCAGCAGCGGTCCAGCGCCCTGGCTGAAATGCTGCGACAGACCGCCAGCCTGCTGGAAGCCAACCAGGATGATCTGGCCAGCGACACCCACCACGACGCCATCCTGGACGCATTTCATCAGATCCACGATACGCTCTCTTCAATGACGAAGAATTCCGAGCGGGAGATCAAGTCCTTTGCCAGCCAGGTGAACGCCGATCGCAAGACCATCGCCGGCATTGAAAGCGCGGCGCGGCGGCGCGGCATCGGGCTGCAGCTCACACGCGAAGAACTGATGACGCGCTATTCCGAGCTCAGTCAGGAGATCGTCCAACCGCTTACCGTCTCCTCCGGCGTTCTTGAAATGATGAGTTCCGGCCGCGCTGGCAGCCTGACCGAATCCCAGCGTGAACTGCTGCAAATGGCCGCCGAGAGCGTTGAGCGGGTCAACACCCTCGTCAACCACCTGAAAAAAATTTCGGGTATGCCGCAAACCCTTACGCCGGACGCGCAGATCCTCAAAGAAGCCTATCAGACGCCGCCCGTCGGTTGACCGGCGGCCGCGGGGCCGCAGGTCCCGCCCGCCACTACACCCGGCACTCCGCCAGCCGAAGCTCCAGCAGGTGCAAGCTGTCCGTGAGTCCACCGGGGCGGTTGCGGGCCAGCCAGACACGGCGATGCGCTGCCAGAATCACCTCGAATTCGATCGCGAGCCGGTTACGGGCCGTCTGGCTGGTATCCTTGGCCAGCACCAGGCGCCCCATCCGGCAGGCGGTGATGGCCATGCGCGCGTTATGCGCAAACTCCTCGACAATTAATGCCGCATCCGGCCGGTCCATCCGGGCGCCGCGCATCCGGTCCACGGCTGAGGCAAGATGCGCTTCGGCCGCCATGAGTGTGACAGCTGTGACGTTGCCCGGAAGCACGCAGGCGAACCCGTCCTGCAGGATCTGGTGAAGATGGCTGGACGCCGTGGCGTTTTCGGAGACGTGCATCCAGGTATCAGCCAGGTCGTAGGCGGCGCGCCCCATGACACCTGCCGCATCGCGGAACACATGCGGGTCCAACGCTGCACGGATGACTTCGTCCGTGTTGCTGGCCTCGCACCAGGCAATGGCTGCGCCGGCGGCAAACCCAATGAAACTGACCGGCAGGGTCTGCCAATGGCCCGCGTCACCCCAGTCCGTGTTCAGGATTCCGCCAGCGCCGAATTCAAGTCCGGCCTGGACAGCCGACCGGTTGCTGCCGATACCCGCCTCGTTACACCCCGTCAGCGTGCACCACGTGGATGTGCCGGGCACGAACCAGAAGGGAACCCCGGCACCAGCCAATTTGGCGCCGTGTTCCCGGTAGGGATAAGCCCGGTAATAGCCCCAGTCCATGTGAACCATCTCGCGCGGCATCAACCCCGGCTGGTCAGCAAAATGATTCCAGACCATGTCGCCAAAGTAGAGCGCCGTACGGCCATGCGCGGCCGCCAGTCCCTTCAGCTTGCCGAGATAGTCAAAATAGACCCGGCCCACTCCGAGACGCTCAACTTCCGGGCGGCTGCGTCCCCTGCCCAGCTCCCAGGTTTCATCGCCCCCGATATGCAGCCGCTGGCTGGTGAAGTTCGGCAACAGCTCGGAATACAGCTCCGCAATGAGCGCCAGCGAAGCCGGATTGGTCGGGTCCAGTGTCGTGGCCTCCCGCATGGAACCATCCGGACGCGCAAAGCCGTCCGGACACTCGGCCAGCGGACGGTAGCGCGGATGCTTAAGCCAGCGCTCGAAGTGCCCGAAGGAGTTCTGAAAGGGGGCCAGCTCAATGAAGCGCGCACGGCAATAGGCATCGAGAGCCCGCACCTCTTCCGCCGTCAGCGGACAGGCTGCCGCCCACACGTCGCGATGATTGGAATAAGCAAAGGTGTGCTCCATGTAGAGTGTCAGGTGGTTGACTTTCCATTCCGCCAGCATCTCCACAAGCAGAAGCAGCGTCTCCAAGGTCGGCACCTTGTCGCGGCTAATGTCGAGCAGCACGCCGCGCAGCAGAATGTCCGGCGCATCCTCTATCGTGCCGCACGGGATGGCTTCCGGGCAGAGGCGCGCGAGCTGGCGAAGGGTCATGCGCCCATAAAAGGCCCCGGCCGCAGCGGAAGCCTCGATGCGGACGTGCGCGGGCGTAATGATCAGGCGATAGCCCTGGGCGGGAAGCCCGGGCATATCTGCGTGAACTTCAAGCGGAACACCGGCACCGGATGGATCCGTTTCCAGCGCCCGGCCTGCAGTTGCTGCAAGCAAGCCGTCGGCGCGCGTGACGCGTCGCGGGCAAGGGAGTAATGGAATCCGGTCCAGTGTTCGCATGAGTAGCCCTTTCTTGCGGCAGAGACCGCACCCCGGCCGTCTGCAAAGCCGGCCAGTCCTTGACCGGCCCGGCTTTTATTTACGGCGCCTGCGGAACCGTGTTCGGCAGGTCGTACAGGCGTCCGTCTTCCGTCAGCACCAGCAGGTTCTGACGCGGCGGGTCGCCCGGCTGGAGCTGGCCACCTGCCAGAAGCGTGCCGGGGCCTACCACAAACGGCAGCGCCTTGGGATCGGCTGGCCGCAGCTTGACGTGAATGGTGTTGTCCACCCAGTAAGACCCGAAGCCGCGGTTCAGCAGCGTCAATCCACCACCCGGCACCAGCAGCACCAGATCCAGCTTGCCGTTGCCGTCACAGTCCAGCGCCACGCTTTTGACAGCACCGGCCGGCTGGGCATCCACCATGAGCGCCGGAGGCCACGTGGTGCCGGTCAATTGCGGCAACGAAACCCCGGGTTCGCCGGCGGTCGCCGCAGTGTAGCGCGTGATTCCGTTGCCACGCACAACCATCACCTGGAGTTGCGCGGTCTCGCCCCAGTCCGGGGAGAAGCGCGCTGCGGCGGCTGTGCCGCCTTCCCAAAGTTTGCGCGAAGTGCGCGACCAGGACTTGCCGGCTAAACCGGGATTCTGCAACACAACCAGTTCGCCGGTCTTCTGCAGCACCACGACATCGGCCCGCTTGTCACCCGTCACATCCGCCACTGTCGCGGCCAGCCACTCCGCCTCGGGCGGAAGGTCGAGCGCAGCCTCGGCACGCACCAGGTGATCCTTCTGGCGCAGCAGCAACGCGGTTCCCAGCAGCATGTCTGGCAGCCCATCGCCATTCACATCGCCAAGGGCGGCATGCTCCGCGCGAAAGCCTTGCAGACCCCACGCGCTGGTCACATTTGTGTACCCCGTCCCCGCCGCCAGAAACAGGCGCACGCCTTCGGCTGTACCGATCAACAAATCCAGGCGCGCATCACCGTTGAGATCGGCCGCCTCGAGGAAGGTGGCTTTCACGGCCAGATTGGCGACCTCGCGGGGAGATCCCGCCAGGCATGCGGGATCGAGCTTGTCGGCCAAAGGTGACGGACCAGCCTTCAGCGCAGCCAGGAACCGGACAAGCGAAGCGGTTCGGCCCGGAAAAGCGCGTGCCGCATCATACCCCTGCACCACGCGTAACAGGGGTGGCGAGGCATCCGGCACACACTGAGCCAGGAGCCAGGTATCTGCCAGATGCACGATCGCCGCGCCCTTCCCTTCGGTCTCGCGGGCGAAGATCACCACCGGTTGATCGATGGCCACGCGCTTGATCAGGTCAGCCGGCCCGACAATTTGCAGACGCACCTGCGCCGGCGCGGCGCCGCCCTTGAACGTAACGGACGGCTTAATTTCCACCACCCCGCCCCCGGCATCCACCGAAACGATGACGGCGGAACGAACGGTCTTGGATTCCGCAAACATGCGCGTGACTGGAAAATCAATCTTGATCAACGCCTGCGCCATCGGAATGGGCAATAGGCACGCGACTGCGGCGGCGGCGGACAAGAGTCGGATCCGTATTTTCATTTGGCTGGCATCCCCAAACAGACAGGCTAGCCGTCTGTCGGACTTCGCGTTGTGGAGCTACAAACCGTCTGCCGAGCAGGCGGCTAGATTTCAGTACTGCGACACGGTTTAGAGTGGCAAACCCAGGCGCCGGTGTCAATCGCCTGCCTTCCGCGAGGTGGAATTTTCTCAAAATAACACCCAACCTTTCCCTGAAGTTTGTCAGCATAGGTGTGAAAGGAAGTGCGTGTTCTGGTAAAGTAGCCATGTCATGCAGTCAAAAACCGACAACGAACTCCTCAACTGCTATGCCGCAACCGGCGACGGAACCGCTTTTGCTGAACTGGTGTCGCGGTACAGCCCGCTGGTCTATCGGGTCTGCAGAAGACTGTTAGGCAATGACCACGATGCTGAAGATGCCGAGTTGGACAGCTTGTCCGGGGTTCTGCGCGATGCCGTCATCAGTGCGTCCGTCGTGTTGATCGGCGCATCGGTGCCGATCAGTATTGCCGTGGCGCGCGCGGGAGAAGATAAACCTGCGCCGCCGACGGAGACCAGGGCGCTCCCGGCCACACCACAGCCCAAACCCGCCCAGACTAATTCGTTGGCGACGTTGTCGCTGGACGAGCTCAAGAAGCTGCTGGACGAGAAGCAGAAGGCCCTTCAAGCCGCCTACAAGACGGTCGAAGGCCCGGACGTGCAGAAGCAGCGCACGAAAGAGGCCGAGGCGGAGAAGGCATTCAACGGCGTGCTTGCACGTACAAAAAGTCAGGCAAACAATCCGGAACTGGAAGCCGCCACAAAGACGTACAACGCGGCGCTCCAGACATTCAGCGCGCTCTACAAGGAGAAGTTTGCGGCGGCCGGTGGGCCGAAACTACAGGAAGAGATCCTGGCTTTGCAGGGCGAACTCCAGCGCCGCCAACCTCCGGATGAAAAGCCGGCCGGCAAGCCTGCCCTAGGCCAGGGCGGCCCCGTGGGTGATTATTGGGGACGACAGAACGGACAGTAGAAGATGGCCGTATTCACAACGAAGCGCTGGTATGGAAACTCGCATCGCAAGGATGCTCGCCCTCCCGTCATGGCCGAGTTTGGCTTGTCTTCGCCGGAAGCAGGGCGAGCGTGCTCGCGAGCCGCCAGCGCCGGAATAAAGTTTTGGACAGGTGCGAATCGCAGACGGGTGACAGTTGCCTGTGTGATCGCCATGATGACGGCACGCATGGCTTTGGCCCAGGATCTGGACAGGATGATGGGGGTGCAGACGGCGAAGATGGGAACCGCACCCGTGACGACGCGGGTGAAGCCGGTTGTGACGAACGCAATGCCCGCACCGCTGCCCGCGGTCCCCGCGGCCGAGTTCACGGTCACGCCGCAGGGCGCACGGGCGGTCAATGCCTTCGCGGAAATCCGACGCAAAGGCGGGCCGCGGGTGGCGATTTTCAGCCAGTCAAGTGTTGCTCAGGAGAAAAGATCGTTTTCATTGATCGTCCCTGCTGAACTTCGCCATCAACCGGTGTCCACGCGAAAACTGATCGAAGCCGTGGCTGCGGCGCACGATCTCAAACTGTTCTGGGCGAACAATGGCAGGCTCGCGGTGCTGTATGCCGGCACGGAGGATGCCAATATCGAACGGCTCCGCAGGGACCTGGCCTCGACCGAGATTGCCGTTCGCCGCGAGGCGGCCTGGTTTGGCGGCTGGCTGGATGATCCGCGCGTCGTTCCACTCCTGGTCAAGGCCACGGCGGACCGCGATGCACAGGTGAGGCAACAGTCCACGTTAGGTTTATTCCGCTTCGGCGTCGATTTGGTCGCGGCTATCGACGGAACCGCGGTTTCATGGCTCGAAACGTGTCTCGCCACCCCGGATTCGGACCCGACATCATACCACCAAATGGCAACCTGGCGAACGAGCATGGCCGTGCGCAATGCTCTTCCCGCCGGGTTGCGGCAACTGGATGGGGGCGAGCCGGTGCTGACCTTCATTGAGAAAGCGCTGGTTCACCCGGACTACACTTTCCGCTCATCCGCCGTCGCCGCACTCGGCCGCGTGGCCAGGAACTTGCCGGTCGCACAGAAGGAGAAGTCCCTGGCGTTCCTTGAAAAGGCATTTGCCGAGGGGAAGTACTCCCGCATGGATGTTATCACCGCGCTGGGCCAGTTGGGTGGCAGCCTGCCTGACGGGCAGAAAGGCCAGGTTCTGGCCCTCCTCGAACAGGCACTGGCTGACAAGGTCCCCATTATGCGGCGCACGACCGCCACGGCACTGGGTGAGGTCGGCGGGGCCAGGGCGCTGGCGTTGCTCGCCACGGCGCTCGTGGATCCTGACAGCGAGGTGCGGCTGGCGGCTGTTGTTGCGCTGGGCGATCTGGGTGGCGACAACGCCCTGGCGCTCCTCGACAAGCCGCTGGCAGATCAGGACCTGAAGGTGCGCTTGGCGGCTGTTTCCGCCCTCGGCAGCAAGGGCGGCGACAGGGTGTGGACGCTGCTCGATAACGAGCTGGGTAGTCTGGATGTCTTTCGTCGCCAGACGGCGGTGGAAGCCCTTGGCCTGGCGGGCGGGGAAAAGGCGGTGACGCGGTTGGAACGAGCGCTGGGAGATACGAACGACTATGTGCGCGCCGGCGCCATCCGTTCGCTTGGCGAGATCGGCGGCGAGAAGGCGCTGGCGCTGCTTGGGAACGTCCTCTTCCCCCAGGACGGCGTGCGCGTGGGGGCGACGAACACGGCCGGCATGCGGGAGCCGTGCAGCACCTGTGCGATGGCCGCCGGCCAAGCTCTGGTTGCCGTGGGCGACGAACGCGCCTTCCGATTACTCGAAAAGACGATGACCTCCCCGCGCACGGAAGTCCGCTCCTGTCTTTTTGCGGCTCTGAGCGAAGATTCGCTCCGCGGGCCGCGCATCGGCGGGGGCAGCGCGCCCTTGGCGTTTTTGGAAAACGCGCTCGGCAGCCCGGATAAGGGAGTGCGCTCGATAGCCGCCAGTGCACGCAAACGCTGAACGCGCCGCATCGCCGAACCCACTTTCAATATCATAACCTTTTTGTTTCAAACACGTTACGGCGCAAACTTAAAGCCGCCACACTTCCACACGTTTAAACGTGTGGAAATATTTAGCCTGCCAAGCGATACGTCTAACGCAACCGATGCGCCCACGCCCGCAATAATCCGTGTACGAAAACCGTACGGCGCACGCTATACTAGTAACCTCTGACCTGACGGCAGAAATAAATTCTTTCCGGGACGATCGCATGAAACAAAACCATCCTCTGTCGCTGCGCCTGCTCGTCGTTCTCGTGACGACACTGCGCACAGCATTTCCCTGCGCCGGTGCAGATCCGCTGACCACGGACGAAGCAGCGGCCGTGCTGCTGGACAGCGCCAACCGTGCGTTCAACGAGCAGAAGCACGATTTTGCCATCGAACGCTTCAAAGAGTTTGCCAAGCTGTACAACAACCACCGCGACCTGGCGCGGGCCGAATACGGCCTGGGACTGGCGCTGATTGAAAGTCCGCGCAAAGACTGTACCAACGCCGCGCAGGCATTCCAGTCCGCCTCCAGCCGCGGCGATTTTGCGGACCGCCCGTTTGTGCTCTACTATCTGGGCGCCGCACGCCGCGCCATCGCCGAACAGGAACTGGCTGCCATCAAGTCCTCCGCCGAAACGGACCCGCGCCGGGCCACAGCCAACCAGCGCCTGACAGAAGCAGTCGGAAGTTTCTCGGAAGCCGCCAACGCCTTCCTCGCGCGCGCCGGCACGCCAGGCCCCGCTGCAGATCGGCCCACAGATCTGGACTGGGCAGCCCGGGCGCGCTGCGACAGCACCGACCTGCTGCTCCGACTGGGGCGATTCAAGGAAGCGGCCGAGGCCGCGGATGCCTTTCTGCGCGACACCGGCCTCACGCGCACCCCATACCGGGAACTGGCCATCTATCATCAGGGCTACGCGCGGTTCGAACTCAAGGAATACCCGGCCGCAGGACGCGCCCTAAGCCAGTTAACCCCTTTCGAACAGACCTTTGGCCTGCATGCCCGCTATCTTCTCGGCCGCATCCACCATCTGGCAGACGAACGGGCCGAAGCCGCGATCCAGTACCGCGCCGTAAACACGGACTATGCCCGGCGCAAAGCAGCCGCACAAACAGCCATGCAGAACCCCAATGCCCTGACACTGGAGAAACGCCAATTGTGCGAGGCGCTGCTCCGGGACCCGACGCCGGAGTACCTTTCGCGCGCCGCGTTCTATCTGGCGCTGACGGCCTGCGAAAGCGATCGCTTCAGCGAAGCACTCGACGGCTTCACGACTTTCATCCAGCAAAACCCGTCTTCGCCCTACCTTGCCGATGCCCAGCTCCGCCAGGGCTTCTGCCGCCTGCAGATGGGAAGCTGCGCCGAGGCGATCCCCGTGCTGCAGGCCCTCACAAACCAACCGCCGCGCGCCGACCGCGCGCTGTGGTGGCTCGCGCGCTGCCAGATCAAGCTTGCCGACCCCAGGACACCCGCCACGTACGGGCCCGCCATGACGATCGCAACCAATCATCTGCGCCGCGCCGCAGACCTGGCCGGCCAGCTGGCGCAGACCGACCCGGACGCCAAGGTCCGGCGCGGCGAGATCCTGATGGATCTGGCTGACACGCTGATCACGCTACAGCAGTACAAGGAAGCAGCAGACACCTACCAGCGCGTGCTCCAGGAGAACACCACGCCCACGCGCATGGAAGAAGCCCTGCAGCGACGTGTGACCGCCCTGCATCTGGGCGGCTACTACCGCGAATCGGATGAACTGGGCACCCAATTCGAACAAGCCTATCCGCGCAGCCTGCTGCTCCCGGCCGTGCTCTTCCGGCGCGCAGAAAACGCCTACCTGGTCGCAACCGCCCTGGCCACCGCCACCAATTCGGCAACACCCAACCGGACCCAGGAGCTCCCCCGTCTGCTCGGCGAGGCCATTGCGCGCTATCAGCGACTGCTCGACCGGTATCCGGACTCCACCTACGCCAACCTGGCGCGCGACGCCGCCGCCACCTGCTACTACCGCCTCGGAAAATTCAAGGACGCCGCAGACCTGCTGGCTGCCATTCCGGCCGATGCCTACAGCGGCGATCTGGCGAATGTCCCCTGCCTGCTGGCAGACTGCCTGATGCGCCGCGTAGCGCAGAACCCGGCCGACGCCGTGGCCGCCTCCGACCTTCTGAGCAAGGCCGAGCAGGCCGCAAAACTCCTCGATGGCTTCCTCGCAGCCAATGAAAAGAGCCCGCAGGTTGCCGACGCGTTGCTGAAGCAGGGATGGTGCTACAGCCGCATCGCAGAAACGGCGCGCGCCCCGGAGGAACGGAAGAAGGCGCACACCAACGGGCGCGCCGCCTATGAGCGGCTCCTGCAGCAATTCCCAAAGGACACGGCCGCCGCTGTGGCCGTCTTCGAGCGTGCCAGCTGCATGGCCGCGCTCGGCGAAGTGCCCGCCGCCATCTCCGAGCTGAACCGCTTTACCCAGGATCCACTGCGGGGCACCGCCACGGCGCCGCTGGCACTGACACGGCTGGCCGCCCTGCTGCGCACCCAGAATCGCGGCGCCGAGGCCATCACCGCGCTGCAGCAGTACCGGGCTCAGTTCGAGATCAGCCTGCTGAAGGATCCTGCCCAGACAGACACAGTTCCTCCTCTTCAGTACGAACAGGCCATGGCCCTCAAGCAGACAGGCAAAACCGCGGAAGCGCGGGCGCTTTTCGAGAGCGTGATGAAGCAGTTCCCCGAACACCCCGCCGCCGCCAACGCCGCCTGGCGCGCGGCGCAGAGCCGTCGCGAAGAATTGGCCGCGCAAATGGATGCGGCGCGCCAGGCTGCAGCGCGTTCCGGCGTGAAGCCGGAAGAACTCGCGGCGGTTCAGCGCAGTTTAAGCGACGCCATGAACGGCCTTCGCGACGCGGTGAGCGCCCTGCAGACCCGCACCGACGCCCTTGGCAAGATCGCGCCGGGGTCCCCTGCGCACCTCGCGGCACTGTACGAGATCGCGTGGTCCTGCCGCGCACTCGCAGACGTGGAGATCGAGACGGCGATGCGGCAATTGCGCCAGGAAGCCGTGGCGCGGATTCGGGCGAAGCTGGCACAACAGATGCCAGCCGGCCAGGCACCCGCCGCAATCCGCGAGCCCGAGATCCCGCTGTCGCAGGTGGCTCCGCCCCTGTCCGAACGAACGGCAATTGAATATTATGAGCGGCTCGTGAAGGCCGCGTCCGACGCCCCCCTCGCGGCCCAGGCGCGTCTGGAACTGGGCGAACTCTACGCCAGCCGGTCGCAGTACAAACCCGCCGCGCTGGTGCTCGGTGCCGCGCTGACCGGGCAGCCGTCTCCGGAAATCCTGCCGCAAATCCGCGTCCGTCTGGCCGCCGTGCTGCTGGGGTTACAGGAACCCAAGGCCGCCCTGGCGCAGGCGGAAGTCGTGGCTGCAGACACAACCAGCCCGCTGGCAGGCTATGCGCGCTATCTGATGGGCGAAGCCTACTTTCAGCAGCAGGAGTGGAAACGGGTCATGGAACGGCTGGTTCCGTTCCGGGACCAGGGGACGCTGCAAAACATGCCCGACGTGAGCGACCGCGCCCTGTTGCGCCTGGGCCAGGCCTACCTGAAAACCGCGCAGCCGGACTTGTGCCGCCAGACGCTGGCGCTCCTGGCGCAGCGTTTTTCCCGCAGCGCCTGGCTGGATGAAGCGCTCTACACGACCGGACTGTCCTTGCAGAAACAGGAGCAGTACGACCCGGCCATCGAGGCATTCCGGCAGGTGACCGGACGAACCGCCTCCGCGTGGGGCGCGCAGGCCCAACTGCAGATCGGCCTCTGCCGCATGTCGCAAAAGCGACCGGCCGAGGCGCTGCAGGCACTGCTGGCCGTGCCGCTCACCTACGACTACCCCGAATGGCAGGCGCCGGCCTACGTGGAAGCCGCGCGCGCCTGCCAGGAACTCAAGCAAACCGATGAGGCGGTACGTCTGCTGCAGAAAGTGACCCAGCAATACGCCGAGAGTCCATGGGCGCAGACCGCCCGCGACCAGTTGAACACGATCGAGAAAGCCCGTTGAGCAAAGTACAGCGGGGCTGCGCACCCGCTGTAGTGGCAGCAGGCAAAGTACAGCGGGGGCTACGCACCCGCTGCCGCAGTAGCAGGAAGTGATGCAGCATTCAGATTTCAGAAGTCAGGAGTCAGCATGAAAATCCCGGCAAAAATAAGTAGCAGCCGCAACCTGGCCTGCGCCGTTTTTGCACTGACGCTGCTGCTGGGAACCCTCCCCGCACACGGATACATCCGCGTCAGCTACTCCCTGGGCCGCATCTCCTCAGAATCAACCTACATCACCGTGGTGCGCGTCAGTGAGGTGCAGCTCAGCAACAACGTGCTCACCTTCCGCAAAGTGCGTGACTTGCGGGGCAAGTATCCCAGCGAAACCATCCGGCACAACATCGGCAAGAATGGCGAGTTCAGTTTGCAGGGCAAGGGCGCACCTGGAACGTACATCGGCGAAGGCGCACGCGACTGGCGCGACATCATGGATTGGGCGCAGATCGGCAAGGAAGCGGTGCTCTTCTGGAGCGGCGGACCGTGCGAAGTCTGCATTGGAAACTACTGGTATCAGGTTGTTCCGGAAGGGGGCGACTGGCGGCTGCTGCATTCGGAACCGACCTTCGCGCTGGGCTTCGCGGGGCGCCTGCCGAGTCTGATCAAGGCGGTCGAAGCCATGCAGGCGGGCCAGGAAGCCGTCGTCCCCTGCATGGTCCCGAGCGACCCCAAAGTGCTGCTCGAACGCACCGCCCGCATACAACGCATGAAGGTGTCGCTCAAGATCCTCGACTACAATCCGCAGCGTGACTTCGCCGGCTGGGGCGACAGCGGACAACTGCGCCCGGTTTCCACCATGCCGGGGTTCACGCATTACGGCGCGCTGGGCATGCTGGGCCCCGGCGCAACCGGAATGGCCCCGGCGGACTTTACCGGCGACGGCAAGCCGGACCTGTGCTTGTTCAGCGAACAGCGCGTGGTCCTGCTGGAAAACCAGGACGGCAACTTTAACGAGTGTGGCGCCCCCATCGACGGAGGCGCCCGCAGCGCAGCCTGGGGCGATTGCAATGGCGATGGCCGTCCAGACCTGCTGCTGGCCACGCCCTACGGCGTCCGTTTGCTGGGCAATCAGGGGGGCGGCAAGTTCTTCGACTGCTCATCCGCCCTGCCCACCTCAGCCTACCAGCATGTCACCGCCGCAGTCTGGATCGGCGGAGGGACCAACAACGCGCGCCCCAACATCCTGCTGGCCGACGGCTTTCGCGGATTACGGATGCTCCGCAACACAACACCACCACAGGCATCCTCCGCGCCTGCGGGTGCCAAAACAAACAGCACACCACTCACCTTCGAGGACGTTTCGGACGCCGTTGGCCTGGGCATGGCCGGCGTGGCCGGCAAACTCAAGGGCGACCAGTTGCTGGTAGCCGACGTCAACGGCGATGGCCTCGAGGACGTGCTCTTCAGCGCGGGTTCGGGCGTGCTGCTGCTCCAGACCAAGCAGGGATTCGTGGAAGCGCCAAACCACGGCATATCCTACCGTGCCGGCGGCGTGATCCCGGCTTTCGGCGACTATACCGGCGACGGTCGACCGGATCTCTTTGTGCCGCAGGCGGGCGGGCCTGGCCGGCTCTTTCTCAATGACGGCACAGGACACTTCCGGGATGTATCCGAGCGCGCCGGCGACCTGGCAAAGCCACTGGGCTTCGCCACCTGCGCCATCTGGAGTGACTTCTGTCAGCGCGGTCTGCCTGACCTGCTAGTGGGGTGCGTACGCGGCCCCAACCGCTACTTCCGGAACAACGGGAACGGAACCTTCACGGATGCCGGCGATGAGATTGGCCTGTACAACGGCATTTACAACACCAGCAGTCTGGCCGTGCTGGACGTCAACCAGGACGGCGTGACAGACCTGATCATGGGCAACACGGGCAGTGAATCATCCCTGCTGCTCGGCAGCCGAAGGCGTTTTGATGCGCCTCCGGCAGGTAAAATAGGCGACGTGCGGAAAGGAACGGTGGCGTATGCCGCAACAGCCGCGCGATAAGACAACCGGACGTGGCCTACTGACGACCGTGCTGGCCGCATGCGTCTGCGCAACCACCCTGGCGCACGCCGACTGGCCGACCTGCCGTGGCTCGGCGCAACGGACTGGAAACCTGGATGACCAGGCCGGGCCGAGAACTCCGGCGGTGCGCTGGGCATACAAGGCCCAGGAAGACTACATTGCCTCGCCGCTGCTCGAGGGCAGCGCCATCTATTTTCCGGCGCTGGGCCCCTTCAACACCGGCATGTTCCATTGCCTGACCGCACAGAACAACCAGCCGCGCCTGCACTGGTCAAAGCAGGCGCCCGTCATCAAGCGCCCGCTCGTCTGCTCGCCCGTTTCGTCAGAAGGACTCCTATATTTCGGCGACGGCATGCACCAGACGGACGACGCCATTCTTTACTGCGTCATGGCCGACACAGGGCGTCCGGTCTGGCAGTATCCGGTGCCAGGCAAGCTCGTGCATCTCGAGGCGTCGCCAACCGTGGACCGCGGCCGGGTCTACACCGGCGGCGGCGACGCCGGCGTGATCTGCCTCAATGCCAAGCGCGTCCTGCTGGACGGCAAGGAGATGGACCTGGCCAGTTCGCAGGATCTGATCGAGCAGCGCTGGAAACAGCTGACCACGGAAAATGTCAAGGCCGGCGCCCAAGCCCTGACGTACAGCGCCGAGCCGAACGAAGACGCGCTGCCCAAACCCGCACCCAAGCTGGTGTGGCAGAAAGGCAAGGGCGTCTGGCATGTCGACACGCCGGTGACCGTGGCAGGTGACTCCGTGCTGGTGGGCTCCGCCTACCTGGACGAAGAGAAGATCGGCAAGCGCTCCCTCCTCTGCCTGCGCGCCTCCGACGGTGAACCCGCCTGGGAATTGCCGCTCGAAATCAACCCGTGGGCCGGCGCCACGGTCTCCGGGCACATCGTCCTGGTGGGGTGCAGCAGCATCCGGTTCGACACCGAGACGATCAACACGGCCACGGGCGAAGTCGTCGCCGTGTATATAGACACCGGACGCGTGGCGTGGCGCAAGAAGGTGCCGGGCGGCGTGCTCTCCGCTATTGCCGTCAAAGACGGCCTGGCCATCTTCACCGCGACCGACGGAAAACTGCGCGCCTGGCAGATCGACACCGGAAAGGAAGCCTGGCAGTTCGATGCCAGGCATCCGTTCTTCGCAGGCCCGGCTGTGGCCGGCGGGGTGGTCTATGCCGCCGACCTGACAGGCCTCCTGCACGCCGTGCAACTCGCCAACGGCCGGCCGCTGTGGACCTTCGACGTGGTGAACACGACCGGCACACAGCTTCCCGGCATGGTCTATGGATCGCCCGTGGTGCACCGCGGCCAGATCTACCTGACGACCTGCAACGTGCAGGGCCCGAATGCCGGCAAGCCCGGCATGGTAGTCTGCGTGGGCGATAAGCAGGAACTCGAAGCCGGGGCAGCCGGCGCCACGCTGCAGATCGACAAGCCGAAGCGCACCGTGCGCATCCCCTGCCGCATCGCGCCGCGCAAGCT
>JBAXVM010000240.1:0-4609 GCA_037129105.1 bacterium
CCCTTCATAAAGGCGGCATCCACGGCCAATGCATTCGTGCCGTAGTCCGCAACCACCGCCGCAAAACACGCGCGCGCAAGCGCCGGCTGTTTCAGGTTCCAGCGGCACCACCCGGCCTTGTGCATGGCAGCCGCCGCCAGTTCATGGGCCGGGAAATCTTTGACAAACCGTTCCAACTCCGGCGACGCGCCGGCATAATTCGCCTGCCGATAGCGATACTCGCCCAGCAGAAAACGAATTGCCGCGCCTTGTGCACTCGCGGGATAGCGTGCTAAAAAGTCACCGGCCGCGGTTTCCGCGAAAGCCAGGCTGCCGGCCTTTTCCAGCGCCACGACGCCGGCCGCTGCCGCCGCCTCGGTCAACGCATGCCCCGGATAATTCGTGACCACGGCCGCATAGAGCGTGGCCGCCTCCGCGTACTTGCGGCGTGCTTCCTGCGCCTGCGCCAGCAGGACTAGCGATTCCACGGCCAATTCCGGCGGCATTCCCACCTGCCGCAACAGCTCCAGCTTGGCCGCAGCCTCGTCCGCCCGGTTCAGGCGGAACAGCGCCAACGCCTGCCAATATAGGGCTGCACGCGCGAGCTGATTGGTCGGCCACTCCAGTTGCACCTGACCGAAGTGCTCGACAGCCGCACCCCATTGCCGCGCCTCCACGGCCGCATTACCGGCGTTGAATAGATGAATGGCGGCGCGCGAATCCTTGCCGTACGCCTGGGCCGCCTCAAAAAAGGCCAACTGCGCGGCGGCGAAATCGCGCTGCGCAGAACATGTCCACGCCTTTCCGGCCAGCGCTTCCGGCGCGAGCCGGCGGCCGGCGGTGCGGACCTGCTCATAGGTCCGCAGCGCCTCGTCGTACCGACGCAGCTGACGCAGGCTGTCAGCCGCCTTGAGCTGACACTCGACGGCCAGGGAGTTGGTGGGATACTTCTCTTGAAAAGCGCGGAAATCGTTGAGCGCGCGCTCGAAATCTCCGGCCTGATACCAAGCCCAGCCGCGCGAGTAGAGCGACTGCACCACATGCCGGCTATCCGGGAAACCCGCGAGCACCGCAGCATAGCTCTCGGCAGCGCCCTTCCAGTCTGAAGCCTGATAGAGCGCCTCGCCGCGCCCGAACAGATCCTGCGCCTCATCCGCACGCAGCACCGCAGCCAGGGGCAGGACTGCCGCGATCCACAAAAGACGCAGCGACAGGATAGAACCAAGTGACGCCGCACGACTTCGAGGAAAGGCATGTATCCCTGACGCTATTCTCATATGGAACTCGGGAAAGCGGGAAGAGAGATTCGATTGATGCCTTGCAGCAAAACGCTTTCTCTGTGCTCTCGGCGGCAGACTCTTCCGGGTTTCCGGCGGCATCTCCTTGGCGTTCTCGGCGTCTTGGCGGCAAAAACTTACTTTTCTGATTTCACCAACCATACTAGCAGCCCCATGCATTCCTCCGCGCTCTCTGCGCCTCTGCGGTGAATCTCAATTCAATATCCACCGCAGAGGCGCAGAGAGCGCGAAGAGTTTAAATTTACCCCAAGGTTTGCTCGTGGCACAGCCTAGCGGACGACTGAGTTCCAAAGTGAAAAACCAACATTCCATAATCTACACCCGCTACGCGGCTGCGTATTTCGCCACCACGCCCCAGTAGATCGCGTGGTTGATGGCCAGGGCGTACAGGCAGGCAATGAAGTCATCCACCACAATGCCGAAGCCGCCGTGCAGGTCCTGCAGGCGATTGGCAGGCGGCGGCTTCAGGATGTCGCATACGCGATTGACCACAAAGATCACAGCCAGGAACCACCACGGCGCCGCGGTCAGCGGCAGGCCGATCGTACACACCGGGAACGTCCAGGTCTCGTCCGCCACAATGCGCCCGTCGTCCTTCGTGCCGAAGATCTTTTCCGCCGCATCGCAGATCGGGATGGCCAGACCGCTCAGCGCCAGGGCGAAAACGGCCTGACCCGCCACCACCTGCCACAGCGGCAACGCGTCGGCATGCTGCGACACCACGGCGATGCCATAGGCCAGCAGCGCACCGGGCAGCGCGCCGAACGTGCCGGAGGCCACAGGCGCATACCCGAGCCCGAACGAGGTGGCCACTCCCAGCGTAAAACGGTCCAGACGATTCATAAGCGCAGCGCACCATTCTCACGGATCGATATTCATGCCGTCGGGCTCTTTGGTGATATTCAACATGTCGCCGATCGTCCTGGCATCGTCCGCCGCATACGCCTCGATCTGCGCCGTGCGCACAAACCCGTCCGTCATCTTCTGTTCGTCGGCATTGCGACCGGCCCATGCATAGCGAATGCCGTCAATCTTATAGGCCGGACAGGGGAAGACGTTGACGAGCTGCCGGTTGTCCGTCAGCACACCAATGCGTTCCCAGTTTCCGGCGACATTGTGAACCTCCACCGCATACCGGATGGCTGTGCGCTCGCGCACATTCCCTTCGATCAACGGACCGGTCATGTCCTCGTATACCAAAATGGCAGAAAGCGCCGTGGGGGTGCTGAAACGCGTAACCGCATCCGCAGAGGCCACCACCGTCCCCCCGTCTGCCACGCTGCCGTTGATCTTGCCCCAGGCGGTCGGCCGATTGGCAATCACACCGTTGACTAACTGCAGCGCAAAGGTCTGACAGTTGATTTTGGGATACGTCACCCCGGTCATGCCGGACTTGGCCGGATACAACGTGCAGGCAAACGACCCGGCTGGCTTGGAACGGCTGCCAGGTCCGCCATCCAGCAACACGTTTGGCCCGGGGAATTTCATGGCCGATACCACGACATCGCCGATCACGACCGGAATCTCGCTGATCGCAACCTTGTCGAAGCTCCGGCGGCCGACAGGCATAATCGGACGCATCGTCAGCGTCACCTCGTCGTTATTGTCCGCGCGGAAGGCAAAGCGTCGGCGCGCCAGGATCGAATCCACCGGCAAACGTGCGGTACACGGCAGGTTCTTGGATTTTGCATTGCCGGTTACGGTGATCTCCAGCCGCAGCATCGAGTCGGTATTGGTCGCCACGCCAACCACATTGACCAATTCAACAAGATAGGTTGTCCCGGCTTCCACCTTGAAGGGGGGCAGCTTGATGGCCTCGGTCAGCTTGCCCAGGTAGCCGGGCTTCTCGCCCTCCGACGCCACCGGATCCGCGGGCTTGAGCAGTTCGCGCATCCGCTCCGGTGGCGCGAGATTCGGGCCGAAGGTCACGTTCGGTGGCACGATGGATTTCAGGTACGAGGGCTCCAGCGGCAGGGACGGCAGCTCGCGCCCCGTCTCCGTCGGCAGATCACTCATGCGCTCCTGCTTGATGAACTTCTCGGCGGTGATCTTGTTGCCAAAATTCAGATCCACCGAGCGCTTGAGCTTGCCATCCGCCGTATGGAAAAGATGCACCATGCCGTCGCTGCCGCTGAGGGCCAGTGTCTTGCCATCCGGCGAAGCAAGTATCGAACCGTTCGAGGGCGTTTTCACATCCCAGATCAAGGCCCCATCACACGCAAACCGCAGCGCGCGCCTGGCGGATGTAACAACCACGAACGATTGGTTGTCTGGCACAAACACGATACTGGTCACCCGGCCAGGCACATTCAGGTCCTGCTCGGATCCATTCTTGAGCGACCGCAGATAGACGCGGCTCGACGGACTTTGCCGGTCGAAATGGTTGTTCTCAGCAATCAGCAACGTGTCGCGTCCGGGAACTTGCAGCACAAAGTCCGGGCTGCCGGTCAACGCACTCATGGCATTCCCGGCACGTCCATCCGCCGCGATGATTTCCGTCACCGCGCCATCGTCAGCTATCACAATGAAACGATCATCCAGCGTAATGACCTTGCCGGAATTGAGCACCACACCGCCGCGCTGCCAGAGGATCTTGCCGGTCGCGCAGTCGAGCCCGAGAACCGCGCCCGATTCCTTCTCCTTGCCCGCCGTGGCCGAAACGAGCAACACGCGCCCGTTCCCGTTGAGCACCCGCGGCGTCAAGCTGCGCACGACCGACAGGTCACCCGATGAAATACTGTCGTTGTAGCACCACACCAAGCGACCTTGCGCATCCAGCGCATACACGCGCTCGCCATCGCCCCGGTAGAATCGACCGGCCTTCTTGTCTTCCAGCATGGACATGCGCGCACTCTTGCTGAGATAGCCGCGGGTGAGGTCGTACTGGTATTCGCCGTCAAAGAGGAAGAGGCGCAGCAACGTGTCGCTGACTGGATTCATCCAGCGTCCCCACACGAACCAGTACGGGAACCACTTGCTGTTTGGCGGCATCCGCTGCTCCAGGATCTTGCCGTCGGGATCCAGCACAAAAAGCCAGTCGCCGTACGAGGCCGTGATCACAAACAGGCGGTTTCCGCTGGGCGAGAATTCAGCCTTGATGATCGGCGTGGAACCCATCGCGCCGGACACGTCTTCCAGGGTGGTTGGCGCGGCGCTGCGCAGCACGACCGGCTTCCCTTCCGGCTTGACCACCGGCGCGGGTGCGGGAGGTGTCAGCGTGGCCAGACTTGCTACTGCCGCCTCCGCGCCAGCCACGTCACGGCACCCCATGTAGAGCGCATCGTATCCAGCCCGGAACGGCGACCAGACGTAGTGAATAAAGAAATTGCCGG
>JBAXVM010000241.1:0-4602 GCA_037129105.1 bacterium
CAAACCCGCAACGTGGTATTCTTGTCGGCACGGGGGATAAAACGCTATTCGTTATAGGTAAGTTCCGTTGGGGCGGTGGACGTTGGGCGTTGACAACTTACGGCTACAGACACAGCAGCTCTTTCGGCGTCCGGGTCAGCACTTCGCACCCGTGCTTGCGTAGCACGACGACATCCTCGATGCGTACGCCGCCTACGCCGGGTAGATAGATGCCGGGTTCGATGGTCACGACCATCCCTTCGGGCAGTACATCCTTCCCCTTGGCGCGCAGCGAACCGGGGTCGTGCACCTGCAGGCCGAGGCCATGTCCCAGCGAATGGCCGAAGTATTTTCCGTAGCCGGCTTTTTCGATCACCTGCCGCGCCAGGCGGTCGGCGGCATGGCTGGTCAGGCCCGCGCGCACCCCCGCAATCGCGCGCCGGTTGGCGGCCAGCACGATTCGGTAGATCTCGCGTAGCCGGGGTGAGGGCGCGCCGAAAAACACCACGCGCGTCATGTCCGAGCAGTAGCCGTCCACCTTCACGCCCATGTCGAGCAGCAACTCCTGTCCGTGCCGCAGCGTGCGCAACGACGGGTGGTGATGGCAGCGCGAGGCGTTGGATCCGGCACAGACAATGGTGTCGAAGGCCTCGCCCTGGCTGACGCGGTCCATCTCGGCGCGCAGCAGCACGCGGATGGCCCATTCTGTCATGCCCGGCCGGATCTGCGGGAGCGCGCGGGCAAACACGGCGTCGTTCATGCGGATGGCGTGGCGGAGTGTGGTCAGTTCGCGCGGGCTTTTGACCATGCGCAGATGGTTGATCGCGCCCTGGCCGGAAGCCCATTGTGTGACTTCCGGGAGCGCCAGTTCCATCTTCGCCAACGCGGCCGGGCTGCGCAGGCCGTCGTATCCTGCACGCCGCCACTTTTGCTGCCTGGCATGTCGCGCCAGCGGCTCGTAGCGCTGTCCGGCCTCCAGGAGCTCGCATGACAGAAAGCCCAGCGCTTGGCTGGCGGTCTCAAGGTAGCGGAAGTCGGTTAGAAAAACCGGCGCGCCTGTGGCGGGCACGCACAGCAGGCCGTTGGAGGACTCGAAGCCGGTGAAATATAAGCGGTTGATGGCATCCTCGATGAGGATGGCATCGAATCTTTCCGCTGTTAGATGCCGCTGCAGCCGCGCCAGGCGCGCGGTGTATTCCGCAGTCGGGAAGGGGATGGTGGGGCGGGAGAAGGTTTTTGTGACGGGCATGTTGGGGACCTGGTTGTTTGTGTTGGGGAGAAAACCGCTGAATATCGAATCAGGAATCATGAATCATGAAGGAAATATCGGGCAGGCTTCAGGCCCGCATGCGTGTTGGCCCGTGCGTTCCTGCTCGCCTTCATGATTTATGATTCCTTATTCGACATTCTGCGGTTCGATCCAGTTGCTCCCCTGCGCATTTCCACCCGCACGGCTTTCGCGTGCGGGCCTTGGACAGCGTATTTCCGTGCCACGCGGTAGCCTGGCACCCAGACGACTTCATTTGCAACGACCAGCAGCGGAATGTGGTCGCGCTGACTGGCGGGCACCTTGGCATCTACGAAGAGATCCTGCAGCGACTTGGAGCCGGAGAGTCCCAGCGGGTGGATGCGGTCGCCGGGGCGCCGCGTGCGTACCTGCAACGTCTGGCCGCGCAGGGCGGCGGCGTCGAGCGAGCAGGCGGAGGGCAGCGTTCCCACGGGGCCGCTGGTTTGCACAATGCCGCGGGACACACGGGCCGTCACACGCACACCTGCCACTAGCACGCGGCCGGGAAGCTTCAGTTCTTTCGCGACGCGGACAGGTAGGGCGGGGCGGCCGGACCCGCCGCCGACTGCGGCGTCTCGGATCAGGTGCAGTACGCCATCCACGGCACGCACCAGCAGCTTGCCCGGCAGCGACACCTGCCACGCGTCCGGTTTTCGTGCGCCTGCCAGAATCGTCTCGATCTCGCTCCATCCTGCGGCGTCGGGGTATCCGGCAGCCAGCAGCCATTGACGGATGATGCGCCGCTGTAACGCGATGGGCACGGTGGCAGGTGGCAGGTGGAGGCATCCATGCCCTGAGCTTGCCGAAGGGGTGGCGGGTGGCGGGTGGCGGGTGTCGGGTGGCGGGTGGCGGGTGGCGGGTGGAGGGCGTTGTGCGTCTTTTCGATCCGTTCGACATTCGGAGTTCCTTGTTCGATATTCTGCGGTTTTCTCCGACCGTTCACAGGCCTGGCGCGCCAGCTCCTCCAGCAGGGCGTCCTCGTCGCGCAGGATGGAGGCGGATTGCGTCAGCATGGCGCGGATGGATGGCGACCAGTGCACTTCGAGCCAGGGGAGCACGGCGTGGCGCAGCAAGTTACGGGGAATGCGTGTATCGTGGTTGGAGGCGTCCTCGCGCCAGGACTGGCGTCTGGCCTGCAGCCAGGCGCGCAAGGCTGCGTGCGTGCAGTCGAGCAGCGGTCGAACGAAGCGCAGCCCGGACACGGCATGCACGGGCCGCAGCCCGGAGAGCCCTGTGGCGCCGCTGCCGCGCGCCAGGCGCAGGAGCAGCGTCTCTGCGACATCATCCGCCGTGTGGCCGGTGGCAATGGCTTCGAGGCGCTCGCGCCGCACGGCCTGTTGAAGGAACGCCTGCCGGGCCGCGCGCGCCGCCATCTCGAGCGAGCCGCCGCCTGTTGCGGCCGGCCGGCTGCCGGCCGCACCCAGATGGCATGCCACACCCAGCTTCCCGGCCAGCCGCGCCACGAACCGGGCGTCGGCGGTGGATGCGGCGCCGCGCAGGCGGTGGTCGAAGTGCAGCACCACCGGCGTGACACCTGCCGCGTGGCAGAGCGGAAGCAGCAGGCGCAGCAGCGCCACGGAATCCGAGCCGCCGGATACGGCTATTCCCAGCCGCCGTACGCCGGTGAGCATCCCGTGGCGGGCCGCCAGCGAGGCGACCTGTGCGTCGAGCACGCTTGTCGGTTGCGTTGGCATTTAGAAGGCGATGGCGGCAAAGACCGGCAGCCCCTTGAGCTTGTTGCGCCCCTTGAGAAAGGCCAGTTCAATCAGGAAATCCAGCTCCACCACGACGCCGCCGGCGCGCTGCACGAGTCGGGCGGCAGCGGCGGCCGTGCCGCCGGTGGCCAGCAGGTCATCCAGGATCAGAACCTTCTCGCCGGGGTGAAAGGCATCCACATGCACGGAGAGGGCGTTGCTGCCGTACTCGAGGTCGTAGCTCTCGTCGTGGGTCTGAAAGGGGAGTTTCCCCTTTTTGCGGATCGGGACAAACCCCACGTTCAGGCGCATGGCGAGGGCGGCGCCGAAGATAAAGCCGCGGGCATCAATGGCGGCGATTTTCCCCAGACCCTGACCCTGGTGGCGCGTGACAAAGATTTCCACCGCCTCACGAAAAAGGACTGGATTGCCCAGGATCGGCGTGATGTCCTTGAAAAGAATGCCGGGCTTGGGAAAGTCCGGAATGTCGCGGATCGCGGCAGACAGTCGTGTGCTCATGCGAAATGCTCCTGATGTGGTGGCGTGCGGGTGAGAGGATCACTGTACCTGATTCGGCGTGCAGGCGCCAAGCGGGCAAAACACAATCTTTTGCGCCCGGGCGTTTATGGTTTTCGCTTCCATCTGGAGACAGACCGGAGTAAGGTAGTTGAAATTGTGAACTTGCTATTGCTTGCGCGGGGGGGTCGGCATGGGCGGTAAAGGCGAACACGTGAGCACAGGGCCTGTTGATTCGCAATGGGGTCAGACGCTGGATGCCATGTCCGATAAGGTGGCGATTCTGGATTTGCAATACCGGATCCGCCGCGTCAACCGGGCCATGGCCACCCATTTGGGTTTGTCGCCCGAGGCGTGCGTGGGACTGTTGTGTTATCGCACGATGCATGGCACGGATGCGCCGCTGCCTGATTGTCCGCATGCGCGGATGCTGCTTGATCAGCAGGAGCACACCGTCGAGATCCATGATAGCCGCACCGGCAGCGACTATCAGGTTACGGCTTCCCCGCTGTTCGACGAACACGGGCAATTGTCCGCCAGCGTGCACGTGGTCCGGGACATTACGGAACGGAAGCGCAGCGAAGCGGCGCTGCAGCAAGCCCATTCGCTGCTGCGCTCCACGCTGGATGCCACCGCAGATGGCATCCTGGTGGTGGACCAGCACGGCCGGATGGTGGATTACAACACGCAGTTCGTGCAGCTATGGCGGCTCCCGGATGATGTGCTGGTGCGTCGCGACGACGCACAGGCGCTGGCGTTCGTCATGAAGCAACTCAAGTATCCGGAGCAGTTCCTGGCCAAGGTGCAGGAACTGTACGCGCACGCCGCCGCCGCCAGCTTCGACCTGATCGAATTTCTCGATGGCCGCGTCTTTGAACGTTATTCCCTGCCCCAGCAGATCCAGGGCGCGGTGGTCGGGCGCGTGTGGAGCTTCCGGGATATTACCGAGCGCAAGAAGAGCGAGGCTGACCTCTACCGCCAGATGGCGTTCGATGCCATGGCCACCAAGTTTCTGGCGCGCGCGGCGCGCAGCAGCGTGACGGACATTGATGCGCACATCCGCAACAGCCTGGAGGAACTGGGCTTCTTTGCAGAAGTTGATGAGGCGTATATTACCCGTTACGA
>JBAXVM010000242.1:0-4577 GCA_037129105.1 bacterium
GCGTAATCTGCGGACACCAAACCGAATTCTGAAAACCCAGCAAATGGTGCCACGCTAATTTCCGGGAGGTAGAGAGGTCTGAATATGCAACCAACTGGCAGAAAAAGCGCAGTCATTTTGCCTGTTTTATGAGGTATCGCAACCCGCTATCCGCGGGTTGCCAACTAGCAGCCTGGTCGGCAGAAGGTTTGTACTTCCAGAAGGCTAAGTCCGACAGGCGGCTAGCAGCAGTTCGCGGGCATGCTCGAGGATAACGGAGGTTGAGTCACGACCGCCGAGCATGCGGGCAATCTCTTCGACGCGGGCGTTTTTCTCGACCACCGCGATCTTCGCAAACGTCCGGCCGTTGCGGACTTCCTTGTCGACCACCAGGTGTCGGTTGCCATAGACCGCCACCTGTGGCAGGTGGGTGATGCAGAGTGTCTGGTGGGTGGCGGCTACGCCCTGCAGTTTGATCCCGACGGCGCGTCCGACCTCGCCGCCGATGTTGGAGTCGATCTCGTCGAACACCAGTACGGGAATCCGGTCATGTCGGGCCAGCACAGCCTTGACGGCCAGCATCACGCGGGAAATCTCGCCACTGGAGGCGATGTCGCGCAGCGGGCGCATGGTTTCGCCGGGATTGGGCGCAAAGCCGAAGCGCACCTCGTCGGCGCCGCTGAGGCGGGGCGGGCAGGGGATGATCTCGACGCCAAAGCCGGCCTTGCGGAAGCCGAGATCGCGCAGCTCCCGGGTAATGGCTTTGGCCAGGCTGCCGGAGGCGGCTTCGCGTGCCCGGGTGAGCACTGCCGCCTGTCCGACGAGTTGCGTCTGCGCGGTTGCCAGCTCCTTTTCGAGCGCCGCCAGTTGTTCCCCGCGCGACTGCAGGTCTTCCAGTCTGGCCGCCTGCCGTTCGAGCGTGGCGTGCACATCTGTCAGCGCGGGGCCGTGCTTGCGCTTCAATTTCTGGACCAGCGCCATGCGCGCCTCGAGTTCCTGAAGGCGGTTGGCGTCGGTTTCAATGCGCGCCATCCGGTCGGTGATGACGCGGCTCAACTCCTGAATCTGGACTGCGGCGGTCTGCGCTTCCTGGCGCCACTCGGCGGCTTCCGGCAGAATGCGTGCGAGTTCAGCCAGGCGCTGCTGCGTGCCGGCCAGCCGGTCGAACACCGATTCATCGCCCTCGGTCAATGCGGCAACCAGCGCGCCGCCGGTCTGCAGGATGGTTTCGGCGTTGGCGGCAGCGGCATGCTCGTTGATCAGCTCCTCGTCGTCGGCCGGCGTCAATTTTGCGCTGCTGATTTCGTCTACCAGAAAGCGCAGTCGCTCGATTTCGGCGGCGACATCCGTGGAATCGCCTGCGAGCGCGGCGCGTCGCTGCTCCAGGTCCTGCCGGGTGCGGAAGCGCTCCTGATAGGTCTCGCGCGCGGCGTGGCAGCGCCCAAAGGCGTCCAGCAGTTCCAGTTGAAAGGCCGGGTCCAGCAGCGACTGGTGGTCGTAGGGCCCATGAATGTCCACCAGCAGATCGCCGACCTTACGCAGCGTCTGCACGGTGGTGGCGGCGTCGTTCAGCAGGCAGCGCCCGGCGCCGGCGGCGGTCAGGGTTCGCCGGATGATCAGGCTGTTGTCTTCGCAGGCTGGCAGGCCTGCCTCCGCCAGCACGGCATCCACGGCCCGGCAGTCGGACAGTTCAAAGGAGGCCTCGACCAGCGCCTCGGTGGCGCCGCTGCGGATCAGCGTCTTGTCCGCGCGCCCGCCGAGGATCAGTTCCAGCGCGCCGATCAGGATGGACTTACCCGCGCCGGTTTCGCCGGTGATGACATTCAATCCTTCGCCGAAAGCGATCTGCGCCTCTTCGACGATGGCCAGGTTCTGTAGTCGGAAGTGACGGAGCATGGGAAAGAAAGTGTTCGGGGTTCAGTGTTCAGGGTTCAGGGGGCAATGGGATGACGCAAACATACACGCACGGGGGCAGGAGTGGCAACCGGAAAGCGGCTGTTCTCAGGATGGCTTAATAACGCCTTACGGCGTCACTACAAACGGCCCAGATCCAGTAAAAAACCGTTTGTAGTGGACCCGAGTGATTTGCCGGTATCCCGGCAAATCACCGGGACATGGTCTGGATCCGGTGCTGTACGCCGCCGAGCGACAGCAGGTCTTTCTGCTGCCGGGGCGTCAGAAAGCGCGGCTTGCCCACGATGGAGGCGGCGATCATGGACTTGGCCGCATCTTCGACTACGAGGCAGCGGTAGAAAGCCTGCTTCGCGTTGGCGCCCTGGGCGATGAGGCCGTGGTTTTCCATGAAGATGGTGTCGCATGTCTCGCCGGCCACGGTTACGGCATCCGCCAGTTCCTGGGTGGTAGGTGTGATGTAGGGGATTGTGCCGACGCGGCCGAGGTCGCAGACAAACTCAGCGAACATGGGTTTTAGTTGCGCGCCGGAACTGAAAATGCCGGAGGCCCAGGGCGAATGGACGTGGAAGATGACCTGCGTGTCGGGGCGCGCGCGGTAGATGCCGAGGTGCATGTTGACCTCGCTGGTCGGCTTGTTCTTGCCGCGGATCTGGCGGCCGGTGGCCAGGTCCATGCCACAGAGGTCGGCGGGCGTCAGGTCGTCCATGGCAAAGCCGCTGGGCTTCATCCAGACGATCTTGCCTTCGCGGGCGCTGATGTTGCCCCCTGCGCCAGCGACCAGCCCGGCCTGGGCGATTTTGATGCCGTAACGAATCAGTTCCTGCCGCACGTTGCTCATGGTTATTCCTTTGGGTCGGTTGAAGTCGAATGAATCGAACGAATCGAACGAATCGATTCAATCGAATGAGTCGAATCATTCGATTCTTTCGTTTGATTATCGCTTGGACAACACCTTGCTCTCGTACGCTTTCACTTGCGCCATCCAGGCGCCGTCCGGCGGAGTTTGCTGGCGCTGGCAGAATTCGGTCCAGACGGCACCCAGCGGCAGGACTTTGGCTTCCTCCAGCAGGGCGAGGCGGCTGGTGCAGTCGCCGGCTGTTTCGGCGTCCCGCAGTTTCGCGGCCGGCTCGAGCAGGGCGGCGAGCAGCGCCTTCTGCGTGCTGCGTGCGCCGATGGCCCAGGCGGCCACGCGGTTGATGCTGGCATCAAAGTAGTCGAGCCCGATGTGAACGCGGTCGAACGCAACGCGGCGGACGAGTTCCTGGAAGAGCGCGTACAGGTCGTCGGAGAGCGTCACGACGTGGTCGCTGTCCCAGCGTACACCGCGGCTGACATGCAGCAGCAGCCCCGGCACCCATAGCAGGGAGGACGAGATTTTATCCGCCAGCGTTTCGGTGGGGTGAAAATGGCCGGCATCGAGACAGAGCAGCTTGCGGCGGGAGGCGGCGTATCCGAGATAAAACTCATGCGACCCGACGGTATAGCTTTCGCAGCCGATGCCGAAAAGTTTGCTCTCCACGGCGTCGAGGTTATGCTGGGCACTGATGGGCTCGGCGAACACTTCATCCAGTGCGGTGAGGAGGCGCATGCGCGGTGCGTGCCGGTCAAACGGGGTGTCCTTGGACCCGTCGGGGATCCAGACATTGGTGACGGCCGGGGTTCCGGTAGCCTGGCCCATGGCCGCGCCGATGCGGCGCGCGGCCTGGCAGTGGCGCACCCAGAAGGCACGGACCGTGGCGTCCGGGTGGCTGAGCGTCAGGCCGCTGGCAGCCTGGGGATGGGCGAAGCAGGACGGGTTGAAGTCCATGCCGAGTTGGTGCTCTTTGGCCCAGGCGATCCAGTTGGCAAAATGTGCGGGCAACAGCGCGTCGCGTTCCACGCGTTTGCCGCCGGTCTCAGCATAGAGGGCGTGAAGGTTGATGCGTTTACGGCCCGGGATCACAGCCAGAGCCTGCTCGAAATCGGCGCGCAGTTCCTGCGGCGTGCGTGCCTTGCCTGGATAATTCCCGGTTGCGGCAATGCCGCCATCCAGGCTGCCGGATTTTTCGAATCCACCGACGTCGTCACCCTGCCAGCAGTGCAACGAGAGGGGCACGGCGCCCAGTTTCTGCAGCGCCTGCTCGGTGTCCACTCCCAGCCCGGCATACTGTTCGCGTGCCAGACCATACGCTTGCTCGTGATGCTTCATGCCAGAAACTCCTTGCTTCGCCATGACCCGTTATACGGCCGGGCGCTGCCCGGTTCGCCTGTTCCATGCATAGTAGCGGAAACCGGGGCGGAGACGCAATTCGGCGTTTTTGGGGAGGCGCCGTAAAACATGGTCTTTTCCTGAAGCTTCACAAGTTGTCAAACCGCGGCTTATGTGGTGCTTCAGGAAAAGACCATGCGCCCTAAAGCTTTGTCGCGAGCTTTGACAATCCCGTGCTTGGAGGGAGATTCCCTTTGACTAGCAGCCTGTCTGACTTAGCACTTGAGCGTAATGGAAATGGCACCTTTTGGAGTTAAACGGACGCGGGCTATTGGATGCAAGCGTTATCCGGAAATTGACTTGGCGCATTATGAACTGTCCGCAGATTGCGCAGATTAACGCAGATTAAGAAACCGGCACACAAAAGCGGCAAGAAGAAAGGGGATTTTTTACCACGAAGGACACGAAGAACACGAAGAATTCGTTAATCGCGATA
>JBAXVM010000243.1:0-4547 GCA_037129105.1 bacterium
TCGGTCCCGATCCCGATTTGGATCCCGATAGCGGCTGCCATAATTAGAATTGCTGGCCGTATTCGGCATTCCCCTCGCTATCCGTAGTCGTCGCCGTAGTCGTCAACCGGGTTCTGCCTTCGTCTCGAATTCACGTTATAGGCAAGCACCGTTTAAACTTTGTGTTGCAAAGCGCTTTGCCGTGTGCTATTCTGTTTTCGTCGAAAGGGGAATTGGCATGTCGGACACGGGCGTAAACGAGGCGCTGGCGCAGGTGCGGGAGATGCAGAGGGTCGTGCAGGACCGTCTGCGGTTCCGCGGGTTCTCCTCCCGCGCGCGCATGGTCGGCGGATGCGTCGCCCTGATCGGCGCTGCCGTAATAGGGCGTTTCGCGCCGCCGGACGCGCCGCTGGTCCATCTCGCGGGGTGGGCGGCGGTGCTGGTGCTTGCAGGAGGGCAGAATTACGGCGCGCTGCTGATCTGGATGAGTCAGGATGCACGCTGGCAACGGCGCGCCGAATGGGTGCCGGCACTGGAGTCGCTACCCCCGCTAATTGTGGGCGGAGCCTTGTCTCTGGCCCTCTGGCGCGTGAATGCCTACAACCTGCTTCCCGGCACCTGGATGCTCTGCTATGGACTCGTACACCTGGCCTACCGCCGCAATCTCCCGATGGGCGTGTATGTTGTTGGCTTGGCTTATCTCGCTACGGGAACCATCTGCCTGTTGACCCCCGGACTGCATTTTACCGACCCGCGCCCCATGGGCCTGATCTTTGGCGTGGGCGAAGTGGCCGGTGGTTTGGCGTTGCGGGGTGGCAGCGCCTTCAAGGAGGACGCTGATGACGGATACCAGACATGACCCGGCGGGTACGCTGGAGCGCCTGTTTCACGAGCCGAATCGCCTGGCGATTCTCTCGGCGCTTTGCACGACCCGCAACGGACTCGCCTTTACGGAACTGCGCGACACCTGCCGCTTGACCGACGGCAATCTCAACCGCCATCTCAAGACGCTGGAGGAAGCCGGAATCGTACGCGTGCAGAAGGCTTTTGTGAATGACAAGCCGCGCACCACGGTGTCGCTGACGCGGGGTGGCCTGGCGCGGTTTAACCAGTACTTGGAGAGACTGGAAGCGGTGTTGCAGGATGCCCGCCGAGCCTCCCGGCGCGAGGGCGTGTCTGCCCGCGCGCCGCTGGCAGCAGCGGCGCGGGCGTAGCGCGTGGACCAGGTTTCAGGTTTCAGGTGTCAGGTGTCAGGGTTCAGGGTTCAGGGTTCAGGTGTCAGGCGAAAGGAATAAGGAAGATCAGGTGACGTCATGAAACTCTGCAATACAAAGTACTTTGTCAACACGGGTGGAGGAGTCCGCCGCCTGTCGCTGGCCGGGCTGGCGCTGGCGCTGATTCTGGCGTTGCCGGTGGCCGGTGGCCGCTGGGCGGGGCTACCAGCCTCGGTCTGGCTCGACTTTCCGCCGCAGCGGGTGGTGGTGCAGCATGCGCCGTTTGTGTGGGGAGTCTGGGTCGGACTGGCGCTGGCGATTCTGGCGGTGGTTCTGCCTGTAGCGTGGCGCGTGGTGCGGGCCGGACCCCTGTCATGCGCCAGGGGAAACCGCCCCGGCCGCGCTACAGACGGCTTGGGCATGCCCGCCTGGGGCTGGGCGGGCCTCGGCTGGATGCTGGTGGCGTGGGTGGTGGCATGGACGCGGTTTCCGGCGCTGGCGCCGATCCAGCGCCATACCTACGTAATGGTTTGGATCGGATATATTGTGATGGTCCTGGCGCTGACGCAGCGCCGCGCGGGTACGTGTGGACTCACGCGCCGTCCGGCGGCGCTGGCGGGATTGGCAGCCTGCAGTGCGGTATTCTGGTGGGGATTCGAGTTTCTCAACCGCGGCGCGCAGAATTGGTTCTATCAGAATCTAGAGGGGTTTTCGTCGTTCGAGTATGCGCTCATGGCCACGCTCTCCTTTTCAACCGTGCTGCCGGCGGTACTGGGAACACATGACTGGCTGGCCACGATGCCGCGTCTGACCGCCGGACTGGAGGATTGGGGTCGCATTCGGTTTGCGCGTCCGCGGGTGGCGGGCGCGGGATTTGCGCTGGCAGGCTCAGTCGGATTGCTCTTGCTTCCCGTGTTTCCGAATGTGCTCTTCCCCTTGCTCTGGCTGGCGCCGCTGGCGCTGTTATGCGGGCTGCTGGCTGCGGCAGGCGAAGCTACGCTGTTCGATGATCTGGGGCGCGGCGACTGGCGCACGCTCGTGCGCCTCTCTCTGGCGGCGGTGATCTGCGGCGGATTCTGGGAGATGTGGAACATGTACAGCCTGGCGCGCTGGGTCTATGACGTGCCCTACGTCGGACGCTTCCACGTCTTCGAAATGCCGCTGCTGGGGTTTGCCGGGTACGGTCCGTTCGGCTGGGAATGCGCGGCCGTCGCCATGGTCTTGGGCCTGTGGCGTCCGCCTTTAAGGAGGGTACAACCATGTGGATCAAACTGATCTCGCCGGCGGTGACGCGGCGTCCGATGGATTCGGACTGGAAGACGCACATGGCGCCACCGCTGGCCTTGCTGGTGCTGGGCGCGCTGACGCCCCCCCGGCATCGGGTGACGGTCGTGGACGAGAACGTGCAACCTCTGGATCGGAGCGATGCGCCGGATCTGGTGGGCATTACGGTCAAGGCCGACACCTTTCTGCGGGCTGCGCGCATCGCGGCCGATTACCGTCGGCGGGGCATTCCGGTGGTCATGGGGGGGATTCACCCGACGGCCTGTCCGGAGGAGTGCCAGTTGCACAGTGATGCCGTGGTGATCGGCGAAGCCGAATATGTGTGGCCGGAGTTGCTGCAACACGTCGAGACCGGTTGTCTGCAGCGGTGTTACCGCAACACACGACCGGTTGATCCGGCCGACACCCCGATGCCGCGATGGGAACTGCTTGATGCCCGGCGTTACCTGTTTACCAATACGCTGACGGCCGGGCGCGGTTGTCCGTGGCGTTGCTCTTTCTGCTATAACAGTTCGCCCAACATTGACGCGCGGTATCGGATGAAACCCGTCAGCCACGTGCTGCGCGAGATCGAGAGCCTGGGCACGCGACACGTGATGTTCATTGATGACAATTTCATCGGAGATCCCGGCCAGGCACGGGAGTTGTTGGCTGCCCTGCGGCCGCTGAACCTGACGTGGCATACCGCCGTCTCGGCGGACATTGGCCGACACGAGGACCTGCTCGACGACATGGCGGCCAGTGGTTGCAAGAGTCTGTTCATCGGTTTTGAAACCGTGCGCCGCGAAGCCTTGCAGGGGTGCCGCAAGGGGCAAAACCGACCGGAGGAGTATGACGCCACCATTGCCCGAATTCATGCGCGCGGCATGCTGGTCAACGCCAGCATGGTGTTCGGCTTCGATGAGGACACGCCGGATATCTTTCCCGATACGCTGAACTGGTTGCTGCGCAATCGCGTTGCATCCATGACGGCGCACATCCTCACGCCGTATCCCGGGACCGTGCTACATGCGCAATTGGCAGCCGAAGGACGGATTTTTGATCGCGATTACGAACACTACAACACGGCACACGCCGTGTTTCGTCCGGCGCGCATGTCGGCGACGGAGCTGGAGCAGGGGCATCGGTGGATGTACCGCCGGTTCTACTCCTGGGAAGGGATCGTGCGTCGTTGGCCAACCGCGACGGCCCAGGTGCGGGCGTATTTGGAATTCAATCTCCTGTACCGCAAGTTTGGCCGTCCGGCTTCCCTGCTGGGGCATCTGGTGGGCATGCGCAATCTGGCGCGTCTGGCCAAGCGGGTGGCCTATGGCGGCGAACCCGCACATTCAGCCGTCCGGCCGCTGCGAGGCCAGGAGGATTATGCATACGGCGGGCGCGTGACGCCCGCCCAACCGGGCAACGTATGACAACGCAGTAAAAATGGGAAGGATAGAATGGTTCAGCCCGGCGGCCAACGCCTTCGGGCTGGCGGCCACGCGCCTGAACGGCCGTTTTGATCATGCCTACACGCTGGCGGCGCAAGTCATCACGGCATCCTGGCCGCTCCCCAACGGCCGGTTGCTGGGGTGTCGAATCTTGTCGTCGGTCGGCGGCCGCCACGCGCCGTACCTGGGCGAAACCGCATTGCTGTTTCACCTGACGCAAAATCCATCCGCAGGCGTGTCAGTCACCCGCGGCGGCCACCTCCCCCTGTTGGTCTGGATGGGCCTAGCCTTCTACTTCGGCGTGGGCGGCCTGGTGCTGTTTCGCGCATGGCGGGTGTGGCGGAGAACACGCGCTCCGCGCGCTCCCTGAATCCTTGCGGCGCTTGCAAGAGCCGCTTCAGTTATCCATTGCCGAACCCATGCGAGTTGATCTATAGTATCGCCCTTATGTCACAGATCGTGCGTTACTTTCACGTCCTCTTTTCCGACCGATCCAACCTATGGCGGTTGGCGGGGGCGGTGTTGACCGGGGTGTGTTACACCGCTGCGCTCCCCCCTTTCGATCAGCAGGAGTGCGCCTGGTTTGCGCTGGTTCCGCTGATTCTGATCGCCCGTCACAGCACGCCGCGCGCGGCCGCCGCAT
>JBAXVM010000244.1:0-4529 GCA_037129105.1 bacterium
CCTCCAGCGTGCGGGCGGAGTTGAGGGTCGGTATGATGATGCTGAGCATGACGGCATGCAGTCTCGTTTATGACGTGGCCCGGCGTTGTGCCATTTCCTGCCCGAGCATCCCCAGGAGGATCGCCCCCCGCGTCGCAATCATCACCCAGAGGGCAAAGCTCAGCGTCCGGGGCAGGTTCGCGAGAGCGTCCATCGTTGCTGCCGGGAGGAAGTGGGCAAAGGCGGCCAGTCCAAAGCAGCCGTAGAGACATGCCGCTTCCAGGATGGTTACCGGGACGATGACCCAAAGAAACCGCAGGCGGCGGCAGGCGAGTTCGTGCGTGGTGTAGATGCTGATCGCGCTGCCGAGCGTCGTGATGACGCCAACCTTCCAGACTTGCGGGGCGTATGGCAGGTACTGCAGCCACTCCTGTCGCAGTTGAAGCAGCCAGGCCGCGGCTAGGCCGATGATAACGGTGCCTGCGGCGCTTACGCCGATTGTGATCAGCAAGGCCTGCTTGGCGTAGGCGCCGGTGTCATCGCCGCGCTCATGGCGAAAGGAAAGCAGCGGCAGCAGGACAAAGCCGACCGACCCCACCAGGTATCCGGGGATGTAGCCGAACCGGCAGGCGACGTAGTAGCCGGCAGAATCCTGGGCGGACAGAAAGTGCTTGATCACGAACGGCTCGACAAACCCCTGGAACGTGCCGACGATCACCAGGATACTCACAGGCAGTGCAAACCGGAGGATCTCCGGTCCATCCGCGTAGTAGGACTGGTTGTTTCTGCGGCCGCCCAGGGTCGTGCGCAACCCCCATGCGCCGATGCAGAAGCTGGTCACGCCGGCGGCAAGCAGTGCAAACAGGTAGCCGCAAATTTGAAAGAGCGGCGCCAGCAGCAACGTCCCGGTGAGCCGCAGCACAGGGTCCGCCAGTCCGGCCACGGCCGTGATGCGAAATCTCTGCATGCCCTGCAGCAAAACCCCCATGACCGGCTGGAAGCACGCGAGCAGCGCTAGTCCGGACAGCCCGGCAAAAAGGTAGGGCGAGCTGAGGTGCAGGCGCAGGCAGACCGGCGCATACAGGAGGCGCAGGACGATCATGAACACCATGAACGAGCCGAGCGACAGCAGCAGCATGTCCCGCATGACGTGCCGGATCTTGCCGTCCTCGCCGGCGGCATGGTAGGCGCTGATGTACTTGGCACCCACGATGCCGACAATGCCCAGCGGAATGGCACCGAGCCCCGCGAGCCGCGTGACCGGCTCGACGGCGCCGAGGTCGTTGACGGACAGCACGCCGGGAAGAACAAACAGCCCCGTGTAAAGGTTCAGGACATCGCCGACGCGCGTGGTGCAGAAAAGCAGGGCCGAATACCACCACAGCGGCCCCAGCCGCTGGCGGATGGCGCGCAGGCCGCGCAGGATGTCGGAGATCGCCGTCATGATGTCAGGCCGCGCCGCCAGACAGCGCGCACGAGCCGCGTGCCGCCCCACAGCACGATGGTGATCAGCGCCAGCAGGCTGAAGGCGAAGAAAACCGCATGCGGCCGATAGGTGAAGACGACGGTGTGGCCGCCCGCCGGAACTTCGACGCCGCGCATGACGCCGTTGCAGCGCAGCAGGCGGGCTCGCTTGCCGTCGACAAAAACCTTCCAATCCGGGTCGTACTGCTCGTTCAGCAGCAGGATTCCGCCGGCTGCGTCCGGTGTCCGGATTTCCACGCGGTTCGGCTGATAGCGCACGATCGTTGCCGGCAGGCAGGTTCCGCCGCCGCCAGGGGGCGCCGTGAGGTCGTCCGATACGATGACTGTGCGGGTGGGATCCCATTGCGGGTCCGTGAGGCGATCCTCCCACGCCTGGCCCTGGGCAACTTCCCATGCCGGGTAGAGCGCGGCCCGCGGCAGCGCCTGGGTCAGCCGCAGCCAGACCTGCTGCCCCTCTTTTGCGCTGGCCCAGCGCACGCTGCCATCGTTCAGGACATTGAAATACGCCGCGGTTTCCATGGCGGGGGAGTTTGTGAGCGGCGCCAGTGCTGCGACAGGCCCCAGGATGTCCCGGGTGCTGGTCAGTTGCCAGAAGCGCAGCGGAAGTCGGCTGAGCCGTTCAAAAAACGGCTTGTTCTCGGGGTACAGGGACCCGGGGGCGCTGGCATCCATCAGGGCGATGTCGTGGCGTGGGAAGAGCCGCGTCTTCCACAAGTCGTAGATTCCGCCGGGCACGGGCAGCGCGACGCGGTAAAAGTCATGATCCCGCTTGAGCCGCTCGATCATCTGCCGGGGGGTGTAGCGGGTGTATTCGTCCCACACCCGTACGTAGTGCTTGTTGACCGAAAGCAGGTCTGCGGCCAGCAGCCCCGTCAATGCCAGGCAGACAAGCCAGAAGGCCGCGCGCGATTTTGGCAGGCAGCGGACGCCGAGGAACACGGCAGCCACGCCCAGGAAGAGCAGGCCGCCGCGTGTCACCGCCCAGGTCATGCCGTTGAGGAGCGTGCCGGACATTTCGGCCATCCCCTGCATGCGCCAGACTTGCCGCAGGCTCGGTTCGTATGCCGGGATCAGCGCGGCGGCCAGCAGCATGGCCAGGCCGATCACGCCACAGCCGATCGCAAAACGCGTCCACGACCGCAGGACGCCCGGGAAGAGTTCCGGCGCTTGTACGGGTTTCAGCTTCTTATCCTTTTTCCTCTTACCGGCGCCGTCCCGGTCAACGTCGTTTGTATCAACAGCACGCGCGTTGCGCACGGCAGCCATCTCCGTGAACAAGCGCTCCAGGCCGAATGCAAACAGCACGCAGAGCGCCACCTCGGCCAGGTGCAGAAACTTGACCGGCGCGCGCATGCTCGACCCAAAGGGCAGCAGGTAGAAAAGACCGTACATCACAAAATTCCGCCCCAAAGCCAGCATGACGCTGACCGCCGCTACAGAGCCCCAGAAGAGGATGTCCGCCCGCCTGTCAACAGGAAGGGTGAAAGCTGAAAACGCCCTCTGCCCTCCGCCCGCTTCTCCCTGACTTCTTCCCTCTTCCCTCTTCCCTCTTCCCTCTGACTTCTGACCGCTGACCTCTGACTTCTGCCCTCTGCTCTCTGCCCTCTGCCCGCCACCCTCTGACCTCTGACCTCTTCCCCACAAGGCCCACGCCACCGCATACAGGCCGAAAATCCACGGCAGGAGCCCGAGGTAGTGTGCGTTCTGGCGGAGGCTCATCAGCCCCCGGCGCTGTTCCTCCCAGCCCAGCGTCCGGCCCGTGCGTCCCCAGTAAGGAACATCTGGATCGCCCGATTGCCAGCCAAAAATCCCGGCGGCAAAAAATTCCAGCATCTCCTCCGGCGGTAGACTCCAGTTCGTCGCAAATTCCCACTGTTTCGCTTTCGTGTCCTCCTGCGTGCCCACCACCTGCGCTAGGGTCTGGCGTTCCGGCAGGGCCTTTGTCAGAATCCAGATCGCCGGCGCGAGCGCGACGCAGCACACGAAGATGCCTGTCAACAGAGTTCCCAGCACATTTCGGCGCACGTACCGGATGCGAAACCGCAAGAGGTTCTGTGTGGTCGACGGGGCATCGTCCGGCAGGCCCGCCGCGTTCGGCCACGCACGTACGAATAAGAAGAGGCCATACACGATCGCGAGAAACGCGAAGATCATCGTAATATCCGCCTGCAGCGCCATGGCGACGCCGGCCGCGTAGCCCGTGAGTGCGAAATGGAACCACGACTGGCGGGTGATTGCGCGATCCATAGCGCCGAAAAGGAGGATGATGAAGGGCATGGCCTCCAGTTTCCCCATGTGGCCGGCGGAGATCAGGCTGAACGTATGTGGCGTGAACCCCAGCGCCAGTGCCCCCAGGTAAGCGGGCCAGCCCTTGACGCCTCGCCCATGGAGCAGGTAAAAACCCGCGAGGATCGAACCGAATACGGACGCAATGTAAACCCACGCCTGAACGGTCGCCGCGGGGGCCAGGAAGTAGAACGGATGGTAGGGAACCAACGGATAGGCCACAGCGCCGTTACCCAAACCGCCCAGTTCCCAGCGACCGAGGTAAGTCCAAACGCCGGAAAGCCGCAACGCATCGAAAGCCGTGGAGCCGGAATCCGGCCCCCAGATGAACAGGCCGGAGAACAAGGGCTCCCGGAAAGCGACAAGGATCATGGTCACTGCCGCAAGCAGAAACCACAAGGCACCTGGAGGGAGAAGACCAAGCTGTTTTGTCAATTTCATTGGCTGAATCATACGCGATCAGACTGCCCTGCGACACAAAAAAGGAGTGAGTCGAGCACTTGTACTTGTGCCCGGATTTCGGCGCCGACAAGATGCCATAACTTTCTCGGACTTGAACAGGAGGCAACAGAGAAAACGGAGGTCTGGCGCACTCTGTTTTCTCTGTTGCCTCCTGTTCAAACAACATGCAAGACAGACACGGTTTCGCCGGTTAGTAGCACGGGAGGGAAAAGAACAGGAATTTCGTTTTCCGTGTGTTCAGTGTATTCCGTGGTAAAATCCCTTATACTGGGTATCCCCTTCACTCTAGGCGTTTTTTGGCACTTTCGATGATCTCG
>JBAXVM010000245.1:0-4526 GCA_037129105.1 bacterium
GATCGCTCTTTCGGCTCCCAACGCCAAGCACAAACCGTGCACCCGCGGTTGGCGGAGTTCAAAAAAGACTGCCGTCTGTGCGAACGTGCGCTTGACTCCGCTCCGCGAAGACAGGACAATTTACCCGTACCAAACAGGAGAGGCAAGCGTATGCGAGTGATTGGTGTCATACCGTCCCGATGGGGCTCTACGCGTTTTCCGGGAAAAAGCCTGCACCCGATTCTGGGCCGGCCGCTGGTGGCCTGGGTGATTGCGGCGACGAAGCGCGCGCGCTTGCTGCAGGAGGTTCTGGTGGCCACGGACGATGCGCGCATCGTGGCGGCAGTGGAAGGAACCGGGGCGCGCGCGGTTCTGACGCGGCCGGATCATCCGTCCGGCACGGACCGTGTGGCCGAGGCCGCCCAGCCGGCGGACGACGACATCGTGGTCAACATTCAGGGCGATGAGCCGATGATCGATCCGGCGCTGATTGATGCGCTGGTGCAAGGCCTGCTGTCCCATCCTGCCTGGTCCATGGCCACGGCCGCCAGTCCGATCACGTCTCTGCGCGACCTGGAGGCCCGCAGCGTGGTTAAGGTGGTGGTGAGCCGGGAGGGTGCGGCGCTCTACTTTTCGCGGTTGCCGATTCCCTGTAGGCGCGATGGGCAGCCGGACCTGACTTCCGGGCTTTACCTCCGGCATATCGGCATCTATGCCTACCGGGGGGCCTTCCTGAAACGCCTGGTGCGTGAGCCGCCCTGTCCGCTGGAGCAGGCTGAGTCGTTGGAACAGCTCCGGGCCATGTACATCGGCGGACAGATCGGTGTGATTCTTACAGACCACGCCGGTGTTGGTGTGGACACGCCCGAGGATGTCGGGTATGTTGAAGCGGAACTGCGGAAGAAGGCGCAGTAGGTTGAGGACAAGCGGCAGAAGGCAGAAGGCAGAGGGCAGAGGTCAGAAGTCAGAGGTTCAATAAAACCACATGCGTGTCGTAGGCTTATTATTCTGTCTCTTGAACCCTGTCTCCTGAACCCTGAACCCTGAACCCTGTCTTCTGCCCCCTGAATCGAACTGGAGATGTTATGCGGAAAGTGAAAGTTGGCGACGTCATTTTTGGTAATGGAAAGCTGGCCATGATTGCCGGCCCTTGTGTGATAGAGTCACGCGCCGGATGTCTGGATCTGGCCGGGCGGCTGGTGCGGCTGGCGCGCCGGATGAAGATGCCGCTGGTGTTCAAGGCCTCCTTTGACAAGGCCAACCGCACGTCGGTAGATTCCTATCGCGGCCCCGGCCTGGTCGAGGGACTGGCGGTGCTGGCCGAGGTGAAGCGGCGGTACGGCGTCCCGGTGCTGACGGATATTCACGAAGCCTGTCAGGTGGAGGCCGTGGCCGAGGTGGCGGACATTCTTCAGATTCCGGCGTTTCTCTGCCGGCAGACCGATCTGCTGGTGGCAGCGGCCCGCACCGGGCGCGTGATCAACGTCAAAAAAGGTCAGTTTCTGGCGCCCGAGGATATGGTCCACGTCATCGGCAAGATCGAGCAGTGCGGCAACCGGAAGATAATTTTAACTGAACGCGGCGCGAGTTTCGGCTATCATAACCTTGTGGCGGATATGCGCAGCCTGCTGATCATGCGCGAGCTGGGCTATCCGGTGGTTTTCGATGCGACCCATAGCGTGCAGCGTCCGGGCGGCGCAGGCAAAATGAGCGGCGGCGACGGACGCTGGGCGCCGGCACTGGCGCGGGCCGCCGTGGCCACCGGTTGCGACGGGGTGTTTATGGAGACGCACGTGGATCCTTCGCAGGCGCTCTCCGACAAGGCCAATGCGATTGCGTTGCGTGATCTGCCGGATGTGTGGCGAGTGTTGAGGGAGATTCATGACGTGGTTGCCTGAGCGTGCGCGACGAGATGCGTTCCGGCCGGACACCGGCGGGCGTGGCTTGTTTGTTCTGTCCGCGATGGGTCTGGCCCTGGCGGTTGCAGGTGCATGGGCTGCAGGCGATCCAGGCGCTGCGGCACCCCGCGCGGCCGCCATGGTGTTGCCCGCTGCCACAGGATCGGCTGCGCTGCCGGAGGCACGGCGGTCGGCCGCCGCTACAGTTGCGCTGCCGGCGTGGTTGGAGTTGAGCGCGCTGGCCACCAATGTCGTGCCTTGGGCGGATCTGGCGGAGGTCTGGCGGCATCCGGATCCCGAGTCCAGCCCGGTGGAGGATTTTACGCTGCCGGTTGAGCACTACGACAATGGACGCATCCGGGCGACGTTGCATGCCGGCAAGGCGGCGATCGGGAAGGCAGGTTTTCTCTGGGCCTGGCGTGTGAGGGTCGAACTGTTTGATCCGCTCGGCGCGCCGGATGGGCGCATCGAGGCCGCAAACTGCCTCTATGACCGCAACACGCGGCGTGGGTATTGCCAGGATGCCGTGAGGCTGATCCGGACAAACGTGACCATCCAGGGCACCGGCCTGTACTGGGCCATGCCCGCGCAGCGAATGCAGATCCTGTCCAACCTGGTGATGCGCTTGCCGCCAGACACGCGACGTCCCGGCTTCGGCTTGTCTGCTGCCGACCGGGCCTTGCCCAGGGACGGAAAGAAACCGGTGGACACGGGCGCGCATCGAGGAGAATCCGCGAAATGAAGAAGAAGATCAGGCCATCGTTTGTGCTAGCTGCCATCTGCTTGCTGTTGCCAGCGGCGCAGGCACAGGAGACTACTGTGATGCCGCCGCCCGGCGCGGTGACGCCGGAACGACGCGCCGCGCCGCCTGCCGCCGCCACGGGCGCCGTTGCGGTCGCCAGGGCGCCCAAGGGCGACATCGGCTCGTTCTTTACCATGAATGGCGGATCTTCGACGAACCGCGGCATGGATATTACCTCTGACCGGGGCGAGGTGGATTACAAGGAGATGGTCCTGGCATTCGACGGAAACGTGCATGTTGTGGACCCCAGGTATGAGATGACGTGCGACCGTTTGCTGGTCTTCATGGAAGGGACCAACCAGGTCCGGCGCATCATCGCCAGCGGCCGCGTGGTGGCCACGCAGCCCGAACGGCGCGCCACTTGCGATCGCGCCGTCTATGAGCATGCCACCGGCGCGATCACCCTGACCGGCAACCCCGCCGTGGTCACGCGCGGCACCGACCGCGTGGTGAGCCCGACGATCATCCTCTATCTGAACGATCAGCGCATCCTGATGGAGGGCGGTGTGCGCGTCAACGTCTCCGAAGAAACCATGAAAAAACGGGACGGTAAGCCGTGATCGAGACAGGCACGACAGCACCAGCCACGCCCCCGGCAGATTTGGAGGCTGTGGACCTGGTTAAGCAGTACCGCGGACGCCCGGTTGTCAACGGCGTCACGATGCGCGTGCGCTGCGGCGAGATCGTCGGCCTGCTCGGGCCGAACGGCGCGGGCAAGACCACCAGTTTTTACATGATTGTGGGGCTGGTGCGCCCCAACAGCGGCCGGGTTGTTTTCCGTGGCCAGGATATTTCCCGCCTGCCGGTCTTCCGGCGCGCGCGCATGGGGCTGGGGTATCTGGCGCAGGAGGCCTCGGTTTTCCGCAAGCTGACCGTGGAAGAGAACGTCCTGGCCATTCTGGAGACGCTGTCGCTCTCCGCGGCACAGCGCCGGTCGCGACTGGCGGAGCTTCTGGAGCAGCTTTCGCTGACCCGCGTGGCCCGGCAGCGCGCCTATACGTTGAGCGGCGGCGAGCGGCGCAAGCTGGAGATTGCCCGCGCCCTGGTGCGGCGCCCGGCCATTTTGATGCTCGACGAGCCGTTCAGCGGCGTGGATCCGCTGGCGGTGAATGACATCCAGGAGATCATCCGGGGGCTGCGCAACCGCGGGCTGGGCGTCATTGTGACTGACCACAACGTGCGCGAGACGCTGGCCATTGTGGACCGGGCTTATCTGGTCTACGAGGGCAAGGTTCTGCGCGAGGGGACCAGTGAGTTTCTGATCAACGACCAGGCGGCCCGGGAATTGTATCTCGGCCGCAGTTTCCGTATGTAATCAAATTGCCTGGGCCGACGTGCCGTCCCGATGGCGGTCCGCAGCTTCAGGCGCTAACCAGGAGAATAACACATGGCCATTGAAATCACCGCCCGCCATCTTACAGTTAACGCGGAACAACAGACGTTTGCGCGCGACAAGGCGGAGTTGCTGATGGCAGAGTTTCCCAAGATTGAACATGTGCACGTGATCTTGGACGTTCAGCGGCATCAGTTTACAGCCGAGTTTGTCGTGCAGCACAAGGCGCTGGCCAAAGTCGAAGCCAAGGAGGTCTGCGACGATCTCGTGGCAGGCATCGACATGGCCTACGAGAAGGTTGAAAAGCAACTTCGCAAACATCGCGAAAAGGTAGTCGCGAGTCACCATCAGCGCGGCTGATGCGCAATGGGTCGGTGATGGGGGGGCGTCGGGTGGCAGGGATGCCGGGCGCGCCGCGCGTCCTGCCCGTGCCATGCGCCCCCGCGTCAGGGTCTTTCCCTGAAGCAGCCGGAAATTCTCACCACGAAGGACATGAAGAGCACGAAGTTCAATT
>JBAXVM010000246.1:0-4451 GCA_037129105.1 bacterium
AATCTGCGATTACACTCCAATGCTTCGCCAATTGGGTAGCTTTCTGCGGCTACACTATTTCCTACATTGCCCTAAAACTCCACCCGCAGCGGCTTCTGGAGCGCGAGGCCGGCAAGCATGCTCAAGATTATCACCGCCGGCAACCACCCCATGCGCCAGCCAAGCAGGCTGTATTCCGCTTCCGCGTACAGCACTTCCACGCGCACAACAGGTTGATTCGCCTCCAGCCGCGCTTCGCCGGGATACAACACGCTCGCCGCCAGGCCCGCCACCCGCATCCGGGTGATACGCGCCAACCGACTGCCGGTGCAGATGCGCTTCTCAACACGCAAGGCACCATTCGTATCGCACAGAACCAGCAGCGCGCGACCCGTCAGACGCTCATCCGCCCGCACCCGCCAGGCGATCTCATGACGCACCGGCGTCCACACCGGCGCCCCCTCCACCCGCACGCACGCCGCGGACGCACCGGCACCGGCCTCGTAAACGGACAACTGGATCATTCGGATGGCTTCCGCCGACACCTCCGTCCGCGTTTCCGCCACCACCAGCACCGCCTCGCCCGGACGTATCGGGCGCATCGCAAACCAGTCGTGCGCCTGGGCCAGCAGCAGCACGGCCGGCAGCAGGCTGGCCAGCAGCGGGAGCGTCATCACAGCCAGATAGCGCGCATTGTCTACCAGCAGCCGCCCAAACGCCCCCAGGCTCACCCAGGGATCGTCACGATAGAGCCACATTTCCAGAATCCGGGCCAGTGCACGGTTACGCGCCTGCACCACGCGTCCGGCATTTGAGGTCGCCTTGAAGATCAGCAACACCACCAACCCGAAGAATACCGAAAACGCCACCAGCCCCGCCTCCGGCGGCAGCCGCAGGAAAGGCCAGAGCAACCCATCGATCAGTGTGTTCAAAATACGCATAAGGGACGAAAGCATTTCAAAAGGTGTTAGGTTAAGAGCAATCGAACCTGTTCAACGCCCAACGCCCAACGTCCAACTTCCAACGTCCAACGTCCAAGGGAAATGCAGCCGCAACAAGCCTGTCTCGCATTGGTTGGGCGTTGAAATTTGGCATAACACGCTACTTATCAGGGGATTCAGGGTATTGTGGCAGGTGCCAAGGCATTCCAGTTTGGTTGTTGGATGTTGGATGTTGGATGTTGCTGTTGGCTGTTCATCCTCACTTCAAGTACCCCAGCCCCTTCAGGCGTTCACGAACCTGCTCCTCGCTGGCACCCGGTCCGACATCCGCCACCGCGGCCTCGAGCACGTGCAGGATAAATTCGTCCACCGACGAATACCCCTTCTCTTCTGCTTTCTGCTCCAGCAGATCATACAACGCCCGGTTGATTTTCACTTTCGGATCAAACATCGTTCAGCCTCCACATGGTCTTTCCTTAATCGCCATTTTGGCTGGCTTCCACCACGAAGATTCGAAGAACACGAAGGTTCCCGTAATCGGACGCAGGGAATGACCGAAATTGTCGAATTTGTTGAACTTCGTGCTCTTCGTGTCCTTCGTGGTGAGAATTCCCGCCCGTTTCAGGAAAAGACCATGCCTCCCACCCGCATCGCCTCGCCATCCATGTACGCGGGCACAGGGATGCGCCACAAGCCCAGGATCGTGGGTGCCAGATCCGCCAGGTGCGCGCCGCGCGCTGGCAGTTCCAGACGCTGACTGCAAAACAGCACGCCCGGCACTTCTTCACGATCCACACAGTGATCGCCGCTCCACAGACTCGGGTTATCCGCAAAGACCGGGCCATCCGTGCGGCCAACCGCCGTCTCCCACGAGTGCCGGTACTCCTTGCGCCACCCGACCACCAGATCCGGCGCATGCCCCGCATACGGCCCGGCATAGACACGCGCCGCATCGTACACCTGCCGCACCACCGGCTGGCCGGTCGCCGGATCGGCAAGCGCTGCCAGCTTCGCGGCTATCTCGTCCTTGAGCGCCTGCGCCGCCACACCAGGCGCCACAATCCCCTGCGCCTCGCGCCCCTGAAGATTCAGATAGATGCCGGCCAGCCCAAAGCTGTATGCCCGCGTCCGCGCCCAGTCCACCGTACGCAGCAACTCGCCGTCACCCGCGCCCTCCTGAACAGCCAGATACCCCTGCTCGCGCAGCCAGGCATTGACGTTCACGCCGCGCGCGAACGTGGTAAAGCCATGATCGGAAAGCACGAACAGCACATCCTGCGGCCCCAACTGGGCGAGCGTCTTGCCAACCAGACGATCGCAGGTGACGTACGCCTCCTCGATCGCGCGACCGCCTGCGCCTGCCCCGGCCGCCTCCTCGCTGCGGCGCAGGAACACGTGCTGCATGCGATCCGTAATGTCAAAGACGCAGGCACACACGCCGCGGCGCGTGCGACGCAACGCATTCAGGAACATGGCTTCGCGCTCCGCATGGATGGACTCGACCTGTTGACGGAAGGCCGCTTCATCAATCACACCCTCGGTCAGCGCCCACGTATCCTCTGCCAGACCAAGCGTCGCAAAGGGGCCGTGCAGCTTGGCGAGGTAGATGCTGTAGGCGTTGGGCCACGATACCGGCATGGCCGGATGCTCCGGATCGATCTGCAACGGGGTCACATATAGCCGGAACTCCGGCTCACACGCGACCAGCAGGAACCGGCAGAGCCCCCGTACACGCGTCCAGCCGGACCGGAAGCTGATCCGCACCCAGGGCGTGTATTCCCCGGCGCGCACGCGCAAGCGCTGCCCGCAGACCCGCAGTTCGGCTTCACCAGCCTTTGCCACCTGCCACCGGACCTCCAGCCGCGCCTGCACTTCCCTCCCCCGCAAACACGGCCCGGGGAGCGCGGTGCGCACGACGCGTCGGCTGCCGCCATCGCCCTCCGGACCCATTGTCACCTGAATGCGGCGTCCGCCTGTCGTGGCAGCTGCCACCGGCGCGCTCTGAAACACGGTGAACTCCCCCTGCGTACCGCGCAGATCCGGCGTACACATGGCCGAGAGCGAAAGGCCGGCGAAACGCTCCGGTGGGTAGGTCACCGGCACGCGCAGGATTGTGGACCAGACGCCGCGCTCGCCCAGCAGGTGCCAGAACGGACGGCTCTTGCGCAGCAGCACGGCGCGATCGCCCCCCTTCTCCTTCACGATACGGGCGGAAGAGAGCTCCGGCAGATAGGTGCGCAAATCGCGTTTCAGGAAGTCAAAGATGTTGTGCTTACCGGGGTTGACGCCGGTGGCGAAGGTGGACCACGCCACGGGAGAGATCGGCGGGCAGGTGCTGCCGAGCGGCGCAAACGCGCCGGACTCCCGCAGGCGCGCCAGGTTCGGCAGGCGCCCGGCATCCATGAGCGCAGCCGCGCGCCGCGGATCCATGCCGTCAAACCCGATCACCACGCAACGCCGGAACTGCCCGGCTGGCCGGCGGCGCAACAGGCCGATCGCCAGCCGAAACGGCAGACTCACCAGCGTCAGCACCCCCAACCCCAACGCAACCAGCAGGATCGCAAAGGAGCCGATCACTGCAAATCCCGCGCCAGGGCCGATATAGGCGAGCATATTCATAGATGCCGTGATCCGTGGTACCCAGCAGTTCTCATTATGGGAATGCCCTTACGGGCACACTACGAACGGCTTTGTGCCGTTTCCAGGCCGTTTGTAGTGACGCCGTAAGGCGTTTGGCGCCCGCCCTCCCCGTCCTGACACGCTTACGTTCTTCGCTCCCGATACAGCTTCGGATCGACCACCTGACACATGGCCGCCTCGTTCCATTGGCCACCGAGGAAGGCGTTTATCTTGGCCACATGCGCCTGCGGCGCGTCGAGCAACTGGTTATAGTTCACGTACAGGACCTGGAAGTTGGGCTGACACCGCAGCCAAGCCTTGCAGGCCGCCACCTCGGCGGCAAAGGCTTCGACCAGCGTATGTTCGTCAAGGGCCGGTTGGACAGTTGGACGGTCGGACAGTCCGACGGTTAAACTGTCCGACTGTCCCATCGTCTGAACGCCTTCATTTGCGCGGCGATGTGCCAGCATCCGATTCTGCGAAGCCACCACCTCTTTCAGGGCGCGCTGCAGGAACACGACGTGGTAGGTGCGATTCGCAGGCAGGTCATACAGGAGCTTATAGACCATCTTTACGACCCGCCCTTCCGCCTGCGCCAGCCAGGAGGAATCGTCAGCCGTGGTCTTGACCGGCTCAAATTCGCAATAGCCGTTGGGGTTGTCGACGTCTGCCACGCGGACCTGATCCGTCAAAAGCGGCAGCCCGCCAGCCTCCAGGATGCGCATCATCATGGAAGTGCCGCTGCGGGGGAGACCTGAGACGATCGTTATCATACGCACCACCCGACAAGGATACCTGAAATGAGGGGGGTGATGAAAGCTCGCTGTGCGTGACCAGAAATCGGTTGACGACTACGACGACGACTACGGTTTACGGCGAGAGCTTCCCAATCGTCCACCGTAGTCGTCGCCG
>JBAXVM010000247.1:0-4409 GCA_037129105.1 bacterium
CGGGTTGCCAACTAGCAGCCTGGTCGGCAGAAGGTTTGTACTTCCAGAAGGCTAAATCCGACCAGGCTGCTAGCCCTTCTGGTACTGCGGATCGAGTTCCGTGTGCGGACGCGAGGCGAACAACTGGATCGCAAACAAACCAGCCAGACCGATAATCAGCAGAATACAGGCTACCGAGCAGGCGATAAACCACCCTGTGCCTCGTTCGGGCGTGCGCGGCGCAAACGCCATCGGAGTCGCAGCCGACTGGCCATCTGCGTCGTCCAAGCCGCCCTCGGACACGGAAGCTGCGGCCGGCATCGTAGGACGCTTGACACGAATGGTCTTCTTCTGCGTAATGGGCGCATTATCCGTCGCCGGATCAGTCGGCGCCGATGCGCCGCCGTGCACGGAAACCTTGACTGTGGACATCTCGCCGGGGCGTTTCAGCTTGATGGTTTTCGGTGCGGTGCCCGACGGATTTTCCTGCGTCTCAGCGGACGACTGCGGAACCGACATGGCCGACTCCAGCGGAATACGCGAAGTTTTCGCCTTGCCGGTAGAAGGCTGCGCGCCGGACTGCCCGGCGGCTGCCGACAGTTCGCCGGTCACGCCAGGCTGCGAAACCACGGCTGTCTGCCCGGGCGACTGCGGACGGATTTTGATCGTTCGCGGCGCGTTGGGCAACTCCGGAATGGGTCCGGTTGTTGACGCCATCTGAATGCGTGAAGTCACCTTTTTGACCGTGGCCTCGGTATCAGAAACCACGAAGGCAGAGATGGGGGCTGTGTCGGTTTTCCCGCCTGCCGCGCCGCCACCAGGAATCTGCCCCGTGCGCTTCTTGCCGACGTCCGTTTCGTCCGCCAGCATGGAGATGCGCGCGGTCATGCGCTTGACCGCCTCCGCGGCCGCTGCCGCACCTGACCCACCTGGCACGGCGTCGGCAGAGCTCACCGAGATCGGCTTCAGGCGCACCGTGCGCGGCACAGGCGCTGGCGAGGTCCCCGGCAGTGAAACCGCTTGCTGGCGCACGGTGGGCGAGTCGATATTGCCTTCCGCAGCGGAACGGATTTGCGGCGGCACGGCCTTGGGCGGAATGGCGCCCGGCAATGCCTGATCGTTATTTTCTTCAGCCATGGCATGATCCCCTGGGTGCATGTTGCTACAAAAAATCCGCCGGTTAAACAACCATCAGTTCCGCTTCCTTGCACTTCACATCCGCATCGATTTTCGCGATGTGCGCATCGGTGCCTTTTTGGATATCCGCCAAGGCCCCATCGCGCTCATCCTCCGAAACCTTGCCTTTTTTCTGCAGCGCCTTGACGGCGTCATTGGCGTCGCGCCGCACATTGCGGATGGACACACGCGCCTCCTCGGCCTGGCGACGCGCCACTTTGACAATCTCCTTGCGGCGCTCCTCGCTCAGCTCCGGAATCGGCACGCGGATCACGCGGCCATCGTTCATCGGCGTGACGCCCAGGTTGGCGGCCAGAATCGCCTTCTCGATGTCGGCGTGCGCATTCGGGTCGTAAGGGTTGATCACCAGCAGGCGCGGCTCGGGCGCCGATATGCCGGCAATGTCGCGCAAGCGGGTGGACGTGCCGTAGTACTGCACCTGTACGTTCTCGAGCAGCGCCGGAGAGGCCTTGCCCGTGCGCAATCCTGCGAACTGCTCCTTCAGAACCTTCGCCGAATTGTCCATCTTCTCTTCGGCATCCAGCAAAACTTCATCCACGCTTTCCATGGCTGTCACTCCTGTCTGCTCTGCGACCTGGAGATGCCGGTCACCAGCGTGCCTACCGGCTCGCCGTGCACCACTCGCACCAGGGCGTTCTTGTCAAAAAAGTCGCATACGACAATCGGAACACCGTTGTCCATGCACAGCGCAAAGGCCGCGGAGTCCATGACCCGCAAACGCCGCTCCAGCGCCTCCTGATAGCCTAACACCGTATAGCGACGCGCCTTGGGGTTTGTTTCGGGATTGTCCGAGTACACGCCGTCCACCTTGGTAGCCTTAACCAGCACCTCGGCGCCAATCTCGCTGGCGCGCAGAGCCGCCGCCGTGTCCGTGCTGAAATACGGATTGCCCGTGCCACCCGAAAAAATCACGATCCGTCCTTTTTCAAGATGCCGCAGCGCGCGCCGCTGCACAAACCCCTCGGCGACTTTCGGCATCTCGATGGCGGTCTGCAGCCGCGTCTGCACCCCGATCTGCTCCAGCGCATTCTGCAGGGCCAGGCCGTTGATGATGGTCGCCAGCATGCCCATGTAATCGCCGGACGTGCGGGCAATGCCCCGCGATTCGCCCTTGATGCCGCGAAATATGTTGCCGCCTCCCAGCACAATCGCAATCTGCACGCCGAGATCAGCCACTTCCTTCACCCGGCTGGCAATGCCTGCCACGATCTCCAAATCAATGCACTCGCCGCTGACGCGACTTCCCAGTACTTCGCCGCTCAGCTTCAGCAGGATCCGCTTGTACTTGACCGTTTTTTTCGCGCGCACTGCCAAAACATACCCCCTTGTGTAAAATCAAAAGTAACAGGAATAAATTACCAAAAACGCCGAAAGCCAACAACGGAAAACGTCTGCGCCCCGTCATGGTCTTTTCCTGAAGCGATCGGGAATTCTCACCACGAAGGATACGAAGCGCACGAAGTTCAACAAATCGGACCGTTTCGGCTATTTTCAGCGTCCGATTACGTGAATCTTCGTGTTCTTCGAATCTTCGTGGTGGAAGTCGCCAAAGTGACGCTTCAGGAAAAGACCATATGTGCCCCGTCCATGATTCCATTCATCCAGTCTTCCCTGCTTCCGCCACGCCGCAGGTGGCCTCCAGGAACTGCGCCACGTGCCTCGCCAATCGGACCCGTCCAAGCGCGTGCAGGCGCCCTTCCGCCGCCTGAATGTGCGCCGCCAGCGCCTGGTATCGCCGGAAGGGCGAGGCATCTCCAGACTGCCACAGAAGCGCAGCGACGTGGGCAAAATGGCCGCGGTTATGGATAAGTTCCCAGCATCGCGCAAACTGCTGCAGGCGGATCATGGCGGCAAAGTCCAGCACGTCGCTGGCCAGCAGTTCGTACGGCGGATGGCGGCTGAACACCAGCCCGGCAAAGCGCGCATCACGCGCCAGCACCGTGCCGGGCAGCCGCTTCAGCAGGTTCACTTGTAGCTCCGGAAAATCAAAAGCGCGCACCAACCGGTCGAAGCCGGCCGCAAATGAGGCCTCGCCCTCTCCCGGCAGGCCGAAGATCAGGTCCGCATGCACGATGGCCCCCGTGCCGTGCGCCAGGAACTCCAGCGTTTCGAGCACGGTGTCATTGGCCACGGTGCGGCCGATATTGCGAGCCACGGCCTCGTTGAGCGTCTGCACGCCAACCTCCAGGTGCAGCGCCCCCGGCGGAAAAGCGGCCAGCCGCTGGCGCAGTGGCTCGTTCAGGCGGCAGGGCATGATCTCAAAATGCAACTGCAGGCGCGCCGGATACCGCGCCAGGAAGAAGTCGAGCAAGCCGCAGGCCTGCGCCTCGCTGGCATTCAGGCTCCGGTCCAGAAACCGGAACGCGCGCACGCCCCGGGCCAGCAGCAGGTCCAGAGCCGGAAGTAATCGCTCCAGCGGCGTCAAGCGCAAGCCCGTGCCGCTGGAAGTGCAATAGGCGCAGGAAAACGGGCAGCCACGGGAGCCTTCGACAAAGATCGTGCGATGCGCAATGTCCTCGTCGGTGTAAAGGTCATAGGGCAGTTGTAGGACCGCAAGATCTTCAGGTGATGGCTGAATCATTTGTGGCGCAATCGCCGCAATGGTGCTGCACGAAGTTCCCTTGGGTGTTGGGTGTTGGACGTTGGATGTTGGCTGTTGAAACGCCCCATCTCCCTCGCGTACGCCAGCCCGTGTGCCGACACCTGCCACAACCCCTTCACAAACCTCCCGGAACGCCGACTCCCCTTCCCCCACGACCAGCCAATCCGCCAGTCCGTTCCAGGCTGCCGCATGCTCGGACGTAATCTCCGGCCCGCCCAGCACGATCCGCAAGCGCGGCGCAACCTGCCGCAGAATCGCCAGCGTCTCGCGCAGAATGCCGGTATTCCAAAGGTAAACGGAGAACCCGGCCACCTGCGGTTCACGCGTCAAAACCTCCGCAGCCAGCTGGAACGGCTGCACGTCAAGGTCGGTCTCCAGAATGGCGGCCTGCCCGCGCAAGGCGCCCAGGTTCGCCAGCAGCGACCGCGCAGCAAACGCGCAATGGCCGTACCGGGCATTGATGGCTACAAGCAGGATGGGGGTGGCTGGCATGGCGGAGGTGGGAGGCGGGAAGGTGGAAGGTGGGGGGCGAACACTCCTGGCAACCTGTCGGACTTAGCATTTTGTAAGTACAAACCGTCTGCCGACCAGGCTGCTAGAACCGCAGAATGTCGAACAAGGAACGCTGATT
>JBAXVM010000248.1:0-4389 GCA_037129105.1 bacterium
ACCTTGGCGTCTTGGCGGTTGGACAAATTGTGAAGCTTCAGGAAAAGACCATGGTGCGCAGCCCCCGCTGTACCTCTTTATCTTTGACAGTTGCAGCCGGATTCCGCAGGATGACTGGACAAAGGAGCAATTCGGGCTTTTACTCCCGGACAACGTGCGCATGACTCTTCTGGAACCAGCCCATCTTCCGCCGCGCGCGGACGCCATCCGTACGGCCCTGACTCGGGCGCGTGAGGCGTTGGGGTCTGACCGGCCGGATCTGCTGCTGATCAACGACCCGCAGCGCGCCACAGCCACGGCGGCCGTGCTGGATGCGGCGCGGCCCTTTTTTGATCTCTCCGGCGCGCGTGTGGTGGTGGCCACCGGCAGCCATTCGTTCGGTCCGGCGGAGCGCGAAGCCCTGCAGCGCACCTGCCCGGGATTTCCTGTTGAAGCCTGGAGCTGGCATGAGGCGCGCAGCCCTAACCTTGTTGCCGTGGGCGGCTCGTCTGGCTGGCGCGCGCATCCGTGGGTGGTCAGCGCGCAGAGCCTGCTGGCGATCGGCAGCGTGGAGCCCCACTATTTTGCCGGGTTCAGCGGCGCACACAAGACCCTGACTATCGGCTGCGCCAGCCACGCGGACATTACGCGTAACCATGCCGGCGCGATGGATCCGGCCTGCCGCCCTTGTCGTCTGGCCGGCACGCCCGTGCATGATGGGATCGCCGACATGCTGCGGATGCTGGCGTCTGGCCGCCGGCTCGCCGCGGTAAATTTATTCCAGAATGGTCTCGAGGTCGTGGATGCCGCAGGCGGGGCGCCGTTGGAGGCGCTGCAGGCGCTGGCGCCGATTGTCGAGGCCGCCTCGCTGCGGCGGATTCCGCAGGCTGCAGAGGCGCTCGTGGCGGAAGTGACCGGTGCGCTGGCCTGCAGTTTCTACCAGGCGGAGAAGGGGATCAAGAACAGCGAGTGGGCCGTGCGCGATGGCGGCGCGATCGTACTGCAGGCCGCCTGTCCGCAGGGGATCGGACAGGCTGCGTTTGTCGATTTGCTGCGCGAGGCGCCGACGCACGCGGCAGCTGTGGAGATTGTGCGTAAGCGTGGCTACCGGCTGGGAGATCACAAGGCCGTGCGGTTGCGCTACCTGACCGATCCTGCCACGCGCGGGGTGCGCGTGTATATTGTCAGCCCCGGGATTTCCGCGGACGACGCCGCGCTGCTGGGCATCCGCAAGGCGGGGTCTGTGGCAGAGGCCTTGCGCGAGGCTGGCGTGGCCGAGCAGCAGGACGCACAGGTGTATCGGATTGTAGATGCGGGTAATATGTGCTGCGTGTGTTGTTGAACCAAGGTGGCCCGTGCGCTCCGCGCACGGGCAGAAACCGTGTCCGCTGCCGATCTCGTGCATGCCCGTGCGCGGAGCGCCCGGGCCACCTGGCTGGCAGCCTGTCGGGATTAGCCGTCTGAATGTACAAGCCGTCTGCCGCCTAGGCTGCCAGTTCCCGGAAACCCGCTATCCGCGGGTTGCGCAACTAGGAACCTGTCGGCAGAAGGCCTTGGATCGACCCAAGGTCTAAGGCCGACAGGTTCCTAGCGGAACTTCGGCAGCCAGCGGCCGTGTGTCTCAATCAGGTCGTCGCAGAGGTTGCGGATCTGGTCAATGGTCAGCTCTGCGGCGGTGTGCGGGTCCAGCATGGCGGCCTGGTAGATGCGGTCGCGACGGAGTTCCAGCACAGCCTCGATGGTCAGCAACTGGACGTTGATATTGGTCCGGTTGTAGGCGGCGCACGGCTCAGGCAGGTCGCCGACGTAACAACCCTGCACCCCATTGGCGTTAACGAGGCAAGGGACCTCGACGCAGGCCGTGGGCGGCAGGTTGGGGATCAGGCCGTGGTTGATCACGTTGCCGCCGATTTCGATCGGCTGGTTGGTTTCCATGGCTTCGATGATGGCGGAGCCGTATTCGTGCGTACGGCTGTGGGTCAGGTTGGGGTTGCCGACGATCTCCTTGCTCATCTGCTTCCAGCTGGCGATCTGGTTGATGCAGCGGCGCGGATATTCATCCAGCGGAATGTTGAACTCGGTAATCAGCTCCGGATGCGCCGACTTAATGAAGTGCGGCAGGTATTCGGCAAAGTGCTCGGAGCTCTCGGTGATGTAGTAGCCGAGCTGGAGCATCATCTCGAGACGGACCATGTTCCAGTGTTTCGGTTCGCTCCGGCGCCACTGGCGTAACTTGGCAGCCGCGAGCTTCTTGATCTCCGGGTACAGGTCCTTCCCCTTGTGCTCGATCTTGAGCAGCCAGGCCATGTGGTTGATGCCAGCCACGTACTGACACACTTCATGAGGGGGGTATTTGGTCTGCAGGTCAAGCGATTCCAGCAGCGACGCGGCGCAAACCTGCACGGAGTGGCAGAGGCCGACGGTGCGGATCGAGGAACCGCGCAACAGGCCGCCGGTAAGCATGGCCATGGGGTTGGTGTAGTTCAGGAACCAGGCGTCGGGGCAGACGCGCTCCATGTCGCGGGCGCAGTCGAGCATGATTGGGAGGGTGCGCAGCGTGCGGAAGATGCCGCCAATGCCGAGCGTGTCGGCGATGGTCTGGCGCAGGCCGTACTGCTTGGGAACCTCAAAGTCCGTGATGGTGCAGGGGTCGTAGCCGCCAACCTGGATGGCGTTGACCACATAGCTGGCGTCTTGCAGCGCCTTGCTGCGGTTGGCCACGCCCAGGTGTGCGGTGATGCGGGCGCGCCCCTGGTTGATGTTATTGTTAAGGGTGTCGAGCATGCGCTTCGACTCGCGCAGGCGGGTGGCATCAATGTCGTAGAGGGCGATGTGCGAATCCCGCAGGCTGTCGCGTGTCAGGCAGTCGCCCAGAACATTTTTGGCAAAGACCGTGCTGCCGGCGCCGAGAAAGGTGATTTTAGCCATGGTGGAAAAAAGCTCCGAGTTGGTTTAGAAAGTTCGAATTGTAGGACATGCCGTATAGGCCGACAAGGTGTAATGTTGAGTTAGGCGGGGAGGGGCCGCTCCGGCATCGCAGTACAGCGGGACCTGCGGGACCGCTGGTATTAGCGCATACGGCAGTCGTAGCAGAGGAAGACCGGCATGGTCTTTTCCTGAAGCGGTCTGGAATTCTCACCACGAAGGACGCGAAGAGCACGAAGTTCAACAAATCCGACGGTTTCGGTTATTTCCAGCTTCCGATTACGTGAATCTTCGTGTTCTTCGAATCTTCGTGGTGGAAAACGCCAAAGTTGCGCTTCAGGAAAAGACCATGGGATCCGGTTTTCCCGGAAGTGTGGTCACAAGCAGGCTGGCGTTTCTGCTGCCCGGTTGCAGGGAAAAGGACGGCACGCCTGCGGGAACCAGACAGCTCGTGCCGGGGGACAAAGGCACCACGGTTTTGCCGGCTACAAGTGTGACTGCGCCATCCAAAACAAAGAGCGCGTAAAAACTCAGCCCCCCGGGCTGGATGCATACCTCGTGATGCAGTTCCAGACGGCGTAGCGCGAAATACCGGCAGCTCAGTACGTCCTGCCACAGGTTGTGCGCATCGGCGGATGGCGCCGGTGTGCGGATGATACGAGGTTCCGGAAGGCCGGGATTAATCACCTGGAAGGCTTGATCAAGGTGCAGTGGCCGGGGGTGGCCGGCGGCATCGAGGCGTCCCCAGTCGAACAGCCGATACGTGGTGTTGGATGACTGCTGCACTTCATAGATGAGGGCACCTGCGCCAATGGCATGGACCAGTCCGCCCGGAATAAACAAAGCGTCGCCGGGTTCAACGTCTAGCTGAAAGAGCTGCTGCGGGGCAACACCCTGCGCCATGGCCCGGCGGAATGTTTCAGATGTGGTGCCGGGCTTGAAGCCTCCGAAGAGCAGGGCGCCGGGGGTTCGATCCACTACGTACCAGGCCTCAGTTTTTGGCTCTCCGCCGGTCAGGCTGGCATTATCGTCGTTGGGATGAACCTGCACGCTCAGATTTTCCCGCGCGTCAATCAGCTTGAACAGCAGCGGGAAGCGATGCGGATGCGTGGCGTGTGTACCCGTGAGGGCTGCGCCCAGTTGTTCGGTCAGCGTGTTCAGCGTCTGACCGGCCAACGGACCGTTTGCGACAACACTCAGGCCGTCGACGTGTGCCGAGATCTCCCACGACTCTCCGCAGATTGTCGGCGTGCCGGTGCGGCCATAGCGCGCAGCCAGGCGCTGACCGCCCCACGGGTGCTCCTTGTAGACGGGTGCAAACAGCAGGGGATAGAGGGACAGATCCATGCACGCATAGTAACGGGACCGTCGCCGTAAGACAAGACGGGGGTGAAGCGGGCTGGGCGCATCTGCGACGCATTGACTTCACGGTAGGGACGGCTTTACGCCGTCCATTATCAGACCCATTGCGAGTAGACGGCATAA
>JBAXVM010000249.1:0-4383 GCA_037129105.1 bacterium
CGGTGAAAATTGCAGAAAAAAGCAAAAGTGGGAGTTTTGGGACAAGCTCTACCTACGACTGCGTGAACTAAATCCGACAGGCTGCCAGCAGACTGCCGGACGTAGCACTAACGTTCCAGGCGGATGTGCAGACGCTGGTAGGTCGGGATGTCGAAATCCTCACCTTTGATCACGGTCTTTTCCACGTTCGCGAACTTGCCTCTGCCAACCTGCAGTTTGCCGTCGCGCTGGGCATCCTTGCCAAGCAGGTCACCGCTTCGACCGCTGTCTGCACTGACACTGGCGCGCTGTTCGGAAGGCACCCATTGTTCGAACGCCAGGGCTACGAGCTCGATCTGCCCATCGAAACACGCATCCAGCACCACGCCCATTTCGATGTGAACATCCTTGCGGCAGGTAGCACGGAGGCCGGCCATAATGGCACTGATCTCCGCCAGTCGCAGGTCGGCCCCGGCCAGGATGCCAAGAGCCAGGGCGCGCGCGCCGGCGAGCGCCTCGCCGCGACGCAACAGCGGTATGCGTCCCAGCGCCGCGACCGCGGCCTCCGCGCGCCCGTCGCCACTGGCGGACGCCACGCCAAAGCGGGCTGCGCCGGCGCTCACCAGCATATTTTGCAGACGCTCCGGGTTAAAGCCGATGTAGCCCGGCGTCAGCAGCAGCCGCCAGAGAAGGCTCAGTCCACTGGCAAGCACCGTATCGGCCTGGCGACTGGCCTCGGACAGCGGCTGCTGCTCCAGCCCGGCGTACAGATCGTCGAGCGGCGCCAACACAAGCGTATCTGCGCCCAGGTAAGCCCGGTCACGCTCCGCAGCCTGCCTGCGATCAGACCCCTCAAATGAAAACGGCAGCGTGGCGAAGCAGAGCGTAAGCTTTCCTTCCGCACGCAGCGCTTTGAGAATCACGGGAGGGGCGCCGCCGCCGGTTCCGCCGCCGAGGCACGTCACCAGCACCACCACGCGCGCATCCTTCAGACGCGCGAGAATCAGGGGCAGATCGTCCTGTGCTGCCAGACGTCCGTTGGAATGCACGCCGCCAGCGCCCTGCTTATTCAGCCGCGTGGCGCCAATCAGGTGGCAGCGCACCCCGGATATCTCCCGGATGGCCGCCTCGTCGGTGTCGAACCCGACGGCATCGATCCCCTCGCCATATGCCAGGCGTGCCGCGGCCATCATGCGGCAACCACCACCGCCGATCCCAACCAAAATCAATCCAGAAGTGTCGCTGTTCATCGTCCAAAGCCCTTTGCCAGGTTACGGACCCACGACCCGACGGAACTCACCGGGTTCTCATCATCCCGCATCTGCGCGCTCCGGATCAGCATCCCGGACACGGTCGCCAGCGATACCGGGCGGAGCCGATCATCGCGGATCCCGTCAATGTATTGCGGCAGCGGTTCGCCAATCTGCGCCCGCATGCCAAAAACGTGCTCGGACAATTCATCGAGCCTCGGCACACTGGCGCCACCGCCGGTGAAGACCACGCCCGCCCCGGCGCTGCGCAACTCCGGGCCCACCTGTTCGCGCACCAGATTCAGCGTTTCGCGCAGGCGCGCCTCCATGACCATGTGCAGCGACTTGACGCTGATCGACCGCGCCGACGAGGCCAGCACGGTGGCAGGCAGTTCAATGCGGCGTCCGCTGCGCGCGGGGTCAAGCACGGCGCACCCCTCACTGATCTTAAACTCCTCGGCCTGGTTAACGGGAATACTGAAAGCCTGGGCAATATCATTCGTCACATGATCGCCGCCAATGCCGAACGATCCGGCCGCGACCACCACATTGCGCAGAAACACCACGTAGTTCGTGGTGCCGCCGCCGAGGTCAATCAGCGCCACGCCGTGGTTCCGCTGCTCCGGCGTTAAAACGGCCGTGGCGGCAGCCAACGCGCTGAAGACGATGTCACGCGTGTCGATCGCCCGCCCCTTCAACAGATTCATGGCATCGTCAATGCGATCCCGCTGGCCATGGATGAAAAGTGTTCCCAGCCGCAACTGCTTGCCGCGCATCCCCTCGGGGTTGGGAACGCCGTCAAGATCATCCAGTTTGTAAAACTGCGACAGGGCATGCAGGATATGCCGGTCAGGGCCCGGCTTGTTATCGCGTGCCAGGTCGCGGATGGCGTCCAGGTCATCGCGCGTGACCTTGCCGTCCGTGGCACGCACGGGCAAGCGCCCTTCGCCGGGGGTGGTGACAATGTGGGCGCCGGAGACTGCCAGCAAGACCTCGCCCACGCCAACGTCGGCGGAATCCTCGGCCTGGCTCAGCGCCGTATGCACGCTCGTCGTGACCTGCTTCAGCTCGATGATCAGCCCCTTGCGCACACCCGTTGTGCGGGCCACCCCTTTGCCGATCACACGCACGCGACCACCCTCCGCGGGCTCGCCGATTAGCGCCACCGTGTTTGATGTGCCGATCTCCAACACTGCCACAATTGACCTGGCCATGATTTGCTGTCCTCAATACGGCGACCAGATCCGGTTATCGTCCGGCACGGTCGCATCCCAAACCTGCCGTTGCGGCGCCCGCGCCATAAACAGCAACAGTATCTGCAAGCGTTTGCCCAGCGCCTCGCGCGATTCGTTGCCGGCGGCGGCGTTCATGCCCCGCCACCACAACTTGACCTGGCGGTGGTCCAGGAGCGTCAGGTGGATGTAGTCCAGACGCGAAACATCAACCGCGGCCACTGGCAAGGCGTATTCCGGCCGCAGGTTTGCGGAGAGCAAGCGCACGGCCGCCAGCCCCATGCCATCGAGCCGTGAACCGGCCTGCACCGGAATCCCCTCCAGCCCGTCAATGCGCGGCAGGTGCTCCACGCCGACGCTGCGCGGGAAGATCACGCCGTCGCCATCAATCACCTGGTCGTGAATGCGTCCGACCGGCTCGCGCTCCACGATGCGCACATCCATGCGTGAGGGCAGGCGCCGTGTAATCGAGACACTCCGGATCCCCGGCTGCAGGCGCATTAATTCCGCGCGGACCTCCTCGATATCCGGGCCGAACAGATACCCCGGCTTGCTGCCGTCGCGTACCCGTGTATGCTGACTGCGCTGGAGCACATCGCGCACCAAGTCATCCGTAATGGTGGCCCCGCTGACAATCGAGAGGTCGCGCAGCAGATACTGTGGGTTGTGCTGGAAGTGGTAAACGTAGAACAGTATCGCAGACAGCAGCAACAGGAAGGCCACGGAGCCTGTCACAATCCAGCGGGTCAGCCCGTCATGTTCGCGGCGGCGCGGGACGTTGGCATGCAGCCACTCGACTTCGCCGGTCTTGCGCCGACGGCGACGGAACAGGGTTCGAATCTTTTGGCGGAAGTGCATGCGGCTCACCGTGTCCCGGACGAATCACAGCAGGCCAGCGACAAGATGCGGTCGCACAGCCGCGGGAAGGAGATCCCGGCATGCGCCGCCGCCTTGGGCAGCAGACTGGTGGGAGTAAATCCGGGAATCGTATTGATCTCGAGAACAAACGGCCGGCCATCCGGCAACACACGAAAATCTACACGCCCCAAGCCGCGGCAGCCGACGGCGCGAAAGGCGGCGATGGCCAGATCGCGGCAGGTCTTCGTCAGCGCGTCGAATTCCACCCCCTCAGGAAAAACGTATTGGCTGGCGCCTTTGGTGTACTTGGCCTGGAAGTCGTACAGGTCGTTCGGAGCCTGAATTTCAACCACCGGGAAGGTCTCGTCACCCACAATGCCCACGGTCCATTCGCGGCCCGGCAGATAGGTCTCCACCAGCACTTCGCCGGCCGCGTCATGGCGCCGCGCCTCGGCCAGCGCCGCGGGCCAGTCGGCAGCCGTCTGGACGCGCGAGAGCCCCACACTCGACCCGTCACGCGGCGGCTTCACCACCACGGGCAACGAAAGACGTGTGTGCTCCATGCCTCGGGATAGCACCTCAAACTCGGCGGTTGGAAGGCCGGCTTTCACCAGCAGTTGTTTGGTCGCAATCTTGCACATGGCGGTCCGGCTGGCCTGTGCGCCCGATCCGGTGTAAGGCATGTGCAGCCGGTCCAGGTCGGCCTGCACGCCGCCGTTCTCGCCGTAACCGCCGTGCAAGGCAATAAAAACAGCGTCCAGACCGTCGAGTCTTCCGGCCACGCTCTCCTGGTCCAGAATCACGGGCGTGACCAGATACCCGGCCTCACGCAGCCCGACCACCACAGCACGTCCGGATGTCAGCGAAATCTCCCGCTCGCTCGAGCATCCGCCCATCAACACGCCGGCATTAGTAAATCGCATGACAGCACTATACCGCGACAGCCGCCGTTATTCCAACACGGAATTTGCCCATGGGAGTTTCGGGCGCATCTGCGCTTCATTGACTAGCCGCTGCATTGGGGTAGAGACGGCTTTACGCCGTCTACCCGCAAATGCCAGACA
>JBAXVM010000025.1:0-18783 GCA_037129105.1 bacterium
GGAGGGACCGAAGGGACGGGAGGGACCGAAGGGACGGGAGGGACCGAAGGGACGGCAAATACTGCATCACGCTCGCCGGGATCTCTCAGGTCTTTCAGGTCCCTGCCGTCCCTCAGGTCCCTCGGGTCCCTCCCCGTCCCTCCCCGTCCCTCGCCCCGCCTTACCCTCACGCCGCCTTAACCGGGGCGGCTTCCGCCGCCGGTGCAGGCGCGAGCTTCTCGATGGCCTTGATCTGCTTGACCCGGACCACGGTCTTGCTGCCCTTCTTCTGCTCAGATCCCATGACAATGACTTTGACGTCTTTTCCGATGTAGTCCGCCAGCTTGCTCGATGGACCCGTTGGGTTGGCATTCTTGCCAGCCTTGGCCACGGGCAGGCGCAGCCTGTCCCCCGCAGCCGTAACCAGCATAAAACCCGTGCGGTTCTTGCCAGCCACCTTGATGTCGTGCCGCACCACCATCCCCGTCAGCGTCAGTTCCTTCTGCCTGGCCACACCACCGGCTGCTTTGGCTTTCGCCACCAACGCCTTGACCGTCGCCGGCTTCGCGTCGCGGTTGTCGTCCGCCCAAACTGTCGAGCTACCCGCCACTACACCTGCCACGGCCAGCATGGCCACTGTTTGCATGGTCTTGTTCATTGAATGACTCCTTCTTGTGTTTGCGTTGTTCTCTTTTCCCCGGCTGCGACCTTCGCCGCCGGCACGGGAACACGTCCCGTCTACATTTGGGTATATGCAAACCACGGGGGAAATCTTACACTTGAAATGATATTTATTTTGAGGGCGGAGAGGCAGCATGACACCAGCAACCGGGACACCGCGAACTCCAGACGACTCGCCGCTGACACGCATCACCCTCATCCAGCGACTGCGAGTTCAACAAGACGCACACTCATGGCAGGAGTTTGTGTCGCACTACCAGGGGTATATCCACCGGCTCGCGCGCCGGATGGGGCTCAACCATCACGACGCCGAAGAAACCGTGCAGGATGTCTGCCTGAAAGCATGGAAAGCCCTGCCGACTTTTTCGTATGACCCCGGCAAGGGCCGTTTTCGCGGCTGGTTGTGGCAGGTGACGGCCAACGAAGTCCGCGGTCGCTGGCGCAACCGCCAGCGCGAAGTGCCACTAGTGCAAACGGAAGAGGATGACATTAACCGCCTCCCGGACCCGACAGAGACCGAAGCTGAAAAATGGGCGGAGGAGGAGTGGCGCGCACACGTCGCCGGCGTGGCGTGGCGCAACGTCTGCAATGAGTTTGAGGAACGCACGCGGCAGGTGTTTGAAAAGCTCTCCAAGGGCACCACGCCGGAAACCGTGGCCACGGAGCTCGGACTCGCGTCGTCCAGTGTCTATGTCTACAAAAAGCGCGTGCAGGACAGGCTGAAACAGGAAATCCGGAGATTGAACGAGGTTCTGGACTGAGGAGCCGGTCCGATCCAGCCCAACCCAAGCCGGTTGGACAGGATGCACGACCATGAACTCAGCACCAGGACAGGCGTTTCGTCAACACCAATGGTGATGTCAGTGGCATTGATATTGCGGTCAAACGTAATCGCAAACCATCCCGTGTCCTCATCACTGGCGGCTGATGCGGTCGGCAGGGTTGCACGCTACCGAGGTATATGCAGATCAGCAGCGGAATCTTACACCTTCGTACAAGTCCAAGAGCGCACACTGCCCTCGGCCCGGGGCGGGCCGGGGCTACCAAGTCGTTACGCCCGCGCGACTCGTACTTGAACAGTCGGACGGTCAGACTGTCCGACGGTTCAACCGTCCAACTGTTCAACCGTCTCGCTCCACAAGAACTTGCGATCCGCCCCATGCCTGCTACCATATGCCGCGCTGAATGAATGCACCCTTTCATCTGGCGGGGGAAACCGCCGCCGTCGCCACGGCGGCGCTATGGGCCATGAGCGCACTGGCCTGGCACCTGGCCGGCCGGCGCATCGGCTCCGTGGCGGTCACAACCATCCGCATCGCGGCTGCCACCATCGTCCTCGCCACGATTCACCAGCTCGCCTTCGGTTCCCCCTGGCCGACGCGCATGCCAATCCATGCCCAGAAGCTCCTCGCGCTAAGCGGCATCCTCGGCGCTGGCATTGGCGACCTGATGCTCTTCCGCAGCTTTCAACTGATCGGCCCCCGCCTCGGCATGCTCATGCTCTCCTTCTCCCCCATCCTGGCGACACTCCTGGCAGGATGCATCCCCCCGCGCGAGAACCTCGGCATCCAGGCCATCCTGGGCATTGTCCTGACCGCCGCCGGGGTGGCGTGGACCGTCTCCGAACCCACGACGCATCACACGATCACCCCGGACCGCCGGCTCTTCCGCCACGGCGTCCTGCTGGCCCTGGCAAGCGCAACCTGTATCGGCGTCAGCTTCCTGCTGACCCGGCGCGGCTTGCTGGCGGCCGGTGACGGCCAAGCCTTCTCCGGCACGCTGGTACGCGTCGCGGCGGCAACGGTTTTATGCGTCGCAGCCCTTCCTCTGCTCGGTCGCGTCCGCACCGTTGTTGATGCCGTACGCGACCGGAAGGCCATGCTGATCGTCGCCGGAGGCGTGGTGGTGGGGCCGGTCATCGGAATCTGGCTTTCGCTGGTGGGATTCCAGTATGCCCCCACGGGAGTAACCTCTGCCCTGATCGGACTCTCCCCGATCTTCATGCTCCCCATAAGCCGCGCCGTGTACGGCGAGCGCCCGACAATGCGGGCCGTGATCGGAACGCTGCTGGCAGTCGCCGGCAGCGCCACGCTATTCCTGCGCGCCACGCCATAAAAACATAAACTGGCTATGCCGTTGACTCAACCTGCATCGATTCTCACTATGGAAGTCTGGTGGCGGGGCGTGCTGACCAGACAAAGAAGAAAGATGAAGAGGAAAGACGAAGTATGGCTGTCGCACCCTACATTGTCTTTCCTCTTCATCTTTCTACTTTGTCTTTCACTGAGCCACAATCATTAATTCCAAGATGTGGTTGAGTCAACGGCATAGCCAGTAAACATAATGATGCATACGATGACGCTCAGTCAGACTGTCTAACGGATCAACCGTCCAACTGTCCAACCGTCCAACCGTCCCACCATCCAACCGTAACCCACGCTACCGCGCGCTTGCGCCGGCTTGGCCGCCGAAGCCCTGAGCGAAGTCGAAGGGGCGAAGGAGGGTCGGTGTTGTGGGCGGTTGTTACGTGCAGGGAAAAGTGGAAGGTGAAACTTTACAAAATATGTGGAATTATGTGGAAATTTGGTGAGCTTATTGCTTATTTGTTGTCTCCATGCCTGACCCCTCGCAGCTCCCTGACCCCTCGCAGCTCCCGGAGATTGAACGAGGTTCTGGACTGAAGAGTCGCTCCTCCACGGCTTGTTGTTGCTCCAGATATTCCCGCCCCAGACCGTCGCCGGGGCACCGTCAACTACAACTTCTTGATGTATTCAACCAGTCTCCCACTGTTCCGGTAGCGTTTCCGACGCATGACCTGGTGCATGTCGCGGTTCCAGTCGTACACGAGCGCCAGGATCGTGGTGATGCCCCGCCGACGACAGCACTGCTCGTAGCGCGCCATCAACTGCGCGCCAATCCCTTGGCCGCGGTGACGCCGGACCACGACGATGTTGGCAAAGTAGCTGAATTTCGACTCGGCGTAGACCTCGGCGTCGAGCGCGGCAATCACGCGACCGCCACACTCGGCCACGAGCAGAATGGCAGACCTCGACCGCGCGAGACTCCGGAACCGCTCCGGCGTGTGCAGCCCGTCAAAGTCGCTGACCGCCGGCTCGCGGGCGTAAAGCGTGACGAGCATGTCCGCGTCGACCGCGCGCCCCTTCCGGATCCGGATGGCCGGCCCGACACAACTGTCTGTCGCACGCATGTCAGGAACGGTAGCAGAGGCTGGCCGTGGCGTCGAGTCGCCGCAACAGCAGAGGCGGTGCCATGCGTTGGAGGCGCCGGGATACCGTCGCCTCACCGCTGTCGATCATGTCCCGGGTTCGAGTAGCAAAAAGGTCATCTCCGGTGGACAGTTCACCCGGATGGAAGGCAGCCCGGAGGCATGTTCGCTGCCGATGCCGGCGGAGACATTCAGACGCGTCTTGCCGATGACATGAAACCCGCGCGCCCACGCGCGCGGCACATATTTGGTCAGCGTCAGGATCGGGCCGTACCACGGCACGCGGATCTGTCCGCCATGAGTGTGCCCGGCCAAGCAAAGGTCAATCGGCAAATCCACCGCCGCAACGGCGAAATCCGGCGAGTGCCCGAGCAGCAGGTTGATGTCGCCTGGGCGGGCACCGCGCATCCACGCCTCGATCAGCTGACGCGCCTCAGCCGGCATGCAGGCCGTGCCGCGTTCCAGTCCGAGCAAACGGATGCGCGTTTCGCCGTTCGTCAGCACCGCCTCGGTGTTGCAGAGCAGGTGCAGACCGCCCAGTTCAATGTCCGTCGCACGCCGCAGCGGATAGTCCACATCACCCGTCACCCCAAAGCAACCCAACGGCGGGTTTAACGTGCGAAAGAGTGCCGCCAACCGCGGCGTCTCACTGGCATAAGTCGCGGGTGGCAGCGGCTGCAGCATGTCGCCGGTGTGCAGCACGAGATCCGGATGCAGCGCTCGCATCCGATTGAAGGCACTGGCCTCATATCGACCGATGCCCGCTGACTGGATATCGGAGATGTGCAGGATGCGGAGAGGCTGCCGCAAGCCGGGGATCTTCACCTGCACGGTGCGAACTTGAAGTCGATGCGGCTCGATGTACGAGGCGTATGCCCGTATTCCCAGCAACAGGCCGGCCAGCAGCAGACCGATCCACGCGGCCCGCACGTGCCCAGCGCCAGCGGCTGGACGCCATGCAGCCGCAAAACCGATCACCGCGCCTACGGCAAACAGCAGCGGCGCAACCAGGGTACTGAAGTTGTACGTCAGGCGAATGGCGACAAAGGAGGGAAACAGCAACCCTCCAGTCGCCAACAACAGGTCGCCCCCCAGGAAGAGTGCCGCCGGCACCCACAGGTACGGTGATCGACCGAGCAAGACCTTCATCCGTTGCATCCTCACCTCCGTTACGTATCGTTACGAAGAGCCTGTCCGAAATCCCTATGATAAATTGTTGCGCTTCAGGAAAAGACCACGGTCGTACAAAACCCACGACCACACTCGGCCCTCGGCCCGGGGCGGGCCGGGGCTACCAGGTCGTTACGCCCGGGCTGCGCTGCGTGACCTCGAAATCGGCGTCCTTGAGCAGATTCTGCAGCTTGCTGATGAACTCCCGCGCCAACCCTTCACGCACCAGCTCCGGCGTGAGCGCGGTTGCGTCGGCGTCGGTCACCAGCTCATGGTCCGGCTCATCTTGCTTTTGTCAAGTTTCTGTTCTCTTCTCTCCAAACGCCAAAACCACACAGTCACAGGGCAGAATGAGCTTCTATGGTTCTTGTTTCCTCCAAATTGTAGAGCCGTCTTCCTCAATGAAGTAAAGGCGCGCACAAGAAAGGCTTGCATAACCCATCATGACTCCGACGGTAGTTTCGCCTTTCGGCCATGCCCCAGCCAGAAACGTGTAACACGCGTTTGTCTTGAGGTGGCACAGAACCATACCGGGATCATCGCTCAGGACCCAGTCAAGAGATGCAGTATCTGAGGACCTAGTTGCGAACTGGGAGCCCGACGGGGCAATGCACTTGCTAACCGAGAGACTTAGCGAATAGTTCACAGTCCCAACTCGGGATGTTCTGACCTGAAAAATATCAGGACGCGCAACGAGTACAAGCCATGTCTTCTCGTCAACAGAGGTCCTACACCCCTGACGCGAAATCCATTCCGTATCCTCGATGCCGCGTTGGTGTCCCATGAATGCTGCGCCAAGGGCCAGTATGGCAAGCACCACAACCGTAATGCGCCAGATACGCACTCGGCTGAAAACACCAAATGCCAGTAATGCGGCAGTCGTTAGGAACCAAGTCGTTTCTGCTCCAGGAACGAATGACATGATCTGTCCGAGGACGTACATCAATGTGCCCAGGGCCGAAATCCCAATGAATATTGTCTTCATCATTGTCATTATGTCGTCTTGCCGAACATGCTATTAGCCGGTGAAAATAGCAACTCTCGATACCATGACGAAAGATGCTATGCGGCAAACTGGACAACGGACAGTGGTTCAATGAATTCGGAAACCCAATGGCACCCAGCACGTCGAAAGCAACCACGCGATTTCGATAGAACTTTCCTTCGTATCGGCCAACCAGTTCCCGATCATGGCCCATCCCTCGATTAATGTCATGATTGCTGCCGGAACGAAGCAGGACACAACCCTCCTTTTGGAGTCGTCGAAGCAGTTCGCGCCGTTTCATGCCATTGCCACCTCCCGGATTTTGTACTCTTTGGGAACCCCGTCCAGCGCCATCAGCATGAACGCTTCACGGATGTTCTGTTCCAATTCCTCCACAGTGCGCCCCTGCGTCATGATCTCCGGGTGTTCGAGCAATTTTCCAAGCCAGAACTTCTTGCTCTTCCAATAGACAAGTGTCATCTTGCTGAAGGCTGACAGTCCCGCTGTACCGGTTTCCGTTGACGAGTGGTTGGCCGCATTTTCAAGAACGTTGAGCAGGAATGCCTTTTGCGATACGCGTTTTGCGTGGCGCTCTCGTTCGATCCATTCATAGACCGAGTCGGAGATATTTCGGATTGAAATCTGCCTAGTCGCCATCGTGCGCCTCCAAGTGGTAGCAACGGTAGCAAGTATATCCCGCGGGTGTCAACCGCCATTTGGCAGGGCAAGTAATGGGTAATGAGATTGGTTATGGGGTGGCGGCGGGCGGCGGAAGATCATGGAAGCATGACGTCGTACGTCGTGTTCGTGCCCATGTCGTAGAGAATCCCGCCGGTCTCGCAGGAGTTGGCCGGCGGGATTCGGTTCAGGTATTTTTCGCGTCGGTCCATGCATGCGCCGCCGCAGGTCACATAGAAGCACCGATCACTCTTGTACGGTGACTTGCGGTTGAGGCGGACGGGCGTTCGTGCGTTGACATGCTTGCCGACGTCCACATTGCGAGAAAGCAGGAACATCACGTCTGGGGGCGTCTGCGTGCTGACGCAAATGACTTGCCACGCGTTGTTTTTGCTGGTGAACGTTTCGCGGTTTGCTGCAATCGGAAGCCCGGTGCCGCCCAGAGTTGGCGCGCGCAAGTCTTCGCAGATTTGGCTATGCACGCCATTCGACAGGACAGATGGATCGTCGCGCATGAGTAGGCTGAAATATTCCGTTGACGTGCGACAAGCGTCAAAGCCGAGGTCTTTGGGCCAGACGGCCGGCAGCCCCAGCGGATCCCGTTCGGCATTTGCGCTGATCACGGAGGTCCAGATGCCACGGGCTCGGTTCTTCATGGCTGTGCCTTTGGCGCCTGATATGGACTGCATGAAGCCCATTGCGCCATGAAGCGCCAGAGCCAGCAACGCCACCACGACGCAGACCACGATCAATTCCGTGCGTGTGAATCCGGCTTTGCGGTGTTTTTGCACGGTGCCTTTGTTTTGCCTTGTTGGCGAATACGATAAATTTTGACAGGATCAACAAGATTTACAGGGTTTGTGGGGGGGCTGGGCCTGCCGAATGTCATTGCATTGATAAGAAATCGCTTTTCTGCACCCCCCCGAACGGCCTCGACCCGCACGGGCCGAAAACATGCCGAAACCGGTCTGTCGCAGCGATGTCATGGGGAAAAGCATGGCAGACGCGGGGATCAAAGTCAACGCCACCACCAAACAGCGTCTTTGTGGCTAACGGAGGCAGCAGCTCTCTTTATGGCACTCGGCGGGGCCGGCGGCCCCGCCGCGATTACGCCATCATGCGAACTGCGGCTGGAATCAATACAGCAAGGTCCCACGAAACATTGTGCCGAAATCGTAATCGTAATCGTAATCGAGAATCGCAATCGAAATCGAAATCGAAAAGAAAAAGCGCGTGATTCGCAATGGATCCGCGATTAGCTCCGGATTTGCTTGAGATAGCGGCCAAGCGGCAGTTGGCGGCAATGATCCACGCGAATCAATACGCCAGCGGCTGATTCTTGCATGGCGCAAGCACACCTTTCCACAAACCATCAAGCGCCAAGCCCAAGGCCTTCTCGTATCTCACAACGACAACGCTTCATTGCCTCTGCCGCTGCCCGGGCTTTTACGCGGGTCGCCGACTCACCCGGATAGCGGAACTTCACGGCATATTGCGACAGCATTTCCAGATCGGAAGTCATGGCGATCCACAACGGATGGAAGGGCGTCAATGGCTGCAACAAAGGAACCAAATCGTGAATCCGCCTGACAGCAATTCGGTTCTTCGCCGCCACGGCTTTCAGGTACTTCTCGATACACTGCTGGGCGTGAAAACAGACGGCGTCATGACACGGAGCCTTCCGCGCCCTGAATTCCCGAAGCGCCACCTCATAGTCGCCCTCGGCCTTGGCGACCCATGCTCTAACCTCTTCGTTCATAAAGTACACGGCCCTCTTCCATCAAGGTTCGGATGAAGCTACCGTTGGGCGCGGCGCGCCGGTTGACCTCTGACGAGCGCTTAACGATCAGGTCCAGGGGAAAAGTGCGTGGAATCGTTCGGCGCATTCTGATCGCTTCCTCGTCCGTATCCTTAATCTGATCCATGACGACCAGAAGATCCACGTCACTGTCCTCATGGGCGTCGCCGCGGGCGCAAGAGCCGAACAGAATCACCCGCTGCGGGTTAAACTCCCGCGCCAAACACCGTACATACTCTCGAATTTCAAGTTTCCGCGACATAGCCTATCTCCTTCACATGACTTAAGCGTAACATACGCCGATAAGATTAACCAAGTGCATTTGCGCCAGTTTGCCCGCAATGAGCACATCCGCTGCAAGGGCCCATGTCGGGATCAGCAGCGGAATCTTACACAGTCGTACAAGCCCGAAACAATATTGCTGCCCTCGGCCCGGGGCGGGCCGGGGCTACTATTTTCTACGCCCGCGCGACACGTACGCGGCAGGTGTGGCCGTTGAGGTCGAGATCGGCGCCGGATGACAGCTCCGACGCGCTCTGGCAGGAGACCGCCAGAATCTCGCCCATGATGTAGTCGCGGTGCGCCTGGATGGCGACGGCGATCTCTTCGCCGGCGACAAAATCCACGGCGATGCGCTGCGTGACTTCGAAATCGGCGTCCTTGCGCAGGTTCTGCAGCTTGCTGATGAACTCCCGCGCCAGCCCTTCACGCACCAGCTCCGGCGTGAGCGCCGTCTCGATCGCCACGATCACGTTCTCCGAGGCCGCCACCACCAGCCCTTCACGCGGCGTGCGCTGCACCACCACGTCAGCAGGCTCGATCTTCTCGAGCGCACCGTTCACATTGACCGTTACCGGACGCCCCGCCGCCAGCAGCGCAGCTTCGTCGGACGGCAGCGCCGCGATCGCAGCGGCCGCCACCTTCATCTGCGCGCCGAAACGCGGGCCGAGCTTGCGGAAGTCCGGCTTTACCTGGATATGCGCCAAGGCCGATTCGTCGGCGTCGGTCACCAGCTCCTTGATGTTAAGCTCGTCGTTCACCAGCTCGGTAAAGCCAGCCACCTGCCGCCGCACCAGCGGGTCGGCAGAAACCACATGCAGCCGCGCCAGCGGCTGGCGGACCTTGAGATCGTGATCGGTCCGCAGTTGACGTCCGAGCTTCACCACGGTCTGCGCCAGGGCCATGCGCCCTTCGAGCTCCGTGTCACGCGCCGTTTCGTCGGCCACCGGGAAGTCGCACAAGTGCACGGACTCGGGCATGTTCCGTCCACGCAGGTTGCGGTAGATGGTCTCGCTGATAAACGGCGTGAACGGCGCCGCCACCTTGCTGAGCTGCACCAGCACGTAGCGCAGCGTGCGGTAGGCGTGCTGCTTGTCGTCGTCGTTCTGCGACTTCCAGAAGCGGCGGCGGCTGCGGCGGATGTACCAGTTGGTGAGATCCTCAACAAACAACACGAACGGCCGCACGCTGCGCTGCAGGTCGTAGTTGTCCATGGCCCCGGTCACGCCGTGGATCAGCGTCTCGAGCGAGCTGACGATCCAGCGGTCGAGTTCGTTCGGGCTGGTCGGGCGCGCCAGCGCGTCCTCCTGCCAGCCGTCCACATTGGCGTAGGTGACGAAAAAGCTGTAGGCATTCCACCACGGGATCAGCAGGTCGCGCAGGATCTGCTTCACGCCGGTTTCGGAGAAGCGCAGATTTTCGGCGCGCACCACCGGCGAGTAGATCAGGTAGAGACGCAGCGCGTCCGCGCCATACGTGTCGAGAATGTAGTTCGGGTCCGGATAGTTCTTGAGCCGCTTGCTCATCTTCTTGCCGTCCTCGGCCAGAACCATGCCGTTGACGACCACATTGCGGAACGGCGCCTTGTCGAAGACCAGCGTGCCGAGCACCAGCAGCGTGTAGAACCAGCCGCGCGTCTGGTCCAGCCCCTCGGCGATGAAGTCCGCGGGGAAGAAGGCGTCCAGTTGCGCATGCGTGTCTTGTGCCATGCCCGTGCGCGGCTTGTCCGCCGGAGATTCGACGAAGGCGGGAGCGCCCGGGCCACCTTCACCCGAGGCCGCCTGGCCGGGTTCGAAGGGATAGTGCTGCTGGGCATACGGCATGGATCCCGACTCGAACCAGCAGTCGAGCACCTCCGGTGTGCGGCGGTAGGTCTTGCCGTCCTTGTGAATGACGATCGGGTCCACAAAATGCTTGTGCAGATCTGTTACTTTCCGTCCGGAGAGCTGTTCCAATTCCGCAATTGATCCAACGCAGAGCATGTCCTTCGGATCGTTCTCGTTGATCCAGATCGGGATGCACGACCCCCAGAAGCGGTTGCGGCTGATGTTCCAATCTTTGGCCTCGCGCAGCCAGTTGCCGAAGCGTTTGTCGCCGACGTAGTCCGGCGTCCAGTGGATGGCGTCGTTGTTGGCTGCTAGGCGTTCACGCGCGTCCTCGATCCTTACGTACCATGCATCAATGGCGCGATAGATCAGCGGCGTGTCCGTGCGGTCGCAGAAGGGGTAGCTGTGAACGATGGTGGTCTGGTGGACCAGCTTCCCCTCGTGCTTGAGGCGGCGGATCAGCTCCTTGTCCGCCTCCTTGCAGAATACGCCGGCATGTTCCGGAACCTGCGCGGTGAAGCGGCAGTTGTCATCCAGCGGGTCCACGATGTTAATGCCGGCCTCGCGGCAGACGCGGAAGTCGTCCTCGCCATAAGCGGGCGCCAGGTGCACAAGGCCGGTGCCATCCTCGGTGGTAACAAAGGGGTCATTAAGCACGCGAAAGGCCTTGGGCTGGCTGGCGAAGTAGTGGAAGAGCGGCGTGTACTGCCAGCCGAGGAGATCGCGCCCCTTGAGGCGCGCAACCACGGTATAGTCCTCAGGCTTCTTGTAATACGCGGCGAGTCGCGCTTCCGCGAGCACAAAGCAGACGCTGTCCTTGTTGTCGCGCACACAGAGGTAATCGATCTCCGGTCCGGCGCAGACGCCGAGGTTGCCGGGAAGGGTCCAGGGCGTGGTGGTCCAGATCAGCAGGTAGGTTTCGCCCCAGTCGGCGGGCGCGCCCTGTGTGACACGCAGGCGGCAGGTGATGGCAGGGTCCTGCACGTCCTTGTAATTGCTGCCGGCCTCGAAGTTGCTGAGCGGGGTGTTCAGCTTCCAGCTGTAGGGCATGATACGGTATGACTTGTAGATGCGCCCCTGCTCCCAGAGCTGCCGGATCATCCACCAGACCGTCTCCATGAACGCGGGGTCCATGGTCTTGTAGTCATTGTCGAAATCGACCCAGCGCCCCATGCGCGCCACGGTCTTGCGCCATTCGGCCACATAGCGCAGCACCATGGATCGGCACTGTTCGTTGAACTTGTCCACGCCATAGGTGCGGATCTCATGTGCGCCGCTGATGCCGAGCGCCTCCTGGGCCAGGGCCTCGATGGGGAGTCCATGGCAGTCCCAGCCGAAGCGGCGTGCCACGTGAAAGCCGCGCATGGTCTGGTAGCGCGGGACGATGTCCTTGATGGTGCCGGCCAGCAGGTGGCCATAGTGCGGCAGGCCGGTGGCAAAGGGCGGGCCGTCGTAAAAAATGTATTCGCGCAAGCCGCGGTTTTTGGACAGGCTTTTCTGGAATGTGCCGTGCTGCTCCCAGAATGCGAGCACCTCGCGCTCCGCGGCCGCAAAATCAACCTTGTTCGAGACGGGTGTGTACATGGTTTGCTCTGACTCCTGATCAAAAGGAGACACTGTATCGGGCAGGCCGGAGCGTGGCAAGTGTTGAGTGGGGCAAGACGATGGTACTGCGTCATGCGTACGCACGTCGCGGATCGGGCCGCCAGTACAGCGGGACCAACGGGACCGCTGTTGGGTCAGCAGGAGTCGCCTGGGCTCAGCGGGTGCGCAGCCCCCGCTGTACTGCGCGGGGCCACCTGGATGGATCACGAACGGGAGGAATGAACGCACCGCGCGCACACCCTCGGCTACCGTCGTCGTCGCCATCCTGCGCTTATTCCGCCCGCATCAGGATGCGCGCGCTCTTCTGGACGCCAAGGGTATAGCCTCCTGTCGCCAGCGTCAACTCCACCACCTTGTTCTCCTGGTCACCGAGATTGAACCGGGGGGTGACAATCAGGCGAATCTCCTTGGCGCCGGACGGGATGACCACCGGGCTGTCGATCCGGTCGTAATCCCGGCCGTTGATCCCGGTGCCGCTGAGGGTGAAGTAGACATCCAAGGGGCCATTGCCTGCCGTAGCCGGACGGGAAATAACAAACGCCGCCGGTTTCTCCTCCGTGCTCTCGCGCCGGGTCACGCTCACATCCACCTTGCTCAAGGTCAGGCCGCCCGTGAAATCGGACCAGGACGCGCCATACTGGTTTGTAGCACACAAGCGATAACACCACACGCGGTTGGATGCGCTGTGTGCAATCGTAGCCTCAAACGGCCCCGCGCGCCGCAACCCCGGGAGCCGAAGTTCATTGGCCCAGTCCTGCGGGTTCGTGCCGCCGTCGGAAGGACCGTGATAAACGATCACCGTGCTCGCCGCAGCTCCGGCCCAGGTAATGTTGCCGCGCACCATGGCGGATTTGCTGGTCAGGTTGGTCACTCCGGCATTCTGAATCAACGGCTTGTCCGGCCAGTATTCAAAGGCGCCCATGTCCACCAAGTCCCGGAAGATGCGTCCTTTGCCGTCCAAATCCGTGACCGCGTTCATCCACTCCTGATTCGAACCCTTGTCGATACACGACGAGCCGGCGCTCAGTCCGTAGTTGCCCGACGCAGCGTCCCGGCAAAGCGGGTCGCCGGTAACGCAACCGGCGCCGCTCGAAACCGGGTTGGTGGTGCAGGTGTAAGTTACATTGGCGTCCGTGTTGTAGATGTTCTTGTACTCATCACGCGACAGGTTGTTGTACACGATGCAATTCATGACCGTGCCTGCGTTGCCATTGCAGCGGTAGATCCCGCCGCCGGAACCGCCGGCGGTGTTGCCGATGATCGTGCAGCTATCCACTGTGCCGCCGCCGTTACCGATGAACACCCCGCCCCCGTTACCACTGGTGTTGTTCCCGTAAAGCAGACAGTTGCGAAGCGTAGCGCCGCTGCCGTTCAACCCCACGCCCCCGCCGTCTGTCTGGGTAACGTAATGATTATTGTAAATTCGGCATGCCACCATCAACCCACCATCCATGCTAAACGTGCCGGGGTCATGTTGTCGATCGCCGGTCGTGTTGCCGTAGATCAAACAATTTGAAACCATCCCGGAGACCATGTGTCCGGCGGAATGACTACCCCCGTAGCCGGTCGTGTTGTTGCGGAAAACACAGTTCTTCACCGTCGCCCCGGCAGACACGTAGAAGTTGGCCCCTTTCGAGCCGGCCGCGTTAGCGCCCATACCCGTGAAACCGTCAACAATGGCGGGTGCCGTGAGGTTGAAGTTCCATCGCCCGCCGCCGCGCGACACGATCGTGTTCGCGGCATTCGCCAGTCCGCCGGTAACGCCGTTGCCGAAGCTGCGCACGGTGATCGCGGCGGTAATCGCGATTTCGTTCGTGATGTTGTACGTGCCGTTGGAGACCGTGACGATGTCGCCGGCGTTCGTCGCCTTGGCGACCGCCGCACCGATTGTGCGCAACGCATTGGCCCACCGGCCCATGCCGGAGGCGGCGTCGTTCCCGTTGGTGACCACCAGGTACTCGGTCGCGTGCGCCGTGCATGCGAAGAGGGAGGCGAGTAGAAGCGGGAGGAGGGAGCCACGGGGAAGGTGGCGGGTGCAGGGTGGAGGGTGGAGGGTGGAAGATTTCATTGTTGCGGTCCTTGGGCTTGTCCTCATGACGATCTTTGTCTTAATCTTCGTCTTGGGCATGCAGGGGCTTGCGCCTGCCCAGTTGCGGAGCTCGCACTTGCCCGTGCGCGGAGCGCCCGGGCCACCTGCATGCCTTCGCAAAACAATCACAGCACCGTCCACCCCTACTCCGCCCGCGTGAGAATGCGCGCGCTCTTCTGGATGCCAAGGGTATAGCCGCCGGTCGCCAGCGTCAACTCCACCACCTTGTTCTCCTGGTCACCGAGATTGAACCGGGGGGTGACAATCAGGCGAATCTCCTTGGCGCCGGACGGGATGACCACCGGGCTGTCGATCCGGTCGTAATCCCGGCCGTTGATCCCGGTGCCGCTGAGGGTGAAGTAGACATCCAAGGGGCCATTGCCTGCCGTAGCCGGACGGGAAATAACAAACGCCGCCGGTTTCTCCTCCGTGCTCTCGCGCCGGGTCACGCTCACATCCACCTTGCTCAAGGTCAGGCCGCCCGTGAAATCGGACCAGGACGCGCCATACTGGTTTGTAGCACACAAGCGATAACACCACACGCGGTTGGATGCGCTGTGTGCAATCGTAGCCTCAAACGGCCCCGCGCGCCGCAACCCCGGGAGCCGAAGTTCATTGGCCCAGTCCTGCGGGTTCGTGCCGCCGTCGGAAGGACCGTGATAAACGATCACCGTGCTCGCCGCAGCTCCGGCCCAGGTAATGTTGCCGCGCACCATGGCGGATTTGCTGGTCAGGTTGGTCACTCCGGCATTCTGAATCAACGGCTTGTCCGGCCAGAATTCAAAGGCACCCCGGTCCACAATGTCCCGGAAGATGCGCCCCTTGCCATCCAAATCCGTGGCCGTGGTCATCCATTCCAGATTGGGTCCTGCATCCATGCATGGAGACTTGACCGGCTCGCATTGCAGATGGTAGTCGCCGGCCGCCGGATTAGCGAACAGCGGATCGCTGTCCGTGTTGCCTTCGCCAGCGCCGGGCCTAGGCCAGGTGCAGGAGAAGGTGAACGAACCGCCGGCATAGTTGGAGAGGTTGGTTCCGGAGGCTGTGTTGCCCCACACGATCGAATGGGTGGCTGCGCTGCCCAGTGTGCCGCCGCCCGTCTTGTTCGCGCCAGTCACGTTATTGGAGACGATTGTGCAGCATTCGATGGTGCCGCCTCGGACACCGGCCGCGTCGGCGCGGGTCGTCCGATTGCGTGCGATCAGGCAGTTGCGGATCAGCACAGAGGTGTTTTCTGCATACACGCCGCCGCCCCCGGCGCTGTTCCCCTCCCCGCCGCCGGCGTTGTTGTCGAGGATCTGGCAGTTGAGAATCTGGCCGCCGCTGGCCCACACGCCACCGCCGCTGCCATTGGAGTTGGCGCTGTTTCCGCGGATGATGCAGTTGGAGACCGTCCCGCCAGTCATATACACGCCGCCGCCATAGAAATTATCGTGGTGGCCGTTCTCCCGGATGATGCAGTCGCGCACCAGTCCGCCGGTCATGTTCACGCCCATGCCATGAAAGTCCCTGCCGTTCCCGGTGCCGGCCCGGATGGTCAGCCCCTCGAGGACCGCGCCCGGATGCGTAAGCTGAAAGATGCGCATGGTATTCTCGTGCCATTGCGCTGTGGCTTTCCGCTGCACGACCGTATTGGCGGCCCCGCGCAACCCGCGCTCGAAGCTGCGCACCACAATCCCGTTGGCGATCGTGATCTGGTTGGTGAGGTTGTAGACGCCGTTGGAGACCGTGACGATGTCGCCGTCACGCGTCGCCTTGGCAACAGCCGCACCAATTGTGCGCAGCGCATTGGCCCACCCACCCATGCCGGAAGCGACGTCGTTGCCATTGGTGGCCACCAGGTACTCGGTCGCGTGCGCGGTGCATGCGAAGAGGGAGGCGAGTAGAAGCGGGAGGAGGGTGACACGGGGAAGGTGGCGAGGGGCGGGTGGAAGGTGGAGGGTGGCAGCATACATGCCCTGAGCCCCTCGACAGAGCTCGGGGCCTTTGGCTTGCCGAAGGGGTGGCAGGTGTTGGGGGGTAGATTTCATTGTTACGGTCCTTGGACTTGTCGTTGGAACGATCTTTGTCTTTATCTTCGTCTTGGGCAATCAGGTGGCCCGTGCGCTCCGCGCGCGGGCATGCGCCTGCGCGGTTGCGTGACTTGCGCATGCCCGTGCGCGGAGCGCCCGGGCCACCTGATTACCATCACAAAACAGATACATCACCGTCCATCTTTACTCCGCGCGCGTCAGGATACGCGCGTTCTTCTTGACGCCAATGACATACCCGCCTGGCGCCAGGGTCAACTCCACGCTCTTGGGCTGCTGATCGCCGAAGTTGAACTTGGGGACCACGGGCAGCCGCACCTCGGCAGCGCCCTTTGGAATCACGGCCGGGCTTTCGAGCGGTTCGTAATCCGCGCCATTGACTCCGTTGCCACCCAGCGTGAAATACACGCTCAACGGGCCATTCTTCGCCGTAGCCGGACGGGAGATCACAAAGGCCGCCGGCTTCTCCTCCGTACTTTCGCGCCTGGTCACGCCTGCTTCCACCACGCCGGACAGGATCACGCCTGTGGCCGCAGCCCAGCCAAGACCGAAGCTGTTGCTCGCGCAGAACCGGTAGAAATACAACGTATTGGTATTCCCCGCTGGAATCGGGGCAGTCAACGGACCGACCGTCCGTAACACGGGCAGCCGGTTCTGGCTGGCCCATGCCTGCGGATCGGTCCCGCCGTCAGCCGGCCCATGAAACAGCAGCACCGCCACCGCAGCTGAGCCGCCAACCGAAACAATCTCGGCGCCCACCGTGGCGCTCTTGGCTGTCAGGTTGGTCACGAAAGAGTGCCGGATGGTCGGCGGATTGGGTGTGTATTCGAACGCGCCCATGTCCACGGTTCCGCCCTGCACGCGCGGCGCATGGTCCAGGTCGGTCGCATTCGCCATCCAGGGTTGATTCTCGCCCTTGTTGATGCAAGGCGAGCATGGGGTCTCCTGCAGGCGGTAATCGTTGGCTGCGGCATTGACGAACAACGGGCTCTGGTTCAGGCAGCCGTTGACGCCCTGCATGGTGGCGGGGATCGCAAAGGTCGAATACGCCACGTTGTTCAACACACCTGCCACGTTCTTCGGGAAGTTCGTCAGGTCGGCGATTGAATGCCCCCAGATGATGCAATTGGTCAGTGCGGCAACGCCGCCGCCGTAGCCCAGGCCGATCTTGCCGTTGTTGGCAAACGTGCAGTTTAAAAATGTCCCCGTGCCGGCTGCCAGGACAATTCCATCCGCGGAGTCTGCCCGAAGGCACGTGTTTGAGAATACCAGACAGTTGCGCATCCGCAAGCGCCCCTCGTTGAAGATTCCGCCGCCATAGGTCGCATGGCCGCCTGCATTGCCGCTCACGACGCTCTCGTACATTTCGAGCACGCCGCCGCGGGCCACGGAAAGCCCGACCCCTGAACTGCCATTGCCTTCGCTCTCGGAAAGTCCATTCCGCACGAACGACGAGCGGATGGCTGTCAGGCGACTACCGGAATCAACATACACACCGCCACCATAGACATACCAGGTCTGACCCATCGAATAGTTGTTGGCGACAAGCGTATTTGTCAGGACAACGGAACTGTCCTGGAGATACATGCCAAGGCCATACACGTTGCCAGCCCGGCCACCGTTGTTGGAAACCACACAATCGGCAAACGTCACGTCCCAGCAGTTGGTGAGGTAGACGCCGAAGCCGCCGGGTCTGGCGGTGTTGCCATCGCACATCGTGACGTTCTCGATGCGGCAGTTAGTAATGCCGGACAGGGTCAGGACCCGCACGCCCCCACCCTCTGTCCGTCGCAGGATGGTTGAACCTGCAGTTTGTGCGCCGGGCTGGTCGCCGCCGCCGGTTGTCGCCGTGTAGCCGCCGCGCAACGTGATGTTGGTCGCCTGGCGCCAGACCAGCATGGCATTGTCCGGGTGCGCAGGCACGGTCCCGGCGCAACCGCCTGCAAAAGTCTGTCCGGCCAGGCAGACCGTATCGCCTGCCTCCGCGAGGTTCAGCGCCATCGACACCGACGCATATGCAGTAGACCAGTTGGTGCCGGCTGTGCTGTTCCCATTGGTGGCCACATACAGAAACGATGGCGTCGGGTGCGTCGTAAAAGTCGCGACCTCGGACCGCGCCTCGCCGGCGGCGCTGACTGCCGTGACGACATACTGGTAGGTTGCGCCAGGCGTCAGATTAAAGAGTCGGCATTGGAATCCGCCGGAGAGATTTCCTGCGACAAGTGCGTTGGTAATCGCGCTGCCCCTGACCCAGTATAAAAACCCGCAGCGCGGAATCTTCCCGTGAACAGCCGGCACTTCGCCGCTCAGCAGAGCTGTCCGACGTACCACCTCCGTTGCCCCGCGATTCACAACCGCCGGAAGAACGGCCGCAGTAACCGACGATTTTGATGCGACCTCGGTATGGCCGTAAGCACCGATGTTGAGCCACCCGCCG
>JBAXVM010000250.1:0-4343 GCA_037129105.1 bacterium
AGCCGGTCTCCAAAACCGGCGTCAAAGAGGCGGCGAATGGCGTCCACCACCGCGCGCCAGTAGGAATCGTTGCCTTCCGCCTGCAGATTGGTGATGCAAAGTGACGCTCCCCGATCGAGACATTGCCGCACTTCGCCCGGCAGGCGCACCAGGTGGGGTTGCACATGTCCGAGGATCAACCGCGAAGGGTCGGCGCCGGCCGCCTCCAGAAGGTCCAGTTGGGCGACGGGAGACGCGAGCGGTTCCAGCGCGGGTTCCACATGGGTCGTGATGCAGAGCCCGGTGCGGCGCTGCGCCAGCGCCCCTGCGCGAAACGCCTTCTCCTCCAGCGGGGTGAAAGCCGTGCGGGTGCTCGCCAGCTTGATGATGCCGGCGCGCACATCCGAGCCGCGGATCCCCTGTTCGCACTCCTGCACCAGCAAATCCGCCAGCGCCTCCACGTCCCAGGCGGCTACGCGCGGGTCCATCCAGCGATGGGGATAGGTCGGGCACCCCGCGTACTCCCACGACTCCCGTTCCCAGGCTTCGCGGTAGAACCCGGTCGCGAGCACGATGTGCAGATTGGCTTCACGCGCCAGCATCGCGTAGACCCACGGCTCGGCCCGCATCGGCATGGGCGTGGCATCCACCAGCGTGTGACAACCATGATCGTGCAACCGCTTGAGCGCCGGGATGGCGCAGTCGCGCAGTAGAGCGACACGCTCCCGCGGCGTCGTTCCCTCCGCTTCCGCATATTGATCCAGGTGCAGATGCTCGTGCATCGTCACGGCACCCAGCTCGCTGGCTGGAACCGGCCCCAGGACTGTCATCACTTGGCCCATGGTGCTGTATCTCTCCGTAATCCGTAGTCGTCGCCGTAGTCGTCAACCGGCTCACATCATTGTCGCAATCCTTGTCCCTATCATTGTCGATCTTCCATCGTTGTCATAATCGTTGTCCCAATCGTTGTCGACAAAGATCACGACAAAGATCACGACAACGATAGAGACAACGATCGGGACGACGATCTGAATCCTGAACCCTTTCTCCCTTCCTCAATCTGCCTGCTTGCGGTACTTGAAAATGGCGGCCTGCGGTACGTGCGCCATCGTTACCGGAAGACCGGCTTCCAGCAGCGCCTGTCCCGTACGCACGAGTTTCCGGCGCGGATGATCGAAATCGGTGAACTCATAGCGTGCGTCCGATTCCAACCCGTGCAGCGGGAACGTCGCGGCAGTGAAGGGCGACGCCGCGCGGCGGAACACCTGCACAATGCCGGCCGCCGTCTCCGGGTCATGGAACTGCCAGGCGATCCACGTCTGGTCGCAGCGGCTATAGGGCGTGAGCGGATAGTAGTCGGCCAGGAAGAATGGTGCGATCTGGCGCCATTCCGCGCACAGCTGTCGCAGCAGTTTCGTATCCAGATCGTCACGCCGCATGTCATGCGTCAGAAGCATCATGGAGGCATAGGCGCTGCGGATGGTGTAGACGTCCACGGTATCGACGGGCATGACATAGGCACCGTAGTACGGCAACCAGAGCGAGAGGGAGTGGTGGAAGGCCTGCTTTGTGGGCAAATCCTCATAGTTATAGTCCGTCTTGTGCAGGGGAACCGAGAGCCGCATGGTTTCCAGGTCATTGCGGCGTCCGCCGGAGGCGCAGGAGTCAATCAGCATGTTCGGGAAGCGGGTGCGCAGGGCCTGCCAGAAGCTCAGGTACCCTTCGACATAGCGGATTTCGCGAATCCCCTGGCGGTCGGGTGCATCGTTCGCGCGCCAGTAGGGCAGCGGATCGATGTTGAAGTCCTGACGGTAGAGGTCGATCCCCTGCTCAACAATCGTGCGCGCGGTGTGCTCGATCACCCACGCGAGCGCATCCGGATTGCCAAGATCCAAGAGCTTGTTTTCGGCCGTGGGGTTGGCGTCCCACCACGCCTGACGGGCGACCGGAGTATCGAGTCCGTCCGGCGGCGGCGTGGTCCGCAACAGCCATTGGGACCGTTCGTTGTGCAGCCAGGTGCCGGGGTGCACCCGTTCCGGCTCGAACCAAAGGAGCGTCTGGGTGCCCTTGCGATGAACGTGGTCGCACAAGGCCCGCAGACCGCGCGGGAAGCGCTGGGGGTCCGGCTCCCAGGTGCCGGTGCGATCCCACACGCCGTCGCACGGATACCACCCCGCGTCCATCCACCAGTAGTCGAGTTTGATGCCGGCGGCACGATAGCGCTCGTAAAAGGCGATCTCCGTCTCTTCGGTGGCTTCCGCCATCACCGCAAACCAATTACCCGTGTAGGCCGTCAACATGGACTGTGGCAGTTGGCCGCCGGGCCTCGGCAGGTTGCAGGCGAGCATCCAGCGGCGCCAGAGATTGTGGGCGTGCAGGCGGTCGCCGCGCCAGAAGAGGAGCACGGACAACGGCGTGCGCACTGTCTCTCCCGGATGCAGCTTGAAGTGCGTCAACTCCTGACCCGCGGTGACGGCAACATGATCGTCCATGCTGCGGAAGCGGGACGCCCACTGGCCAGCCCAACCGACCACAAGAAAGGTGCCGCACTGTCTGGTCGGCCACTCGATGTTGTAGTAGGGCCAGGCACGATTGGTGGGACGGCCACCGTCCGGGGCAAACCGCAGATCCGCATTTCCATGCAGCGCGACCGTGTGAGGTTCGTAACCGTCCGCCGCAGCATAGTCGCCCGTGTGGTAGTGCAGAACCCCCATGGGTGGCAGCACAACAGACATGGATTGCACGTCCGAAATGATCGTGGTATTGGCGCTACCGGTGTTGCGCAGGCGGGCCAGCCATTCGACCGCCGGGAACGCGCGGTACTGCTTGAACTCCACTTCGATCTGCAGTCCGCTCTGCGGGTCAGTGCGCGTGAGCACCCGCGTCGTGTAGTCTGCCGTGCCGGGCAGTTCGTGTTCTTCAAAACGCCACGTCGCCGCCTGCGCCTGCCACGGTCGGCCGTTGTACGTGAAGTCGACGCATTGACCTTGCTGCGCCGGTTCACCGATGGCGATCACGCGGCCGTCGGCCAGCACAACCTGCAGGTTCACCCAGTTCGCATGCCCCCAGTTGTAAGGGCCGCGGACACGCAGGGTAAACGCCCGCTGACCTGCCAGATCAACATCGAACCTGGCTGGCGGCACCCCGACTGCCTGCGAGCCGCTGCTCCATACTTCCCCGCCGCCACACTCCACCGAAAAGACGAGGGGCTTTGTATTCAGACGTGTCCCGACATTGTCATCGATACCGGCCAGTCCGGTCAAACGCGCGGCCGGACCCGGCAGGGAGACCACGATCTCGCTGTCGGCATGGGTGCCGAGCCCCGTGGTATAAGTCGTGCCGTGCAGGCACAAAGGGCTATGGCATACGGAGCGGCTGACCTCCAGCTTTCCCCACCCCTGGTGCACCAATCGCACCTCGGCCGAAGGGATCTCGGCCAGAGGATCGCGCATGGCGGCCAGCGCTCGGTCCAGCCAGGACTGACAGTCGTTCATTTCTTCGGGTCTCACACAGTCTGCATAGTTTATGCTTCGCTCCTTGTCGAAACGTGTCATTTTCTTATTCCTCTCTGCTTTGTCCATTTCGGTGGACGACGACGGCGACGACTACGGTGGACGATTGTGCGGCATCTTTCCGTAATCATTAGTCGTCAACCGGCTCACATCGTTGTCGACAAAACTCGCGACAAAATTACCGACAAATGGGCCGTTGCGCAAGCTACTCGGAAACTTTGTCGCGAGCGTTGTCGAAAGACCTTGCCTGCGAAACGGGTTCATCGTCAAAGTTCGCGCCAAAGATGAAGCGCCAAGAAGACCAGAAGGCCGGAACCGGAGTTCCGGCCCACTTCCGTTGCGCACGCCACTCCTAAAGTAGGCCGGATTTCCATATCCGGCCTCGTGTGCGTCTCCCGGGCCGGAACCGGAGTTCCGGCCCACTTCCGTTGCGCACGCCACTTCTAAAGTAGGCCGGATTTCCATATCCGGCCGCATTGGCGGACCACTGCCCGTACCGACCATACATCACGTATACCCGACCACCACCCGCAACTTGCCGCTGACACCCGGCAGTTCCACATCGCCACTCCTGGCATCGAACGCCCGTGACGCGCGCCCGTTGATCGTGACGGACCGGATCGGCTTCTTCTCCGGATGACGGAAGCGCAGCAGCAAGCTCTCGGGCTTCGCGCGCAGTTCCAGTTCCACCTCGGCTTCGATCTTCCCGGCCGCCAGTTGCGGACGATACTCGACCGAAACGATGCCGGCGGGCGTACTCAGCCGCGTGGCGCTGAAGGCCTGTTCCTGCGCAAACCAGGCGCGCGGAATGGCGCGGCCAAGGTGCAGCAACCCCTCCCGCTCGTAAACGAA
>JBAXVM010000251.1:0-4311 GCA_037129105.1 bacterium
GCCGCTGCATTTGGGTAGAGACGGCTTTACGCCGTCTACCCGCAAATGCCAGACCATGGACGGCCTAAAGCCGTCCCTACCGTGAAGGTAAATGAAGCGCAGATGCGCCCATCCACGCGGCGCGGCGCACCGCACCGCTCAGTACAGCGGGGGCTGTGCACCCGCTGATCCCGGACAAAGGATCGCCGCCAGTTCCCGCAAGGCACCCTCGTTCTGCGGGCATGGATAGACATCCAGGCACAGACAGGCTGCTCCAGCTGGTCCATCCAGCGCAAGAGGTCTTCCGGCTTTTCGCGTGTAACCGACTCGGCCACGCCCAGCATGCCCAGCCGGCCGGCGTAAATTGAACGCACAGTTCACGCCCGAAAAATCCAGCCAGGGCCAGGCGATCCCGGCCGCTGGCGCTGACGCTGTCCGACAGCTCATACATGCGCCGCTGGATCATCCCCCACAGGTCGTCCCAGTTCTCCAGCGGCCCCAGGAAGCTAAATGCCGGATGCATGCGCGAACGAACGTACAACCAGAGATAGGGCAACACAGCCGCGACAAGGAAGACTGGGAGCGCAGACACGGCCTGCCGCGGCATCTGCCGCCACCGCGGCAGAGCTATCAGCAGCAACCCCGGCGCAGAGAGCAGAAAGAGCGGCCAGTGATTCGCCAGGCCAAGTCCGCAAGCCAGCGCTGCCAGTTCCAGATGCCGGCGGCTCCCCGTGTCGCCATACGCAACCACTGCCAACCATGCGGAAGCGAAAAGAAACGTGTTCAGTGTATAGACCTCGGCGATGATGGCCTGCGACCAGAAGACGCCCGACAGTCCCAACCCCAGCGCCGCTGCCCACGCACCGATGGATGTGCCGGTGAGCCTCCTCACCAGCAGCCACACCATCGAACAGGTCATGGCGCCAAACACGCCACTCAAAAAATGCACCCGCCACTCCACCGTGGCCAACGGCAGATGCGTAAACAACCATCCCAGCGCCGTGTGCAGCGGATACCCCGGCGGATGCGCCATCCCCAGCGTGTACGCCGCCATGATAAAGATCCCGTCATCCTCCAGCGTCACATGGCGGGCGGCTGTCAGACCATACACCAGCAGCAGCAGCAGGCCGACACCCGCAGCCTGCACGCCCGCCGATGGCACGGCGGCGACGCGCCGGCCCGCACAGGCCAGCCGCTCGCCAAAATCGGACCGGAGCATCGAACGCATGGCAGGGAGCCTGCCAGAAGCGTGGATCTACGTCAAGACCACCACAGCGTGAAAGGATTGGCGCCCATGGGGATCAAAAAAGACGCCCACTGGGGATCCGCCGGGCAGGGTTGTGCCACCAGCGTAAGACTTTGTTGGTCAGCACCTCACATAAGTACAGACCGAGGCGGCTTGTAAAGTTACCGTCGCAGCCGTGGATTTGCGTTGCCGTATCGCGCATATACCTTTCAATACAATCCAGATGCCGGAGCTTTCGCTGCATGGCGTCCTGGCAATGGCCGTCAATATTGGCATGATAAAGGATGATTTGCCTGTCCCGGAGAAGCTTCACATGGACCCGGGATTTCCTTTTGCCACCCGGCGCGCAATAGACGGCGGGAAATTTCACGCTGTTTCGCCATCCCAACCGGGTCCGCAGACGCCTCAATAAAGACGCATATGATTGCGTCCCCGGATCACCCCCTTGCGTGCAGTTATGAATTTCAGGCGGCAAGCGGCCCCACTTGATGGGGTAGCCTGCATGATACAGTAACCGGTTCACAACCGCCTGATCCCATTGCCGGGTCTGCCGGATGTCGCGCAATACGGCCTTCCAGAACTGCAGCACATCCGCGTTGCAACGCATGGCAAAGAATCCAATGTTCACACCGCTTCCGGCATATTCCTGCTGGAATACGAGATCTGCGTCAACCAGAGCCTGCTGAATGATCGTCTCGGTTTTTCCAAAGAACAGGATGTCAATGTCGCTATAGACGATGCATTCGCCCATGTTTGACTCGATGAGATCAATCAAGTATTCAGTCTTGATCAGCCAGGTGGGAATGCCACCACCTGGACAAAGCGCGCGTTCATAACAATAGAGCTTCTCGACAACCTCATATGAATCCTGCAGAGAGGCTCTAAACCGAGTCCGCATGGGTTCATATTCTTTGGTATAAAAAATGCACAGCTTCATACGCGGTCATCCCTCTGTCCGCAGGCACCATACCAGAGCAGATGGCTCGCTTCAATGGCTGCGGCCGGTCACCGCAGCTGCGAGCGTTGCAACGGAGCGTCGCGCGGGTGAAAACGATTGCGCTGCTGCGTACTCTGCATGTATGTTGCTCGTGCTAACAAGTCCAGGATGCCGTCAGGCCTGACAGATCCCGGATGGAAATAATTCATGATTCCAAAGCGTTTTCTCGTCGTAGGCGCAGGTTTTGCCGGTGCGGTCTGTGCCCGGTTTCTGGCAGATACCGGACATGCGGTGCATATCATTGACCGCCGCGACCATCTCGGCGGCAATGCCCACGATCCAACCGATCCGCATGGCATCCGGATCCACACCTACGGGCCACACATCTTTCACACCAGCAGCCAGCCAGTGTTCGACTTTCTCTCCCGATTCACCGACTGGCGTTTCTATGAACACCGGGTCCGGGCCGTGGTCAATGGCATGCTGGTGCCCATTCCCGTCAATCGGACGACCATCAACTGCCTTTACAATCTCGATCTTCAGGCAACAGACGTGCCGGCCTATCTGGCACACGTGCGGCACCCGCGCAGGCAACTGCTGACCAGCGAAGACGTGGTGCTCGACACGGTGGGCCCCGATCTCTGCGAAAAACTCTTTCGCGGGTATACGCGCAAACTGTGGGGGATGGATCTTTCAGATCTATCCGCCAGCGTGCTGGCACGCATCCCGGTTCGCCACAATGATGACGACCGCTATTTCACCGACACGCATCAGTTCATGCCCGCGCAAGGCTATACCGCCATGTTCCATCGCATGCTGGGCCACGCCGGAATCACCGTCACACTCGGCTGTGATTTCCGCGAACTTCGCGCGCAGTCACGTGACGCCCATGTGATCTACACTGGCTCGATTGATGAATATTTTGACCACTGTCTCGGCCGTCTCCCCTATCGCAGCCTCCGGTTCGAGCATGCACACCTGTCGGACACGGCCTACTTCCAACCGGTGGGAACCGTCAATTACCCGAATGACCACGCCTTTACGCGCATCACCGAGTTCAAACACCTGACCGGTGAAACGCATGCCGGAACCTCCATTATGCGCGAATACCCCCAATCGACCGGGACACCGTATTACCCGATCCCGCGACCGGAGAACGCCGCCCTGTACGCGCGCTACGCAGCGCTGGCGGAACAACAGCGCGGGGTCAGCTTTGTCGGACGCCTGGCCCAATACCGCTACGACAATATGGACCAAATTGCCGCGGCCGCCCTCCAGACCGCGCAGCACCTCGCAGGAGCCTTGCCGTGACCCCCCCTCTTCGCAAGAATCTGGTCCTCCTCCGCGCCGGGGACCACTCCCTGCACCGCACGTGGCTGACTGACCCGGTCCGGGATTTTGACATCTTCATCAGCTACTACGGCACGCAGCCCAACCTCTATCAGGCGGAGGCCGACTATTATGAAATGAGCCCTGGCCCCAAATGGCCCTGCCTCGGCACGCTCGTGACGGAACACGCCGAGCTACTGGAACACTATGCCGCCTTTTGGTTCCCGGATGACGACTTGGCGGCCACAACCGCTACCATCAACCAGATGTTTGCCCTGTTTCACGGCTTCCGCCTGACATTAGCGCAACCCGCACTGACAGCCGATTCTTTTTACAGCTGGCGCATACTTCTGCAGCACCCGAAATATGTCCTGCGCTATGTGGATTTCGTAGAAATCATGGCGCCCATCTTCGACCGACAGGCCTTGCGCAACTGCCGCAGCACCTTTGGCGAGAGCCAAAGCGGATATGGTCTGGATTTTGTCTGGCCGAGCCTCCTGGACCCGCAGCGCCCGGATGCCCTGGCGGTTTTGGATGCGACACCTGTCACGCATACCCGTCCGGTGGGAGGCGAACTCTATCGCAACCATCCGGAGCTGAAACCGCGGCAGGATATGCTCGCCTTATTGCAAAAGTACGGGGTGGCGGAACGCAAGGCCACCGGCAAGTACATCTTCCGTGGCGGCGTGATGCGCACCACACCCGCGTGGTGGGCGCGGCGCTGGATGCAATTGAAAAGCTGGAATGCCCTACGCCGCCTGCGCCGCGAACAAACGCTCGGGTAACTACCTATGAGAAACGTCCCTCCATCTTTGTCGCG
>JBAXVM010000252.1:0-4310 GCA_037129105.1 bacterium
ACCCGAGTGTTTGTTCGCGGCGCAGCCGCGCGGTTGGCTGAGTTCCAAATTGGCAGATACCCCGGTGGATGACTACGGATAACGAGGGAAATTCCGATTTCGGCCACTGTAGTCGTCAACCATCCGTTCTCTCTGCTGCCTCCTGTTCAAACCCGGTTGGGTAGCGGGCACTCGCCGCGCCTTTCCGCCCCAATCTCCCGTCCCCGCGACCCAAGGTCGCGGGGGACGGCGCCATAATGAGAACTGCCGCCCCTGCAGGCTTGACACAGCCGCGGGGCTCTGGCAGGCTGCATCGTAATTCGCCGGAATGCTTCGGCAGGGAGCACTATGAAGATTCTCGTCACCGGCGGAGCCGGGTATAAAGGCGTGGTTTTGGCCAAGGCGTTGTTGGACAAGGGCCATCAGGTTACCATCCTCGATAATTTCATGTACGGGTGCGAGCCGGTCTTGCATCTGGTGGGGAACCCCGCGTTCGCCGCCGTACGTGAAGACATCCGCAACCTGAACGAAAAACATCTCAAGGACTTTGACGTCATTTACCACCTCGCCGGGATCAGCGGGTATCCGGCCTGTGAAGCCAACCCCCACTCCGCCAAGCTGATCAATGTCGACGCTTCGCGCCGTTTGCGCGATCTCCTGAGCCGGGACCAGCGCATCATCTACGCCTCGACCACCTCCTTCTACGGCAAGTCCGGCGCCCGCTGCGACGAGGATACGCCCGTCGAGCCGGTCAGCCTGTACGGCATTACCAAGTATCAGGCCGAACAGGAACTGCTGCAGCGCGAGCACTCCATTTCGCTGCGCTTTGCCACCATTTTCGGCGTCAGCCCGCGCATGCGCGTGGATCTGCTGGTCAACGACTTCACCTGCAAAGCCATGCATGAGCGCTGCATTGTGCTCTTCGAAAGCAAGACCAAGCGCACGTTCCTTCATATTCAGGATGCCATTGCGGCCTACGTCTTCACGCTCGACCACTTCGATGCCATGAAACACGGCATCTTCAATGTCGGGAGCGAGGCGCTGAACTTCACCAAGATGGAAATCGCACAAGCTGTCAAGGACGAGACCAACTGCAGCATCATTGACTCCGAGATGAAGGATTTTGACACGCGCAACTTTGTTATCGCGTTCGATAAATTCGCAAAGCTCGGGTTTCAGGTGCGCTACTCGCTGCCGGATGGCATCCGGGAGATGGTGAAGCTCTACCGTTTTTACCGGCCGAACCTGCCGTACGCAACCATCTAGCGCGCTGGAAAGCGGAGCGCCACATGAAACGCATGGAATACCGCGACGCCACCGGTACGCTGCTGGCCTACAAGATGCCGGCTGAGCCCGAGCCCGGTCTTACGCCTTACTCGGACGACACCGACTTCATTCAGGCCCTGCATTGGCGCTACGACAGCGGTAAACGGTTGCAGGCCCACGAACATCTCTGTGTGCCGCGCGCTGCCACGCACACGCAGGAGGTGATCGTCGTGCTTCGCGGACGCGTCCGGACCACGGTTTACGACGACGCACACACCCCGGTGGCCGTGGTCGAGGTGGCCGCCGGCGAGGCCATGGCTCTTCTGCGGCACGGCCACGGCTACGAGATTCTGGAAGATGACACGCGCGTCCTCGAGATCAAGAACGGCCCGTATCCCGGCGCGGAAGCTGACCGGGTGCGCTTCTAGCAGCCTGTCGGACTTGGGTGATTTTTCGAAGAAAGCGACCAGCCAAAGCTGGCTTGCTGGTGTCACAAACCGTCTGCCGATCCAGCTGCGAAACCGAGAGGCCTCCTTGCCAGCTAAAAAACCATCCCGCGCACGTCGTCACTTTGTCGACGGGTCAGACATTGAGATTCTGTTTGAGGACCATGACCTCCTGGTGGTTGTCAAACCGGCCGGGTTGCTGACCATTGCCACGGAGAAGGAGCGGCGGCGCACAGCCTATGCCATGCTGACGGAGCATGTGCGGCGGTTCCGCGCCGCGCGGATCTTTATCGTGCACCGGCTGGACCGTGAGGCCTCCGGATTGCTGGTGTTTGCCAAGACCGAGGCAGCCAAGTTCGCCCTGCAAAAGCAGTTTGAGGATCACTCCGCCGGTCGTACCTACCTGGCGGTGGTGGACGGACAGATCCCTCGCGAGGCATTTACGATCGAGAACCACCTGGCGGAAAACGCGGCTTTCCGCTGCTACGCCACGCGCGACCCGGCAAAAGGGCAGCGGGCTGTCACGCACGTGAAGGTCCTGTCCCGGACACCGCAGCGGACCCTGGTCGAGGTGCGGCTCGAGACCGGGCGCAAGCACCAGATCCGGGTGCACCTGGCGGACGAGGGGTTCCCGATCGTGGGCGACCCCGCCTACGGCAAAGGCTCCAGTCCGATCCGCCGCATGGCCCTGCACGGCGCTGAACTGGTCTTTCGCCACCCGCACACCGGCAAGGAAATGAAATTTGCCTCGCCCCTGCCATCCGCCATGGCTGCTCTGGTGTAACCACGATATCGCACGAGAAGCGGTCCGTTGGCCCTGTCCCGACAGAGCTTGTTATGATGCGCAACACATCGGCCATACCAGATGAGCAAAGACCACATAGCCGTCGAAAAATCCGTCGCTCAGACACCCCCAACAGACGCGTCATCGTCAGTCGTCGGCTTCCGCGAGCTGGCGTCCTGTTGCTCCCCGGAAGGCGTATGGAGCCTGGAATGGCGGACTGCGGAAGCGGCGCCGGATGCGGCTTCCCGGAAGCTGCAGGAGGCGCTCGCCACCGCGGAAGCGGACAACTGGCTGGTGCGCCTGGCCTTTGCGGATCGCGGGGTCTCGCTGCCGCCCGGCCTGCATTTTTTGCGCGGCTTCCTGGGCGCGTTCGCGGACTGGTTGCGCCGGACGCCGGAGATCGAGACGCAACGCGCCGCACTGGTCTGTCCGGTTCCCGCCGAAACGCTGGCTGCCGCCTGCGCGGCTGTGCCGCCCATGGAGGGCGGCGAGTATGTATCGGCTGATACGCTGACGCCGCTCTGGGAGCGGCTGGTCGCCACGATTTGCACGGAACTGGCGGCGCACAAGGGATCGGTTGCGTCCTTTCTCCAGAAGTTGAACCCCGACATCCACCTGGCCGGCCGCGTCTATTTTCACCTTGTGGAGAACCGCAGCGGCAGTGCCGCGCCTTTTGCGTTTCTGGCCACCTATTCGCAAACCGATCCCGCCAGTGGCCGCGTGCGGCATACGCCATTGCAGCATGCGCTGACCGAGTTTGCTGCTGATCAGAAAGCGCTGCTGCAACTGTTGTCCACCGTGCACCGGGCCGCAGCCGACAGCGTGCTCATGCGAAACCTGCTCGACTCCGGCGAGCTGTTTCATCCGCTCGCCTGGCAGCCGGCCGAGGCCTTTGCCTTCCTGCGGGAAATCCCGCTGTACGATACCTGCGGCATCCTCTGCCGCATCCCCGATTGGTGGAAAACAGCGGCGCGCGGCGTACAGGTTTCGCTGGCCGTTGGCGCGGATAAACCCGCAGGCTTTGGCTTGAAGGCCATTCTCCAGTGCCGCCCCTCGCTGACCATCGATGGCGTACCCATCACCGAGGAGGAGGCGCGTCGGTTGCTGGCAGCCAGCGAAGGTTTGGCCCTGATCAAGAACCGCTGGGTGGCCGTGGATCCGGAACGCCTGCGTCGCACGCTGGAGGCGTACGATCGCCTGCACGCGCAGGTCGCCGCGGGATTGTCTGTGCGCGATGCGCTAAAGTTGCAATTGCCCGGTCATGACGCGATGGACGGCACCGGTAAAGAGATCGAACAGCCGGAAATCACGGCCGGCCAATGGCTGGCCGAAACGATCCGCCGCCTCTCCGAGCCGGTGGCCTGCACCGCGGTCACACCCAACCGCGATTTCCGCGCGCAATTGCGTCCGTATCAGCAACAAGGGTTGAACTGGCTGGCTTTTCTATGGCAGCTTGGGTTCGGCGCCTGCCTGGCCGACGACATGGGCTTGGGCAAGACCGTGCAGTTGCTGGCCCTGCTGAACACCCAGCGCAAAACCGCTGGCGAAGCGCCCGCGCTGCTGGTGATCCCCGCTTCGCTGCTCGCCAACTGGCAGGCGGAGATTGCGCGCTTCTTCCCCTCGTTGCGGGTCTTCATCCTGCATGCCTCGGCACAGGATGACGGTCGTGTGACGCCCCCGGATGACAAAGCTTTGCACACCCTGGACCTGGTCATTACCACGTATGCTATGGTAATGCGCCTCCCCTGGCTCTCGGAACAGGCGTGGCGGGTGGTGGTGCTGGACGAAGCCCAGGCCATTAAGAACCCCGGCACGCGACAAACGCGCGCCGTCAA
>JBAXVM010000253.1:0-4286 GCA_037129105.1 bacterium
GTGGCGGCCGTGGCGGTCATCGGCGCGAACGCGGCCAGTAGCCCCGTTACCAGCGAAAGGGAAAGAATGGCTGATCGCCGAAAGAAACGCGAACACGCCGAAATGAAACTGGACGTCCTGAACTGCATAATCATGCCCCGTCTTTCAGGATCAGATCCGTTTGCAGGATCAGATCCGTTTGCAGGATCAGATCCGTTTTTTTCGAATGCGCGGAAAATAAGGTATCTCCGAACCTTTTGTCAAGCCTTTTTTTCAATTTTCACAAACTGCGGTTGACACGACCGACTTCAGCTTCGTTCGTGGCGTGAAGATAACCACCGCATGTTTCAGGTTTGTTAGCGAACAACTAGGACGCGAAGGTGGCGTTCGGAAGGGCGAGACATTCGTTTCACAAAGCGAAGTTTTTTGCACATACCGAGATAACATAAGGAATGAGCGAGGGTGACGGCAAAGCTCCGCCATGACGGGGTATACGTCAAGATCACCGCTAACCAGCGCAGCAGCTCTCATTATGGCGCCCAAAACGCCTTACGGCGTCACTACAAACCGCCTAGAATCGGCAAGAAGCCGTTTGTAGTGTGCCCGTAAGGGCATTCGTGTCGCCATAATGAGAACTGCTGATCTGAAAGGGTTGCGAAATTCGGCCGATTCCTGTACGTTCCATGGCGTGTGCAGCCAACCTGCGTCCAGCCTGCCACCCACCAACAACCATGCTCACCATCACCACACCAACTGACCTGCAACACTGGGCCCTGGCGCAGCGCGCCGCAGGGCGCCGCATCGGCTGCGTGCCGACCATGGGGTGTCTGCACGAGGGGCACCTGTCGCTGGTAACCGAGGCTCAGGCGCGCACAGACGATGTGGTGTTGACCCTCTTTGTGAACCCCACGCAGTTCGGGCCCGCCGAGGATTTCAGCCGCTATCCGCGCACGGTGGCGCGCGATCTCGACCTCTGCCGCGTCGCCGGTGTCGCAGCCGTGTTTCTGCCGCAACCGGCGGACATGTATGCGCCGGACCACAGCGTCTACGTGGTTGAAGAGCAGTTGGGCAGCGGCTTATGCGGCGCCGCGCGCCCGGGTCACTTCCGCGGCGTCTGCACTGTTGTGGCCAAGCTGTTCAACCTGGCGCTGCCGCACGTGGCCGTGTTTGGACAGAAGGACTACCAGCAGGCGGCCATCATCCGCCGCATGGTGCGGGACCTGAACTTCCCGGTCGAGGTCGTGGTCGCCCCGATCCTGCGCGAACCCGACGGCCTGGCCATGAGTTCGCGCAACCGCTATCTTTCCGCTGACGAGCGCGTGCGCGCGCTGGGACTGAGCCGCGCGCTGCAACAGGCACAGGCGGCCTGTGCTGCCGGCGAAACTGACACCGCGGCCCTCTGTCAGCGCCTGCGCGACACGCTCGCCGGCACGTACGGTCTGCGCGTGGATTATGTCTCGGCTGTGGATGGCAACACGCTCGAAACCGCCCCCGGCCTGCGCCCCGGCGTCGTGATCGCCATCGCCGCCTTTGCCGGAAACACGCGGCTGATCGATAACACCGTGCTGCGGGACTCGAATCCAATCGATTCACTCGATGCCTCTCGAAGCCCATCGGCTGCATCCGCTGATGACACGCCCTAGGACACGCCCATGTTGACACTTGTAATTGAGCGTTCCACCAACCGCCCCGGCTGGGCGCTGTTCCGCGAGGCGGTCTGCCAACTCGAATCCATCTCGGACGAGGAGCCGTCACGCGCGCCGGACTGGCTGCCACGACTGGGCGCTGCGCTGCATGCGGCAGGCGTGTCGCTGGCCGACGTTGACACGTTTGCCGCCGGACTCGGCCCCGGCTCGTTTTCCGGCACACGGGCCGCGGTGGCGGCGTTGCAGGGGATGGCGCTGCCAGACCGAAAGCCGCTGAAGGGCGTCAGCAGCGCGGCGGCACTGGCGTTTGCGCTGTTGACCGAGCGCGTGTCCAGCGGGATCCACACCCCGGTCGCGGTGCTCGGCGATGCGCGGCGCGAGCGCCTCTGGTGCGCCGTGTATACGCTGCAGGGGAAGCAGCTGCAAGCGTGTGTGGCCGGCAGCCTGCGCACACCAACCCACGACACGGATGACTTCAGCCTGACCACGTGGATGGAGTTGCCAAACATTCTGCCAGCCGGAGCGCTGGTAGTCACCCCTGACTGGGAGCGACTCGGGGCGCGTCTTTCCGCACTCCTGCCGGCAGCAAACCTCGTGGCGCAAGCGCGCACGCCAACCGCCGCTGAAGTCGGCCGCCTGCTGCTCTCAGATCCGGCCGCCGTGCGTGCCGCACCCATCCCGATCTACCTGCACCCGGCCGTGGCAGAGGTGCGGGCATGAGTACGAAGCGCTTTGTTGGCTGGCCTGGCGCATGGTGGCCCGCGCGCTCCGCCGCGCGAGCATGCCCGCCCGCGGAGCGGCCGGGCCACCGGATACAGGACACAGTTGGATGTTGGTTGTTGGATGTTGGTTGTTGGATGTTGATTTTCTGTCTGGCGCTGACAGCTTCCTCCGCCCCTGCCCAATCTACCTTCCGCCGCCACCTGGAGCGCGTCAACAGCATGGATCCGGCCAATGCCGACGCCGTGCCGGCCTCGCGCGCGGTGTCGCTGGTGTATGAAACGCTGCTGGAGTATGACTATGCGGCACGCCCCTATCGCCTGATTCCAGGCGTGGCGCTGGCCTTGCCGGAGGTCAGCTCCAATGGCCAGGTCTACGTCTTCCATCTTGATCCGGAAGCGCGCTTTGCGCCGGATCCCTGCTTCGGCGTGGATGCCACGGGCAAGCCCCGCGACCGTGCGGTGCGCGCGCGGGACTTTGTCTATGCACTCCAGCGGCTGGCTGACCGCAAGACGGCTTCGTCCGGCGCCTGGCTGGTGCAGGACAACGTCCGAGGCATGCGCGCCTTTGCGGAGCGCTCCGCCGGACGGGGGCCCACCGACTACGATCTCGCGATCGAAGGCCTGCAGGCGACGGACGACCAGACGCTGCGCATTGAACTGACCCGCCCTTTCCCGCAGTTCGCATGGCTGCTGGCCATGAGCTACACCGTGGCGGTGCCACGCGAGGCTGTGGAAAAATACGGCCGCAGCTTTGGCGAACATCCGGTCGGTTCCGGACCGTATGCCCTGGCATCCTGGCGGCGCAACCACGAAATGGTCTTTACGCGCAACGCGGCCTGGCGCGGCTGGCGGCGCGGTCCAACAGCCGTTACGCCAGATGCCGGAACGGCGTTTGACCGCATCGTGTACCGCATCCTTGATGATCCTGCCACGCGGTGGCTCTCCTTCCTCTCCGGCGAACTCGATTTTCAGGGGGACATCCCCCGCGACAACTGGGACGCCGTGGTGGATGACCAGACAAACCTGCGCCCCGAACTGGCCAGGAAGGGCCTACATCTCACGGGCATACCAACCATGGAGATCGCCTACATCGGATTCAACATGGAAGACCCGGTATTGGGGAAAAACAAAAAGTTGCGGCAGGCGCTCAACTGCGCCTTTGACAGCCCGGCCTGGGAGAGTTTCCAGAACCGGCGCGTCGTGCGCGCCGATGGCGCCGTACCACCTGGCGCGGCCGGCTATGCGAAAGAACCGTTCGCCTATGCGTTCGACCTGACCCGGGCGAAGCAACTGCTGGCCGAGGCCGGCTATCCCGATGGACGCGACCCCAAGACCGGCCGCCGACTGACGCTCGCGCTGGACATTGGCCAGACATCCCAGGACGCGCGCGAATCAGCAGAACTGCTGGCCGCTTTTCTTGCGCGTGCCGGCATCGAACTCCAGCCGCAATACCAGCTCTTCCCCGCATTTCTGCGCAAGATCGCCGCCAAGGAGACACAGATGTTCCGCCTGGGGTGGGTCGGCGACTACCCGGACGCAGAAAACTTCCTGCAGCTCTTCTACGGAGGCAACCGGTCCCCGGGCCCCAACCACTGCAACTACATTAACCCGGACTACGACCGCCTCTACGAAAAGGCCTGCGCCACGACCGATGAAGTCGCGCGGCTGGAACTCTACCGCCAGATGCAAGCCATTGTGCGTGAGGACTGCCCGTGGCTTTTTCTGCACTTCCCGCGGGCCTACAGTCTGCACCCGGACCGTCTGCGCAACTACCTGCCGCACGACTTCCCCTACGGCATGGAGAAATACCTGCGCACGGCAGTCGCGCCTGGCAAGGCCGCGGGGCGCTAGCAGCCTGTCGGGCTTAGCCTTCTGGAAATACACACCGTCTGCCGACCAGGCTGCTAGTTGGCAACCCGCGGATAGCGGGTTGCGATAC
>JBAXVM010000254.1:0-4284 GCA_037129105.1 bacterium
AACTGTGTCTTTTGGTGTGATCATAACGAAGTCATTGCGATTGGCTGCGAAACCCTGGCCCGGCACATCCGCAACATTCGGATCAGCGACTGCGACGTGCTCTTTCACTATGCCCATGAGGGACTGGGCGTATTCGGCATCGTGCCGCTGCACGGCACGGAGATCAGCGGCATTGTCTATGAGAAGATCCGCGTCGAGCATTGCGAGGAGCAGTTGTTCTGTTTCCGCTTCCTCGACAATATCTGGGGGATTCCGGGCGACCAATCTCTTCCCGGCGGGATCTTTGATGTCACCATCCGCGACGTGACCGTGCTCCACCAGAAGGGCGGGCCCCGCAGCGAGTTCACCGGCTATGCGCCGGATAAGCGGATCGAGAATGTTAGCATCGAAGGCCTACGCTATGGCGACAAGCCGGTCACCGACGCCGCGGGCATGGGTTTGCGCATGAATGAGCATGTGGTAAATGCGTGCTTCAAAAAAAGTGGCGCACGAGGAGACGAAAGCAAAGAGAAAGGATCGATGACATGACTGACCGATTGGCGATTTCATTTTGGATCTGGGGACTGTTTGATACTGTGCCCAATGGCTACTTTGACGATCTTGAGGGGCGGATCGTGGAGCTCAAGGAACGGGGCTTCAACTGCATCCGCCTCGAAAGTGGCGCGGGCTTGTGTCACGACAGGCATGGAAAACCGCGCGGAGAACTGAACTTTCAGGAAGCCTTGCCGGGACACGGACGGTTGATCCGCCAGATGGAACGTTGTCTGGTTGGGCGGTGCGATCCGTTGAAACGGCTGATCGAGCTATGTACGCTGGCGAAACGGTACGAGGTGAAGGTCATCCTGTCGAGCTGGTACTATCTGCACACGTTCTGGTTCACAGACGAGGCTATCAATGCCGAGCTGATGGAACTTCCGGCGGAAGCGCGGTTCATGTACTTCGCGCGGGCGCTGGACTATCTCCTCAACGAACTGGAGCAGCGGGGCTTGCAGGATACGATTGCCTTTGCGGAAATCTTCAATGAAGCCGACGGGCTGGACTTTGTCGGATTTTACGGTGAGAAGACGCAGCCGAAGGAGCAATTGAACCTATGGCGTAGCTGGCACGAGGATGCGCTGGAGTTTGTGAAGGCCCGCCATCCCGGAGTTCGTTTCGCGCTGGATACCTACACGCCGTACGTCCACCCGGAACACGTGCCGCGGAACATACAGGTCTGGAACTTCCACAGCTACTACCTGTGGTCGGCCTATGATGTGCTGGAGCGCGCCGTCACCTGGAACTGGAGTTCGCCGGTTGATGAGCCGGTGGCGGACGAATCGATTCGTCGGTTTCTGCGCAGCGATCTGGTGCCGTATCGCGTGGTCCGGAACTGTCGCGGCAACCGGCCGCCGATCATGGACGACTGGTATCATCGGGTCTGGCTCTATCGGAATCTGGCACCTGCCGCGCTGCCAGAGCTGGAGCGGATGCTCGAGGACAACCTGGTCAAGAACATCGGACAGTTCAAGCTGAAGGCTGACGAGGGGGTGGCGCAAGCTGTGAAACTGCGCGACCAACACTACCCCGGCGTGCCGCTCGTGTTCGGGGAGGGCGCGAGCTATTGCGCTGATGCGCGCTTGCGTTGGGAAGAACGCTCCGACGCCTACTGGGAGGTGGTCGAACACGCCGCGCGCGCCTGTCGGGCACACGGCCTGTGGGGCGCGGTGGCGCGGACCAATTCCGGCCCGGAAGATCCCACGTGGCATGAATATCCCGATCGGTTGCGGCGGGTGAACGAGGTGTTTCTAGGAACCTGTCGGTCTTAGGCCTTGGATCAATCCGGTGCCATCTGCCGACAGGTCCCTAGTAGCTGCGGGCAGTCCCTGCCCGCAGCCGTGGAGATGACAAGCGGAGGAGGATATGCGCTATGGCAAGCAGGGTTGCTGTGAAACGTGAAACGTTTGGGGTGTTGTTTGCTGACATCAAGCAGCGCACTCAGGCCGCCAAGACGCGCGCCGTTCTGGCGGCGAATTCTGAATTGGTTAGCCGTGCCGACGGTGCTGAGCGCGGCGGATGCGGTGGAACGGATCACCAGCGTCCGAACTGATCGTTCTTCCATCGTAGGCCGTTCTCGTCGCGGACGAATGGCGCGAGCTGCGCTTCCTCTGGGAGCAGTGGCTGCGGCGGCTGCCGCAGGCCGATATCATCGGCATCTTCCCCGGCGATCCGGGCGCCTGCTCACGGAACGGCTGCACCGCGCTGACCTATATCGACAAGTGCTGCGAGATCGCGGCGCTGGCGCGGCGGGTCCTGCCGCGGGTTGAGATTGAGCTGGGCACCTGGGGGTCGCCCTTCTTCGGCTGGGGCAATATCCGCGGCCCGCGGGGCCGTACCAGGGCGGCATCTGTTTCACCATGACGCCTAAGCTGAACCAGCTCACGCTCTTCATGGCCGCGCAGTCCATCTTCGCGAAGAACGGGCTGGCACCTGGGGTTCGACAGTCAGACCCACTACCAGATGGTCCACTACACGCACACAAACCAACCTTTTTTCAACAAGAGGCAACAGAGAACAGAGGTTTTCTCCATTGCCTCTATTGTCTCCTGTTCAAAACACTGAAAACCATGGTTCACTTTGGGTTGGATAAAGCGTTGTTTTCGTCGCCGCTTGTCTGCTACTTTGGTCTTATCACAAGGGAAAGCATGAGAGGAGAGCATCTGGCGGATCTGGTTACTGCAGGAATTCGGACGCACCGCCTACCAGCACCTGGCCGCCGGAGGCGCTAGGCACACCGCAATATGATGAGTCGCTGATTAGCTGAGCAACCCGCTGAGGAGAACACGATGAATGTGGTATTTATTGGTGGCGGATCGTTTCGGACCTTGCCGGTGATGCGCGGCGCGCTGCTGGACCCCTGGATTTTTAAAGACGGCGAAATCCGGTTGGTTGACTTCAACCTGGCGCGCGTGGAGGCCGTGGCGCGGCTGATCATGCGCACCCCGGAGTTCGCGAAGAGCGACTGCCGCGTCACGTGGACGGATAAGCTGGAGCACGCGCTGCCCGGTGCGGATGTGGTCAGCGTCAGCTTCCCGGTCGGGTCGTACAGGGTCAACACCTTGAGCGAACAGGCCTGTGCCCGGCACGGCTTGTTCGGCACCGATCAGCTTTCGGCCAGCGGCGCCTTTCGTGCCATCACGGGCGGCACGACGCTGCTGGGCATCGCCCGTCTGATGGAGAAGCACTGCCCCCGGGCGTGGCTGTTTGACTTTGCCAACCCCGTGGCCGTCTACAGCGGCCTGGTAAACAACCACACCCGCATTCGCGCGCTTGGCATCTGCGCCGGGTTTAACAATCACCGCTGGGATCTGACGCGTCTCCTGACGGGTCGCGATGAATGGAGCGCGGACTTCCAGAACGTGGCCGCCGCTGGCGTCAACCATTGCAGCATCCTGCTGCGCGGCCAATGGAAGGGCAATGATCTCTATCCACAGCTCGACCGGATTATCAACCGCAAGGGGTGGAAGCCATGCCAGATCACGACCTGGCCCGCCATGAATGCGGACATCGGGCGCAAACTGCGCCTCATGGCCGAGATGCGCCGCCGCTTTGGCTATGTGATCTTCTCCACGGAGCCGGACGGTTTCGCGCACCTCTGCCCGGAATTGTACCAGCAACCCGACGGCGGCAGAGCCCGCGCCCGTAGCGGGGCGCAGATTGATAAGGAAGCGCAGCGCCTCGCCACAGAGCGCGCCAAACAGGACACGGAGTTCCGCGCCCACCTGGACCGTGATCTATCGCCCGCCTTCTGGGCGCAGGACAGCTTGCGCAATGGGTTGTTTGCCGCCGCCCCGGAGGACGCCGCCGCCGTGATCCTGCGCGCGTTGAGCGGTCGCTCGCGGGAGTGGCTGGCTGCGGCGCTCCCCAATCGCGGCGCCATTCGCGGGTTCAAGGACCGGACGGTCGTGGAGTATACGCTGACCCTGGACCAGCACGGCGTACACCCGGACCAGGATCTGGAGGTGCCGGACTGTTTCCACGGGTTGATCTCCGCGCTCGCCACGCACCAGACACTGCTGGGCGACGCTATTGCCACACGCGATCCGCGCCTCTTTGCCCAGGCGCTCTACGCCTATCCGTTGCATCAGGACGAATGCGAGACGCGCGCCTTGTGGAAGGAACTGCTGGCCATTCACCGCGACGAAATACCCGCGGTATTCCAGAAAGCGGCGGCTTACTGTTAAAGGTGTTTCTCATTTGGAACTCAGCCAACCGCGCGGCTGCGCCGCGAACAAACACTCGGGTAAC
>JBAXVM010000255.1:0-4256 GCA_037129105.1 bacterium
TTCTGCATGTGGTCCTTCTTTCTGTGGTGTTGTGGTGTTGGTTACGTGGTGGGGGTGCCGTCGCCACTCGGCGAAGGGTCAATTGGGATTGTACTCACCCCCGTAGATCGTTTGCGCAACAGGGCTGCAGCCGCGGCCGCGGCCGCAGCGCCGGCGGCAGCAGATCCTGCCAGCGGCAGGGAGTCGCTTCTGGCGGCGTCTTCGGCGGCTGCGGCATAGAGCGCAGTTCTTGAATTACGGGCCTCTGTTGCCGGGCCTGTGAGGGCATTGGTGGGCGTTCCCAGGCGCAGGGCCAGAGCCAGGGTCAGGCGCTGCAAAGCCGCCTGCTCGGCCTTCTGCGCGGCGTCGTCGGCCTGTACGCGCACAGCGCCGGGCATGAGCGCGCAGCGCACCACGTTGGTGGTGCAAGTGCCATCCGGGGCGGTCACGCGGACCGTGGCGCTGGTGCCATCCACGCGCAGCACGTGGCGCACCGGCTCGGTGGCGATCCGCGCCGGCAGGTTGGTGGCGCCGGCCAGGCGCGCGCGCACCAGGTCGCGGTACGTGGCGGGTGTTGCGGATGCGACACCTGCGAACAGAAGCAGGGAGAGCAATAGACGCATCATGGCACAGGTACTCCATTGGTCAACACACCGACACACAAGCCACCTTCGAAAAGCCACTGCTCGTTAGTTGCGACGGTAATGGTGCCGTCCCTGCCGATCTGGTTGTTGACCATGACGGCTCCGAGAACCTGAAGTGTGGTATTGGTGGTGCCCCCGCCGAAGGTCATCTCGCGTTTCGGAATGATGGCAACGCTCAACATCGAAGCCGGGATGCTGACCGAGTACTCCAGGCACGACACCACGCCGTCAGGGGTGATTACCGGGTACAAAGTGGGAAAGGAATTGGATGCCGCGATAAAGGTCGTCCAGTTGGTGCCATCCAGAGAGCCCTCGAACGCGCAGATCGGCGCGGTCGCGGGATGCTGGCTGAAGGCGACGAAGGCTGTGATTGTGCTGTTGGTGCTGACTTCCGTCCGGAGCAGATCGCAGCGCGCCACCAGGTTGCTGTTTGCCAGGCTCTGCGGCATGTCGGCCGACAACCAGGCGATGGCTGTATTGGTGACGTCGACCTCCAGCACGGGGATGTCTGTCTGTGCCCATTGCAATGCGTTGCTGGCAATAGCCAGCATCGATGCAGATTCCGCATTGACGGCAGCGATGGCGGCCACACTGGCAGCATTGGCTATCGTGTTCGTGGGGCCGCGCAGCGAACCGTCGGACATGATCGTTAAAAAAGTGGCCAGGGCGCGGCTCACAGCCGCAGCGCCGCCGCCCTTGTCGGCACCCGTGAAGGAGACAGCCAGAACGAAGAACACGGCCGCCAGGCGCACCGACGGGCGCAGACGCCGAAAGAGCGAGATGCCCTCGATCCGGTCGCGCTTTTCCCACAAGAGCATGCAGGAACAGAATAGGACAAGGAGCGCCAGCAACGCCAGAAAGGGTATGGCGAACCACATCATGGCACGAGCACCCCGCCGACAAAGTGATTTGTGATTGCACCGACGACACGCGTGCCTGTCCAGCCACGCAGGCCGTTGACAGACAAGCCCCCGGTTACGTTGAGCACGTCAGCGTCGCCGGTGACAAACTGCACGTTGCCGTTGGCACGGAAGAAGGCGCTGGTGTACGCGGGCGGGATGATCAGCGACGTCTGGTAGCACTGAAAAACGCCTCCGGTAGTCGTAACCGCCGCCGTCGCGGGCCATGAGTTTGAGAGTGCAGCAAAATAGACCCAGGCGTTAGTGGTGTTCAGCCGGGACCGGTATGAGACCGTCGGCGTGTTTGTCGGCGCAACCTCGAACCAGGTGAACACATCGGCCACGGCATTGGTGCCTTGCTGCCGGCGCGTGAACTTCAGGATTTGCACGGCGCAGTTCGTGACCGGCTCGACTGCACTCGTGAAGCTCAGCACGAAGCCGCGGAAGATGGCATGCTGTTGCTGGCTGGCGATCTGGTCCTCGACGGCCGTCAGCCTGTTAGATACATCTGCCGCAGCGATCGATGCCGCGGCCGCAGCCTGCGACACCGCCAGCGCCTGGGCGGCGTTGCTGGCCACCATGGCGATGCTGGCCGCACCGTTGGGCGGGATGATGATGTTGTTGGAGTCCACGCCGACCAGGGCGGCGTATGGTTGCGCGGCCGCAAGTGGCAGGACACAGAGCGCACAGAGCGAGAAGAGAGCGCAGAGCTTTTTCATGGTTAGATCCCGTAGAGGTACAGCACGGAGTTGCTGAGTACGAATGTGACGTTGCTGTGTGTGCCGAAATCGTAGACCGGAAAGGAGGGCGCGGCGTACCCGGCCACGATGTTTGTGGTCTGGGCGAACGTGGGGCGCGTAGTAAGTCCGGCGCGTGCAGTGATATCGATGGAGTTGGTCGCCGCGGCGGCCGCCGCTGCCTGCGCCTGAACCACCAGGTTGCTGACGGTCAGCAGTTGGTTTGCGGTCGCATACGGCAGGAGGCTGGGCAGGTCGTCTATCCGCGCGAGGATATAGGAGTTGGTGATGGCGTTTGGCGCATAGGCAACCGTGACGTAATAATCGCCAAAGCCAGCGTGATAATACCCTTCCGGCGACCCACCCATGGCCCCCATGGGTTGCGGAGACCACATCCACCACGTCCCCGCCTGCAGCGCAATGCTCCACACGCCATCATTATTTGCGTTAGTAAACGTAGTGGATGAAGCGCGCCGAAAAACAGACCCGACGGCCGGGACATAACCATACGTGCCGACAGAACTATCGGTGACCACAAGCGCATTGGTGTCTGCCGCCACCCGCCACAGCGTTGCCGTACCGTTAACTACATTCACCCATGCGGCGGAGTCGAGTTGCAGGACGCGGTCGGCCGATGTGGCGCGTGCGGCCTTGCCTGTGGCGAGCATGTCGCCCGCCTGCGCAATCGCATCGAGGCGCGCCCCGGCGGATGCCGTGTCGGCATAATTGGATGCTCCCATCAGTCCCGCATGCAAGGCTTCCGCAAGAGCATTACTCGCATTCTGCACGGAGACATATACGAGATTGGACAGTCCCGACAGGGTGTCGCCAAGCGTGGCCGGAGGAGGCAGGATCGCCGGGTTGAAACCGGGACTGGTGCGCATCATCAGGCGGCCATAGGCCCGGTAGATCGTGCCGGTTGCGTCGGCGACGCCGAGGTAGAAGATGTAGCCGGTGGCGCCCATGTCGTTCGTGGGGCTCCAACTGGCGTGCAGGCGGCCGGTTACGGCGCCGAATCCGGCATCTTTGGTCCACCACGGACCGAGCGCGTTGGTGGCCCAGTAGAACGTGATCACGGATGAGGTCGGAAATGCCAGGGGAACGCCGACACTGGTTAGGGTGGGCTCGATCGACAGGGTCTCGCCCTGGAAGGCAACGATCATGGCCGGAGCCTGATCGGCTTTGGAAACGTCGATGGTCCAGCGTGCGGGAATGGGGAGTGCAAAGCCGCCCAGCGCGATCAGTGCGCAGCAGATTGAAAGCAGTATGCACTTCATGGCGCGGGTTCCTGATTGTTGATGACGGCGCGGCCGCTGAACGAGTACTCCACAAAGACGCGCCTGCCGGACTGTCGTGGAGTGAGCGCTTCCATGCCGGCGTCGGCGAGCACCAGGCCGCCTTCCAAGGTCAGTGTGCCGACACGCGGCGTGGTGGCAACAAGCGCGGCAATCAGCGCAGCGGCCGCTGCCGCACTGTCGCAGAGGATCGCCACGCCGAAAGAGACCGTGGCAGGATCGTTGCCGGTCTCCTCATACTTCGGGCCGCCGCCATCCACAAACGTGCGCGCGCGCAACCCCGGACGCACGGGCACGATGAGTCCGGAGGGGCCGCACGCCTTGCCGATGGCGCGTGTGGCTCCGTCGCAGATCAGCGTGCCCGGTGTTGGCCAGGAGATGGTCATGGGATCGATTCACGGTGGAGGGTTGTGGGTTGAGGGTGAAGAGGGCGACGGTTGCCCGTACGACTACGCATCGGGTTCCATGATCACCTGGTAGAGAGCGCCCAGGGTGTCGGCCGTGACGGTGCGGTGCGCCGTGAAGCCGATCTCGCCGGCACGCAGCGACGTGGCACCCCACTTGCACGGCCCCTGCAACACGGCCACATCGTAGAGTGTGGCCTTCACCACACCGGAGCCCGCGCCCGCGGAAATAACGAGGTTCTTGCCAGAACGCGCGGAAGCGCCCTGGGCGGCGTTCCAGGGCACGAGCCCGAACAGA
>JBAXVM010000256.1:0-4207 GCA_037129105.1 bacterium
CTCTGTTGCCTCCTGTTCAAACCCGGTTGGGTTGCGGGCTCGCGCCCGCGCTGGGCTCTTCATGCTTTTACTCCAGAATCGGTTCCACGATCTCGCCGCGCGCTTGTGCTTCGATGTTGTAGTAGGCGCCGTAGAAGTCCGAGTTGCAGTCCAGCCACAGGGTGATGCGCCGCAGCTCCTCTGGCGTCAGCTTCACGTCGTGATGACCTTTCTGGAGCAGGCCGTACAAGCGCGAGGCCAGCGCGCCGAACTTGCCGGGGTAGGTCTTGGATTCGACGAATCCGCCGTTGTCGTAGTAGAAGGCGTAGGGTCTGAGATTGAGGTAGGACTCTGTCCAGCCCGTGAGGGACGAGGAGTTGTCCGAGCGTACCTGCGGCTTGTCCGAAATTTTGCTGCTCAGGGCCGGCGCCTTGGACTCTTTTGAATGACACGCCACGCACTTGGCATCGAGCACCGGCTGCACCAGACGCGTGAAATTGAACGGTTTGGACCCTTCCATCTCGGGCTGGATGGTCGACGGTTCGCGCCGCATGGCCAGCGGGATCTCCGTCTTGGCCGGTGGCGCCCGGTGCCGCTGCTCATGGCACCCCACGCAGGAAAGGCGTTCCTGCGGCGCGACATAGATTTCCGAGCGCAGGGACTGCACAGCCAAGCCCTGCTCGTTCAAGACCTGGAAGTAAACCGGGATGTACGGCGGCAATTTGAAGTGGACGCTGCCATCCGCTTCCACGGGCACGGTGCCGAGGACCGCGCGGGCGTTCTTCTCCTGGCCGTAGCCGACCTTCGGATTGTCACGGCCGGGCGCGCTCTTGGGAAGGATCTGGACGATGCGCAAGGCCGTGAGGCGGGTGTCTTTCGGCCAGGGATGGCGGCTCTCATAAACGTTGGCGATGGAGACGATCCCCGGGGTCTTGTCCAGGGTGGCGGCGTACTTCTTCTGCTCGGCCACGCCCTCCGCCATAATGCTGTTGGTGCGATCCAGATTCAGCCGCCGCTGGTTGGGGTTGACGGGATACGGCTTGACCTGCTCGGCAATCACTGGCGGTGTTGGCCGCGCCTTCAGGGGAATCGGACTCAGGCAGGCGATCTTGGGGTCCCGATACAGCAGCTCCTTGTTGCCAAAGCTGTCGAGGAGATAGATGCCGTAATTCTCGACGTCTTCCCCATCCTTTCCATTCGGTTCGCGATAGGTGCGGCCGGACGGATAGCCATACACGCACAGGTAATAGTCCTCGCTGAGCGGCCACGGCGTGCCATAGGCTGCTTCGCGACAGTAATAGCCGTATTCCGACTCGGGGAAGCGCTCCTCGGGCGTGACCAGCCGCACCGGCGCCATGGCATCGTCGTCCTCGACCTGCGGGTCAACCAACACGATCGAGCCATAGGTCTGCCCGTGATGCGCGGCCGCCGTGGCCACGAGCCGTTTGGAGTTCGGGATACTGCGGATGTCCATCTCCATGCACGTCCGGTCTTGATAATTCTTCGGGTAGTTGCCGTGCAGCGCCATGGCATTGCGGCCGTCGGGCGTGGTGGTCCACGGATGGTGGGCCTGGAAGAACCCGCGGTCGATGTAGTCCCAGCGGGTGTAAACAAGCAACCCCTCGTGGGTGATGCTCGGCTGCCATTCGCAGGTCTCGTGGTGACTCAGGCGCACCATGTTCCGGCCGTCCGCATCCACTGCGTGCAGCGTATAGGTGAACCAGGGCGCACCGCCCTTGGACGAACAATGGCAACGTCCAAAACCGCCCCGCCGGTCGGAGATAAAGGCGATCCTGCCGTTGGGCATCCAGCACGGATCGAAGTCGTTCCAGGGCCCGTCGGTCACGTTGCGCAGGTCCGTGCCATTGGCACTGACACGGAAGAGATGCCAGGAGTTCTTCTCCGTGAAGGAGCACTGGATGCCGCTGTAGCTGTATGTGCCTGCGGTGTCCTCCGGGGCTCTGACCTTTGGCAGATAGCCTTCCGCCTCCGTGTAGGCAAACAGGATGCTCTTGCCGTCAAACGACAAGTCCGGCGACAGGTACGCGCCGTCGGGCAGCTTGGAGCCCGCAAAGCGGCCGTTCTGGCAGGCGGCGTCCGTCAGCAGGTTCTTCACCCCGGGTGTGGCGCCGAAGGCATTGGTCAGGACAAACAGCCCTTCGCCGCGGGTGGTGTGAATGCCGTAGTACTGGCCGGCCATGTGGTCACCGCTGCCCTCGCCGAGGGGGTTCTTCTTGTGCGTGATGAAGACGATCTTGTCGAAATCCAGCAGTGGGTTGGCGAACGCAAGGGTCCGGCGCAATTCGCAGCACCTGGCGTGCAGGATCCGCCGGGAGGGCGTGTTGGCCACGGCGACACGTTCGTTCTCCTTCTGCAGTTCGGCCAGTGCCGCAGCCTCGGCCGAGAGATCACGCGTGCCGGGCAAGCGTCGCAGATCCTTGAGCAGGGCGGCCGTCCGGCGCAGGACAATGTCCACGGGGTCGCGGTCCGTACCCTGAATCAGCGACTCGGCGCGGTGCGTCAATTCCGGCTTGGCAAACCGGCTCGAGGGGCGCTTGCCGGTCCGTATGGCTTCCAGCGTGTCAAACTGCGCCTTGACCTCGGGGCTCTCGGTGGTGATGGGGCCGTCTTCTGTGGGCTGGAAGGCGAAGCCGAAACCCATGACCCCCTGGCACACTTTGAGCAGGATCGTATTTTCCCCCTTGCGCAGTGTCAGGCGGATGCACTCATCGCCAAGCTGGCATGGGCGCAGCACATTTTTGGACAGGCACTGTTGGCCGTTGACCCAGACGGTCAGGGTGTCATCACTCCCCATGATCGCGCGGATCTTGCATTCCTCCGAGGCGGTCACGCGGCGGGCCAGGTAGACGGCGACATCCGTGTTGGGTGAGAAGTGCGGCAGCAGGTCGATGTCCTTCCCGTCGGAAAACCCGGGCTGGGATTTCCAGGAAACAACCTGACTGTTCATGCCGGTGCATGAAGCGCTGAAATCCACGCCCTTTTCCGGCGGATACGCTGTGTCGAACCCGGCTCGATTCTTGTTGTCGAAAGGTCCGATCGTATACCAGGGGCCCCATTCCAGACGTGGCTCAGCGGCGGGCTTGGCGGCCGGCGCCGCCGCGGGCTCCGCGCCGATGAGCGCAGAGGTGAGTGTGGTCAGGCATAGGGCGGTGAGAAAGTATGCGGTCTTCATAGGCGTGTTGCTCCTAATTTAGCGGCTTCCCACACATTTTGACCCGGTGTCCCGGTGACGCGATGACGCCGTTTCGCCCTTGACGTTTTGCGGGCTCGCTGGATGAAAACCCAGCCGCTCGGAAATGATGTCGGCGTGGCGGCGTACGGCGGCGGCCAGCGCCGCTTCGTGTTGGCCGCCCAGGTGTTCGGCTTGGCCCGTGATCCACAACGAGCCTACAGGGTAGCCCTGCCGGTTGAAGACCGGCGCGCCGATGCAGTAGACGCCTGTGATCTCCTCTTCGCGGTCGGCGGCGTAACCCGCTTGCCGTGCTGCCGCCAGTTCCGCCAGAAAAGCCTTCCGGCTCGTGATTGTGTGATCCGTGAAACGGGGGAAGGTCATTTTTTCAAGCCGGCGGAGCAGCTCCGGTTCGGGCAACCAGGCGAGCATCGCCTTGCAAGGTGCCGCGGTGTGCAGGGGGAGTAAGCGGCCGATCTCGGCCACGAAGCGGAACATGCGCGTGCCCGGCGCCTGTTCCAGAATCACGCCGGCCCCGTCAGTCAAGGTCCCGAACAGCGTCGTTTCCTGTGTCTCATCCCGCAAGGCGCGCAGCGGCCCCAGGGCCTGCTCCACCAGATTGCCGCCCTGGAATGACCGGCCGAAGGTCAGAAGCATGGGTGTCAGGCGGAAGACCTTGCTGTCCGGCAGGCGCTCCAGATAACCCAGTTCGGTCAGGGTCAAGGCGGTGCGGTGTGCGGTATTGAGCGCCAGCTTCGTGAGCCTGACCAACTCGCTGAGTGTCAGCCCTTCCGGATGATCGCGCAGCGCCTCCAGAACGGACATGGTGCGCACCACGCCCGGTGCATCGTACTCCCCGGCGGGGTTGGCCTTGGAGCGGGCGGCAGCCCGCGTCGTGTTCTTGGCCGCAGAGACCTGTTCTTTCCGCATGTGGGAAAGCTTGCCACATATAGAAAAGACTGTCAAGGACCAGCGGGGTGCACCCCATGGTCTTTTCCTGAAGCGCCACTTTGGCGGCTTCCACCACGAAGATTCGAA
>JBAXVM010000257.1:0-4199 GCA_037129105.1 bacterium
ACCACCACCTGCCGCGGCGGAAACTCAAGCCAGACCGAGGCCGGCAGACCCACCCAGTGCCCACCGGCCACAGGCAGCACCAGGACCAGCGCCAGCGCCAGCACGGCCAGAGAAAGGCGGCGAACCATGTTGCCTGCTTCGGCAAAGTGCTTTGTGTGGCAGAGTTTCATGGCGTTGCGATTACTATCCTTTTTCTTGAGTGGAACGATTCCGAAAAACTACGCCCGTGCCGTGGCGACCTGCGGCGTACGCGCAGTCGCGTCCACGCGGCGGGCGGCGCGGCGGGCCTCCTGCAACACCACTTCCAGCTTCTCCAGATACTGGTGAAAGCGTGCCAGGCCGCCCCGCGTCAGGGAGACCGTGGTGCGCGGCTTGTCATTGAGAAAGGCCTTTTGCACGCGAACGATCCCCTCTTCCTCCAGCGCCTTGAGATGCCGGTTGAGATTGCCATCCGTCAGGTGGCAGGTGTCGCGCAGCTCCGTAAAGGCGAGTCCGTCGCGGGCCGTACAGAGCGCCGAAAGAATCGCCAGGCGATTCGGCTCATGAAACAGGCGCTCCAGCGCTCCAGCCGGGTCATGCATGGCATCCGTCATCTGCGTCCTCCTTCCGCACGTTACCGGCGCGCAATGCCAGCCCGCCAGCCACTTCGCCCGCACCAAAGACCATGCCCATGGGGCGCGGGTCCGTAAAAATCAGCCCGGGCGTCAGCAGGCAGACAGCGCCCGCCGCCAGGTAAAAGAAACCCACGAGATAAACGCCCACCGGAAGATTGCGGCGGTAGGCCATGTGTACGAGCCCGTAGCAAAGCATCCAGGTACCGGGGAGCAGGTCATAGGCGCCCGCACGCCAGAAGGCCAGCGAGAGTGCGCCACCCACCGCCAACGGCGGCAGTGATTCCAGCGCCGGGACCCATTCGCCGCGACACCGCCAGCGATCCGCCCGGCTCATCCAGAGCATCAGCGCGCCGTAGTTTGCGCCGCCAGCCAGCAACAGCACGGCCGCCCACCCCACCAGATGCACCATTGGCACGTCGGGCGGCGCGAAACGACCCAGAACCGTGGCACCGAGCAGGGCGACAAAACCACCCACGATGCGCGCGCGAGCGGAGAAGCCGCGGAACCGCAAACGGTCCTGTACGACGTTCTGCATCTGCCGGATCTGCGCCAGCGCCTCGTTTACGCCTTTGTCCGTCATGCCAATGTCCCTTTCGACAAGACCAATGTAGCAAAGCGCAGAGTACTTTGCAACGCAAAGTTTATAATATTTTTTGTGCCGCCGGCGCATGGTATACGCCGTTGGACTGCGACCTTTAGAAATTTGGAACTCATGAAAGCGTGGTAATCATGCGATGTCGGCGGAAAACCGCGTAGCGCTGGTATTACTCGCGGCGCGTCCCGCCGCCATCACATATCTGACCCATCACCAAGAAGAAATGCTTCTACTTGACATAGACCGCACCTGCCCGAAGTCGGTGCGCTCCGCGCGCGGGCGGTCGTCATTCTCACACATCTAGATGTATGAGACATATATATGCTTTTACAACAGCATTTGTGTCTAGCTTACATTCTCACACATCTAGAAGTGTGAGAACGCGTACGCCACTTCAATCGACGCAGGATAACAGCTTATTCCATCCACGTGCAGCAGGATTTTCAACGCCAACCTCCCACGCCCAACGTCCAAGGCAAAATACGCCGAAACAGTCCGCACGAAGTTCCGTTGGCGGCGGGTTCCCCAACTAGGGACCTGTCAGCAGAAGGCGCCGGACCGCTCCAAGGCCTACGTCCGACAGGTTCCTAGCGCCATTTCCCGCCAGCAATTCTAATTATGGCGCCGTCCCCCGCGACAACGGCGCCATGGCAAAATCCGACCCTCATAGGAGCATTACATGTATCCAATGATCGGTCTCTCGCTCGTTCTGCTCACAGTCCTGCTGTTTGCGGCCTTCGGATTGGTGCGACGGCGGCTGCCGCGAAGCGGAGCACATCTGCGGCGGCGCTGTGGATTCGCCGGATCCGCTGCTGGCATAAAGGTGGCCCGGGCCAACTTGGGGTGTCTCGCCTGATGATGGACGGCATAAAGCCGTCCCTACCTGTAGGGACGGCTTTATGCCGTCCACAGAGAGAACATCTAATCAATCGCCTCTGCTACCCCGCCCGCCCAAGCCGTTCCAGCACCCGTGCAGCCACGGCTTCCGGCGTCAGGCCATGTGCAGCCATGAGCGTGGCTGTGGTCCCCTGCCCGATCACTTCGTCGGGCCAGCCGCAGCGCACGACCAGGTTTGTCCTCCCCAGTTCGGCCAGCGCCTCCTGCACAGCGGATCCGAAACCACCGGCCACGACACCGTTCTCCAGTGTCACAAAAACCGTTTGCGGTGTGGCCTGTTCGGCGAGCAAGCGCGTATCCAGCGGCTTGATGAAGCGCGCGTTGACCACACCAGCCGCCACACCTGCCGCACGCAGCTTGGTTGCAGCCGCGCACGCCAGTGGCAGCAGATCGCCCAGCGCCCAGAAAATAACTGCGCTGGGCTCTGCGCGCGCGACTGTAGCCCCGGCCCGCCCCGGGCCGAGGGCAGGATCGCATGCGCAAACATTTTCGCTCGTGGCCGCCTCAATAACTTCCGCCTGGCCGATCGCCAGCGGCTGCGACTCGTCCGGCACGGACACGCCCGGACCGCGATCACGCGGATAGCGGATGACGGCCGGGCCGTTGTGTCGCACCGCTGTGACAAGCATGCGCGCCAACTCTGGCTCGTCCTTGGGCTGCATCAGCACAAGTCCCGGCAGGCCGCGCAGCATGGGAATGTCAAAAATACCATGGTGTGTGGGCCCGTCCGCGCCCACCACGCCGGCGCGGTCGAGGCAGAACGTCACCGGAAGCTTCTGCAGGCAGACATCATGCAGGACGCAATCCACGGCGCGCTGCATAAAGCTGGAGTAGAGCGCCACAACCGGTCGCATCCCTTCCGCGGCCAGACCGGCGGCAAATACCACGGCATGTTCCTCGCAGATGCCGACATCAAAGAAACGCGTCGGGTGGCGCGCGGCAAACGGATCGAGGCCAGTGCCTGCGGACATCGCGGCTGTGATGGCAACCAGCTGCGGATCACGATCGGCCAGGCGCGTCAGGCAATCGCCAAAGATCTTCGAGTAGCCAGGCTCCGATTCGACCAGCTCGGCTTTGGCCACATCGAAACGCCCCACGCCGTGCCAGCGTTCCGGCGACTCCTCCGCCGCCTGGTAGCCACGCCCCTTCTGCGTGGCGACGTGCAGCAGGATCGGCCGGTCGTACCCCTTGGCAATATTCAGCGCATCGGCAATCGCCTGGTGATCATGGCCATCAATCGGCCCGGTATAGCGCACGCCGAACTCCTCGAACAGCGCGTTCTGCAGGAACAGACTCTTGATGGCCTTCTCGGTGCGGTGGTAGATGCCGCGCAGCGGCGACATGCGCAGTTGCTGCGCCATCCGCTCCGCCGACCCTTTCCAGCGGTTGTACTTGGGGTTGGTGAGCAGTTGCCCGAGATGCCGGGAGAGCGAGCCCACGTTGCCGGAGATCGACATCTCATTGTCGTTCAGCACAATGATCAGGCGGCTGGTGGTGTCTTCGATATTGTTCAGCGCTTCCAGCGAGATGCCGTTGCCCATGGCCGCATCGCCAATCACGGCCACCACATACTCCGAGCTGCCGCGCCGGTCACGCGCCACCGCCATGCCGAGAGCCGCTGAAAGGGCGGTGCCGGCGTGGCCACCGCCAAACGCATCATAAGGGCTTTCGTCGCGCCGCGGGAAACCGGAAATGCCGCCGGGTTGACGCAGCGAATCGAACCTTTCGCGGCGGCCGGTCAGGAGTTTCCAGGCATAGGTCTGGTGTCCCACATCCCAGATAATCTTGTCCGACGCGGGGTCAAAGACACGCAGCAGCGCAATGGTCAGCTCCACGGAGCCGAGGTTGGCGGCCAGGTGCCCGCCGCAGCGGCTGACCGTAGCGATGATCCGTTCCCGCAGCTCCTGCGCCAGCTGGTCCAGCTCACGAACAGCCAGCTTCCCGACAACGGCAGGTGTATCCACTGTATTTAGAATGCCCGACATGCGCGACATTGTAGCACGATCAGTGCCAAAATCGGAACCAGGAACCTGACAACTGCTCAGGCACGGGTCGGTGGACGACTACGGCGACGACTACGGTGGACGAATTCG
>JBAXVM010000258.1:0-4188 GCA_037129105.1 bacterium
AGTCAAGTTTCGGATCTTCGCGCGAGACGATGCGCTCCAGCGTCACGGCGTGGGTTGCCGTGGCCAGTGATAGAGCGATGAAACCGGTAGCAACCTGAAGTGATATAGATCTCATATCGCTTACATTCCCGCGCCCGACGCCGATGACCCCGACGCGGATGGGCTTGGCTCGTTTGCTCGCGGCGGCGGTTCTTGTCGCTATCTTCTTGTTGGTCACGCGCGGGTTCCTTTCTTAAACGTTCCGCCCGTTCTGGCGGTAGTGCGCGAAACCCTCGATGAGCGTCTTCATGTTCTCCATCGGAACGCCGGGCGCAATGGAACTGCTGCAGCCCAGCATCAGCCCGACCTTCGGCCCCTTCTCCACCAGCCAGTCGATCTGGCGTTTGACATCGGCCGGCTTGCCCCGAGGCAGCGTGGTGGTCACCGAAACTCCGGCGATAATGAACAGATCGCCGCCGTCACGGGTCTTCATCTTGCAGATCTTCTCGTAATCCATGCCGTCCTCGTACTGGAAGCCTTGGAAGCCGCCAAGGCCACATTGCAATAGCCGCGGGACCATGTCCATCAGGTTGCCGTCGCAGTGCCAGATCAGGCGGATGCCGGCATCGAGGAACGGCTGGATCGCACGCGCGAAGTGCGGAAACCAGAGTCTGTCCAGAGTCCTGATGTCCACCAGCATGCCGCGCGAGTCGGCCATGTCGTGGTCGAGCCGCACCAGCCGCGGCAGGCCGCCTTCGACAATGGCGCGGGCGGCGATGCGGTTGAACACCACCGAGGCATCGGCGTGGATCTTGAAGCCGCGTTCGATCACCTCCGGATAAAGCGCGTAGGCCATGAAGTAGTTGGCGTAGCCGTAGTCATAGTAGAGAAAACCGGGAAAGGCAAAGAAACCGCCGTACGGTCCCTTGAGCATGTTCATGCCGAAGAGGCGCTGCACCTGCACCTCGCCGGCGATGCGTTTGCGAACCTCTTCGTCGGCGTTGGCCGCCAGGTCGCAACCCCATTCTTCCCATTGCGGGAAGAGGAACTTCTCCATGTGCGCCACAACGGTCTCCGGCGAATCGATCCGCATGCCATCGCGAACGATTTCCTCGGCGCCGGTGGTAGCGCTGCGCGGGGTGCCCGAATCATAACCCTGATCTTTCATGCTCAGCGGGTTATCGGGAATCCACTGGTCGAGGAAGCAGACCCCGGACTTCAGCATAAAATCGAGGTAGACCCGAACTGGTTCTTTCTCGTAACTGCCCGGCGGATTGCCGGACAGAATCTCGAGTTGTGACCATTGCATGGTCTGGAATGCCCCGGTGGGAATCCCGCGCGTCGGACGCAGGGCGATGGTGTCCAGCGCCAGCTTGGCGTTGGCCTGCCACGGGTCGACGAAGGCATTGAATCCAACAGTGTCAGTCATCTGGGTTCTTCTTTCGTATTGGCGCTGATCGAATGGATCGATCCGATCAGCGCCATCCAATGAGTCAGGCGGTAGCGGGTGTGTCCTCCAGTACGAGTGAAGTGCCTCTGGTTTCCGGCACCAGCAAGACGAATACCATGTTCAGCCCAGCCAGCGCCGTCAGGAAACAACAGAGCGCCGTATAAGCTGCCGGCGGGTAAACCACTCCGGCCGCGGTGACGATCGCGGCGCCGCTGTAACAGCCGAGAAGCCACCCGCCCACCTGTCCGATGGTTCCGCAGCCGATGTACGCCAAGCCATTATACACGGAGATGGCCGCCGCCACCGATTCCGGCCGGTTCAGTTCCTTGATCGTGGCAGTGCCCGACGGTTGCGAGACGCCGGCAATGGCCAGCAGGATGTAGCCGAGCAGAAACACCCAGCCCGGCGCCCGCACCAGCGTCCCGGTCAGAAGCGTAGCGGTAGCCGCCAACAGCACAAGGGCACCGGCCAGCAGCCATGGCCTGCGCCGCTCCCCGAGCAGCCGGGGCATGTATCCGCCCAGCACGACGCTCAGGGCGCTGACTGCGGTCATGATCAGGATGAAGCCCGCCGCGGCCGGTGAATTCAGCCCGCCAAAATCCTGAAGGAACTTTTTGCCGAGCACGGTCTGGATCACGAAGAAGACAGGGAACTGAATGAAGCTGCTGGCCAGCAGTGGCCAACCGCGCCGCTGGCGGAACACCTCGAACAGGGGGGCAACCGACAGCGGTCGCGTGGCGCGCGGCTCGGGCCCGAGACGCCGCAGGACCAGGCCGGCCGTCGCCAGCGCGACTGCGAGCAGGCCCGCCACAGCCAGCAGCGCGTGCCGCCAACCGAACGCCGCGGCCGCCCGCTCGAACGGCAGCGTGCCCGCCATCCCGCCAGAGTAACCAATCGCCAGCGTCACCCCCAACCAGACCGTGAAATGCCGATGCCCGAAAAGCCTGTCCAGTTCCTTGACAATGCTCAGGTACATGAAGCTGGCGCCGAATCCGGTCAATGCCCGGGCGGCAAACAGCGAGCCGGCGGTGTGAGCCAGCGGGAACGCCACGGCTCCGGCCAGCATGGCCAGACCGCCGCCGAGAAGCGTGCGGACGCCACCATAGCGGTCAGCCAGCAGCCCCACCACGACCTGCGCGCCTCCGTAGATCCAGGTGAACATCGACCCCAGCGCGGCAACTGCCGCGGCGCTCAATGCGAGGTCAGTCTGAACTTCGTTGAAGATCGTTCCCGGCACCGCCACGCGCTGGAAGTAGGAGAAGAAATAGATGGAGCCCATGGTCGCAAAAGCGGCCACAGCCAGGCGAGTGGAGGGACTCGTCACGCGGCTGTTAGCGATCATGGTCTTCATTGCGGCGCACCGCCCCAGTCCTGGACGTTGACCGTTTCGCCGTCCTTGAGCGCCGACTGGTGAGCCGCAACGCCCATCGCCATGTAACGCGCGGCCTCCCAGATGTTGATGGCCGGCTGGCGCTTTTCCGCCACCGCGGAGACAAACTCGTGCACCAGGTACGGATGCGTCCCGCCGTGCCCCTCGGGCGTGAAATCGATACTCAACAGCTTGGTCTCATCCATCTCGCGGTGCATGACGCGCTTGAACGCCAACTGAACTTCCGGCGGCAAAGGATCGAACATCTCGGACGGTGTCAAGGTAACGGTGGTCGGCTTGGGCAGGTTTGTCAGATCCGGCTTCGGGAACGACGGCCGCTCGATCTGGAACCACCGGTTCTCTGAGAACGCCCCGCGCGTTCCGAAGATCCGGAACGTCTCCGAGTCATGGCCCACCAGGCCGGGCGTTTCCCGCATTTCGAGGATGCGCACGGCGGCGCCGTTGCTCATTTTGAACAGCGCCATCTCGTTGCTGAAGGCGGATTCCTCGAAAACGGGGTCGTTCTCCCGGTTCCGGCATCCGTGCGCGTTGACCTTGATTGCATGGGCGTTCATGACGCACACCGGCCCACTGGTCGAGTGGGTCGGGTAATGCATGGGACCGCCGCGCACGCCTTTGCGCAGGTAGCGGTCGCGGATCGGCAGCCATTCCTTGCCCGACGCGCTGGCGGTGCGCGCCTGCTGAACCTGGCGCAGGTTGCACCAGTTGTCCACGTCGTGCATGTACTCGCCCTCGGCGTAGACGAAGTCGCCGAAGGCGCCCGCGCGCGCCTGTCGCCGGCAGTACATCGACTGCGGATGGTAGTAGGTGGTTTCGCCCAGCATGTAGCGCTGGCCGGTGCGCTGCACCGTCGCGACCAGTTTGTCGCACCACTCCAGGATCTCGTCGTCGTCGGGAATCGAGATGATCGGCACGGCGCTGTAGACGTCCTTGCCGCTCTCCATCGCCTGGATGCATTGCGGCGCGTGCAGCCATGGCTGGGTGATGATCGCCAGCGCATCGAGGTCAGCGCGGCAGATTGCATCCAGCGAGGCATAGCAGTCCCGGGGATTGAGTTTGTCCCGGTAGAACGGATCCGCGGCAAACTGCGCCAGCAGGTTCGGTTCACGGTCGCACAGGGCGATGCGGTCCACCAGCGGATGGTTCGTGAACAACGGCGCAAAACAGCTTCCAAACGATCCCAATCCCACCAGCCCAATACTGATACCCATTTCACTTTCCTTTCCTGTTGATTACAGTTTCCCATTAGCATTGTAGGGGCGCTGCTTGCCGACAACCGCAACCCGTCCCGTCGCTTATCCCGGCATTTCGGGAGATTGACATACGGATGTGTTTCACGTATGTTTGTATGCGTCGTGAAACGAACCAC
>JBAXVM010000259.1:0-4175 GCA_037129105.1 bacterium
GACGGCATAAAGCCGTCTCTACCCAATGCAAGTCAAGGAAACAGGGATGCGCCCGACAGGTTCCTAGGCGCGTCTTTAGACTTGGACTTTGCAACGGGAAACGCGATGATCTGCATGCACAAATGACTGTGGCCGCCGGTGGTCTGTGCACGCGGCGCCATGGGGTGGCTGCCGCGGGATGGAAGGAGCGGCAGATGGCAAAATCAGGGAGAGAACTTATGCTGCGTAAACTCTGTTTCATGCTCGTGTTGTCTGTCTGGGCCGGTGCGGCGTGCGCTGAGGTCCGGCTGGCGAAGATCTTCACCAGCGACATGCTGCTGCAGCGCGATCAGCCGATCCGGGTCTGGGGGTGGGCGGCGCCGCAGGAGGCCGTGACCGTGAGCCTGGACGGTCAGAAAGCCGCGACCACAGCGGATGTCCAGGGGAAGTGGCTGGCCGAACTTCCGGCACGGAAGCAGGGCGAAAACCTCACGCTGACCATCACGGGCCAGAACTCAATTAGCCTGACTAACGTCATCATTGGCGATGTTTGGCTCTGTGCCGGGCAGTCCAACATGGAATGGTTGCTGAAGGACACGGACAACGCCGCCGAGGATAGCAAGGCGGCCGATTTACCGAAGATCCGGCGCATCAAGTTCAACCATGTGCAGTCCGCGTTTCCGGAAGTGGAGGCGCCAGCCGCCACTGCGTGGCAGGTGTGCACCCCCCAGAATGCTGGCGGATTCAGCGCCGTGGGGTTTTACTTCGCCCGCGAGATTCAGGCACAAACCGGCGTGCCCATCGGGATTCTGGACGACAATTGGGGCGGCACGCAGATTGAGCCCTGGACCCCGCCAGCCGGCATGGAGTCCGTGCCTGAGTTGCGGGAAGCGGCGACGGTCCGCAGCAATGCCTTGGCCGCCTATGCCGTGTCCCTGCCCAGGCAATTGAATGCGCTGGAGAGCTGGCTGGTGTCCGCGCGGGCAGCCGCCAGCAACGCCGCGGCGTTGCCACCCATGCCGGCCGTTGCTCCGCATCCCGGCGCCAACGGATGGTGCAGCATGTATCACGCGATGATTCACCCTCTGGTGCGTTTCCCGATCAAGGGGGCCCTCTGGTACCAGGGCGAAAGCAATGGCGGGGAAGGCGAGACCTATTATCACAAGATGCGCGCGCTGGTGGGTGGCTGGCGCAAGGTCTGGAATCAGGGCGATTTTCCGTTCTATTTCGTGCAGCTGGCCAGCTTCCAGAATCCGAACGACAACCCGGCCGGTGGCGATGGCTGGGCCAAACTGCGTGAGGCGCAAACCCGCTCGCTGGCCATCCCCAACAGCGGCATGGCGGTCATTCTCGACACCGTGCCACTGAAGTCTGCCGGCGACATCCACCCCAGGAACAAGTCCGACGTTGGGCAGCGCCTGGCGCGCTGGGCGCTGAACCGCGACTACGGCCAGAAGGAGCTGGTGGTTTCGGGCCCGCTCTACAAGTCTATGAAGGTCGAGGGGAACAAGATTCGCCTGTCCTTTGATTACGTCGGGTCCGGCCTGATGGTGGGCGCCAAGGAGGTGCGCGCACCCGCCGCAGAAGTCAAGGACGGCACCTTGAAGCGCTTTGCCATTGCCGGGGCGGACAGGAAGTGGGTGTGGGCGGAAGCCGTGATCGACGGGCAAAGCGTGGTGGTCTCGTCAGGTGCGGTGCCGGAGCCGGTGGCCGTGCGCTACGCCTTTTCCATGAATCCCGATGGCGCGAATCTTTATAACCGCGAGGGGTTGCCGGCATCCCCGTTCCGCACGGATAACTGGTAGAGGAAACAACCGCATGCCAATTGATAGTGCCCCGCCCCCCGTAGCCACAACCGTAATCACCTGGCCGGCGCCGGCCGGCGAGGTTGCCTCGCCGGACTTTACCGAGGTGTCCGCGGGTGGTGTCCCGCTTTTCGTGTACCAGGCGCCCGTGCGCGCGGAGATCCTCCCCACAGGCGGGCTGGCCTCGCATAAGCCCGACTATGTGGCAGAGCGCGCCTCGTTCGTGATCTTCGACATGTCTGCGCCGGTGACGGTGCGCGTGGTGCCGGGGCGGCCCTTTAAGACTGCGACCCTGCGCCCGGAGCGGGCCGGCATCGCCACCCGTGTGGACGGGGGCGCCATTGAGTTCACGCTCGACCGCCCGCGGAAGATGACCCTGCTGCTCGACAACGACACCCGCACGGCCCTGCACCTTTTCGCCGGTGAGCCGGAGAAGGACGTCCCTGCGCCGGGCGATCCGAACGTGCTGTACTTCGGGCCCGGAGTGCATGAGACCACCGGGATCGCGCTGAAGAGCGGGCAGACACTCTACCTGGCGGGCGGCGCCGTGCTCAAGGCCAGGCTGAAGCCGGGCGACACAGGCACGTACAGCGAACAGTGGAAGGTCGTCTTTCATCATGGAAGTATGCTGGGCTTGAAGGGCGTGAAGGATGTGCGCATCCGCGGTCGGGGGATCATGGACGCCAGCGCCATCCCGCATCCCGGCTGGAATATGCTTGGGTTCGACGGCGCGCGCCATGTCCGGGTTGAGGGCATCACCCTGCGCAACGCCGCCAACTGGAACTTCACCATCGGCAAGTCCGAGGACATCGAGGTGCGGGACGTGCGCATCATCAGCGGCCGGATCAATAGCGATGGCATCAACAGCGTCAACTCCCGCCGCGTGCGCATCCACGACTGTTTCGTGCGCAACCATGACGACAGCATTGTGGTGAAGACGACGGCCCCGGACGCGCCTGCGGAAGAAATCGAAGTCGAGGGTTGCACGGTCTGGAGTGACTGGGGCTATGCCCTGGGGGTGACCTACGAGAACCGCTCCCCGGTCCGGAATGTCTCCTTCCGGGGCAACAATATCGTCTATTCACGGCACTGGGCGTTGGGGATTCATCTGTCAGACGGGGCTTTGGTGGAGAACATCACGTTTTCAGATACAGCCATCTCCGACCAGACCGGTGTGACGAATCCCGCAGGCAGTCCGTATGCATGGCTGACGCCCGGTCCGGTCCTGTTCCGCGGCGCGATCCTGCAGGATTGCTGGGGGCACGATCCCGAGCGCGGCCGGATCCGCAATGTGCTGGTGGATGGTGTGACGTTCTACGGGAAGGGCATTCCGCCCAGCGAATTAATGGGTGTGGATGCAACACACGACGTCCGCGGCGTGAAGTTCTGCAACATCCGGCTGGCTGGTCAGCCGCCAGTGGCCGACCTCGCTGGGCTGTCGATGAAGACGAACGCGTTTGTCAGCGAGGTGTCCTGCAGTCCGGCGCCGGCTGAAGAGCACACTTATCACACACCAGGTAGGGCGTCCACGCGATGAATCCGCATCTGAGTTGGACCCACGTTGGAGACCGCCTGTTTGTTGAACAGGCTGCCGCGCAGATGAGCAACCGAAGTCGGTTTGAGTATTAGCCTGTCGGGACGAGCGGTGCATGGAATGTTCGTGAGTCGGCGGAGACCCACAAGCCATTTTTCAGCCCTTAATTGACTTCTAATAGCCAAAATCCATGCGTCATTTGGCCTTAACACGTTCGTAGTAAACAAGATGGCGCGTCGAATGCAGAATGGCAGAATGGCAGATTACCCTTAATCGGTTAGCCTTACTCGCAACCCTTACTCGGTTACACTTAAACGAACCGCTTAAGCGGTTAAGATGATCGACGACGAGGACGAGAGGCGCGCGATGCCGATTGCTTCGCGCCCGCACTGATCGCCGTCAGGTTAAGGAAAGGCGCTTCGCGCGAGGTAGGGCAGCGGCGTCCCGCCGCGCCGCAGCCAATGGAGAGGAGAAGGTTTCAGGGTTCAGGATTCGGGGTTCAGGGTTCAGATCGTTGTCGCGATCATTGTCGACAATGATCGCGACAAGGATTGTGACAAAGATGGGAGAACGACAACGATTAAGACAAGGATTATGACAACGAGGCTGCGGGAAGGACCGTCCCTTGCGGGGTTTCACGCTTAACCGCAACACTTGCTCGGTTAATCGAATCGCTTAAGTGATTATATACTTGATATTCTAACGAGATGCGCCATGATGTGCCTTGACTTTCTAACGCATAGAGAGCGAAAGGCAGGATAGAGATGGATCGCTTTGCCCAAGAACAGGTGCGGAAGTGGACCTCAGCGCAACGTCGCAAGCCGTTGATTGTGCGCGGTGCCAGGCAGGTCGGAAAG
>JBAXVM010000026.1:0-18288 GCA_037129105.1 bacterium
GATCTTTGTGTTTCTTTGTGTTCTTTGGCGGCAAAGACACGTTCCACGGCGCGGATAATTTCAAGTTACCCGAGCGTTTGTTCGCGGCGCAGACGCGCGGTTGGCTTCGTGGTCTTCGAATCTTCGTGGTGGAAGCCGCCAAAGTGGCGCTTCCGGAAAAGGCCATGGTTGTGCTGCGCATTTGCATCGCATCCCGCGGGCGAACCAGTTACCATTTATCCATGCCACTTCTCAGTCTTAGTCGGGTCAGCGTCAGTTTTGGCGGCCAGCCGTTGCTGGACAATGTCGAGCTGCATATTGAACGCGGTGAGCGCATCTGCCTGCTCGGTGCCAATGGCGCCGGTAAAAGCACGATGCTGCGGGTGTTGGCGGGAGAGACGCCGCCGGACTCCGGGAAGATCTCCCGCATCTCCGGGTTGCATGTGACCCGGCTGCCGCAGCAGGTCCCTTCACATTTGCGCGGCCGCGTGCTGGATATTGTCTGCCCGGATGCGGATGATGACGAACTGCTGCTGGATGCCCGCCAGGCGCTTAGTCGGCTCAACCTCGACCCGGAGGCGGACTTTGAGACGCTCTCCGGCGGTACGCGCCGCCGTGTGCTGCTGGCGCAGGCCATCCTCGGCACGCCGGATCTGGTGCTGTTGGATGAGCCGACCAACCATCTGGACTTTGATTCGATCGCCTGGCTGGAAAACTTCCTGCTGCAGCGCTGCCGCACGTTCCTGTTTGTCACGCATGACCGTGCTTTTTTGCGTCGTCTGGCGTCGCGTGTGATCGAGCTCGACCGTGGCAAACTCAGCGACTGGGCTTGCAACTACGACAACTTCCTGCGTCGCAAAGAGGAGGCGCTGGCCACGGAGGCTGTGCATTGGGATCAGATGGACAAGCTTCTCGAAAAGGAGGAGGCTTGGCGCCGGCAGGGCGTCAAGGCGCGTGGCGTGCGCAATCAGGGGCGCCTGCGCGCGCTCGAATCGCTGCGTGTGCAGCGCAGCCAGCGCCGCGAGCGTGCCGGATCGGTGCGCATGAATGTGCAGGAAGCCGGGCGCACGGGGAACATGGTTCTGGAGGCGAAGGACGTTTCGTTCAGTTTTGGCGACCGCCCGCTGTTGCGTAATTTTTCCACCCGGATCCTGCGCGGCGACAAGGTTGGCATTCTGGGCCCCAACGGATGCGGCAAGACCACGCTGCTGCGTTTGCTGCTGGATGCGGAGAAGACCGATGGCCTCCGGCCGCTCAGCGGCTCGATCCGGCACGGCACCAATTTGCAGATCGCCTATTCCGATCAGCTGCGTGCGCAGCTCGACGACCGGGAATCGCTGGCCAACAACATTGCGCCCGGGCGCGAGTTCGTGCAGATCGGCAACAACCGGCGTCATATCATGGGGTATTTGCAGGATTTTCTCTTCTCGCCGGAGCGTGCGCGCCAGCCGGCTGGATCCCTTTCCGGCGGCGAGCGCAACCGGTTGCTGCTGGCGCGTTTGTTTGCCGAGCCATCCAATGTGCTGGTGCTCGACGAACCGACCAACGATCTGGACCTGGATACGCTGGATCTGCTGGAAGAGCAGTTGGATCTCTACCAGGGAACCGTGCTGCTGGTGAGCCATGACCGTGCGTTTCTGAACGATGTGGTGACCAGCGTGCTGGTTTTCGAGAAGGGCTACCGGGGGGAAGATCCGGCGCCCTGGCTGGAACCTGGCGACGGCTGGTATGTGAACGAATACGTGGGGGGGTACGACGACTGGATGGCCCGCCGGCTGCAGCCGCCTGTCGCACCGCGTGAAGCGGCTGCGCCACCCAGGCTGCCAGCGATTTTGCCTGCGGCACAGCCCCGCCGCCGCCTGACGTTAAAGGAAAAGTCGGAGTTGGAAATTCTGCCCGGGCACCTGGAGGCGCTCGAATCCGAGCAGGCGCAATGGCACGCGCGCATGGCCGATCCGGCCTTTTTCCGTCAGCCCGGCGAGGAAATTGCCCGCGCTCGCCAGCGCATCGAAGAGCTCGGCCCGGAACTCGAGCGCGTGTACCGGCGATGGGAAGAGCTCGAGGCCGTGGCGAATGCGGCGGCAGGGCTTACGAAGAGTTAGGGACCGGGGACGCTGGTTTCGCCGCACGCGACGCCAAAGCGGCGCTTCAGGAAAAGACCATGCCAACCACATTGGTTGCGCGTCTTCAGCATTGCGGTTGGCGCGCTCATCTGGCACTATAAAAGTTGTTTTTGCAACGGCTCAGAGGAGGATCCTTACGTTGAAACCGCTGCTGATTGTCATTTCCGCCCCATCGGGTGCCGGCAAGACCACGCTGTGTGAACGGCTGCTGCAGGATTATCCCGAGATCACCTATTCCATCTCCTGCACCACGCGCGAGCCGCGCGGCGAGGAGGAGGATAGCGTGGATTACTATTTCCTGACCGTGGAGGAGTTTGCGCGCCATGTGGCTGCCGGTGATTTTCTGGAGCATGCCACGGTGCATGGAAATTCGTATGGGTCCTTGAAGGAGCCGGTTTATGCCGCATTTGCCGAGGGGCAGTGCGTGCTGATGGATATTGACGTGGAAGGCGCGGGGCAAGTCCGGGAGCATGTGGCTTCGCTGCCGCCCGCGGATCCAATGCGTGCGGGTTTTGTCGACATCTTTGTTCGTCCGCCATCGCTGGAGGCGTTGCGCGAGCGGTTGGAGTTGCGCGGCGAGGACAGCGAAGCCACGATTGAGCGGCGCATGCAGAATGCCGCCCGCGAAACGGAGCGAGCCGGCGAATTCCGCTATCATGTCCTGAACGACAATCTTGAGATTGCCTACCGCGAGCTGTGCGGCATCGTCGAGGTATGCGGCGGCGTGCGGTAGGCGGGAGCCGGGGTTGATGGAAACACACATGCGCAAAAAGAACGCACCCGAAGTCGTCCTGGGCGTCACCGGCTCCATTGCCGCATACAAGGCCGCCGAACTGGCGCGGCTGATGGTCAAGGCCGGCTGGACGGTCTCGGTGATCATGACTAAAGGCGCCACACGGTTTGTCGGGGCGCTGACGTTTCAGACGCTTTCGCGGCGGCCGGTGAGCGTGGACATGTTTGACGAACCCGAGGAGTGGGTGCCGGGGCATATCTCGCTGGCTGACCGCGCCTCTGTGATGGTGATTGCGCCGTGCACCGCCAATGTGATTGCCAAGCTGGCGCACGGGTTGGCTGACGACATGCTGACCGCCACGGCGCTGGCCTGCCCGGCGCCGCTGCTGGTGGTCCCGGCCATGAACGAGCGCATGTGGGTTCACCCGGCCACGCAGGCCAATGTAGCGACGCTGCAGTCGCGCGGCGTTACGATCCTGGATGTGGGTACCGGCGACCTGGCCTGCGGGTGCGAAGGACGCGGTCGCATGGCGGAACCGGTTCAGATCCTGGCCGCGGTCAAACAGATTCTCCGTTAGTACAGCGGGGGCTGCGCACCCGCTGCCAAGCATCCCGCTTTTATGTCAGATAAACCAGTTCGCCATCCAGCGTGTGGAATGCTAGTATTGTAGTTCGTTTTTCAGTGTCGTCACGGGCAGCAAATGTATGATGAAAGGATGCTCCGAAATGAAACAGCACATGATGGTTGCAGCGTTGCTTCTGTATGTCGGCGTGGCGGTTGCGGCACCGCCGGCGAAGAGCGCGAAATGGCAGGACGATTTTGCCCTGGCGCAGGCACAGGCGAAAAAAGAGGGCAGGCCCATCCTGGCTGACTTCACCGGGTCGGATTGGTGCGGCTGGTGCATCAAGCTGGATAAAGAGGTGTTCAGCCAGAAGGCGTTTCAGGATTACGCAGCCAGCAATCTGGTGCTGTTTGTAGCCGATTATCCGCGGCGCAAGAAATTGCCCGCCAAAACACAGAAGCAGAACGAAGGTCTGCAGGAAAAATATCAGATCCAGGGGTTTCCGTCTGTGCTGCTGCTGGACGCGGATGGCAAGGTTTTGGAACGGACCGGCTACCAGCCGGGCGGCGCGGATGCGTATGTGACGAGCTTGAAGGGGCTGCTGGATAAATCCGGATGGAAGCCGGCTGTGGCGACCAATCGGACAGCGCAGGTCGTGGCACCGGCTGTCAAGTGAGTGGCTTGTTGGAGCAGCAGCTCTCATTATGGCGACACGAACGCCCTTACGGGCACACTACAAACGGCTTTTTGCCGATTCTAGGTCGTTTGTAGTGACGCCGTAAGGCGTTTTGGCGCCATAATGAGAACTGCTGCTGTTGGAGGGGATGGTTTGACATGAATACGCTTCTTTCCAGGAATGTCTGCTGGGTGGGCTACGTCGACTGGTCCGTGCGCGATTTTCACGGGTATCGCACGGAGCGTGGCTCCACGTATAATGCCTATCTGGTGAGTGGCGAAAAGCATGCACTGATCGACACGGTGAAGGAGCCGCATGCGGGCGAGTTGCTGGATCACGTCCGCGCCCATGTGCCGCTCGAACAGGTGGCTTATATCGTCTGCAATCACGCGGAGCCTGATCATTCCGGTGGCCTTGCGCAGGTGCTGGCTGCCTGTCCGCAGGCCGCGGTGGTGTGCAACAAGAAGTGCGCCGAGGCGTTGCGGCTGCATTTTGACACGGCTGGCTGGACGTTCCGGATTGTAACCGACGGTGAGAAGTTGGACCTCGGCGGCGGCCGTACGCTGCAGTTTTTCGATACGCCCATGGTGCACTGGCCGGAGTCCATGGCCACCTATCTGGTTGAAGAGCAGATCCTTTTTTCCATGGATGCCTTTGGACAGCACTATGCCGGCCCGTGGCGGTTCGACGACGAGGCGCCGCTGGACGTGGTGCTGGCGGAGGCCAAAACTTACTACGCCAACATCGTGATGCCGTACGGCCGCCCGGTGGCTGCGGCGCTGGCCAAACTCGGGGCGCTGCCGCTGAAGCTGATCGCCCCCAGTCACGGCGTGATCTGGCGAGCCCACATCGCGCGGATCGTGGCGGAATATCAGAAGTGGATGGTCTGCCGGGCGACGCGGAAGGTCGTCATCCTTTATACCAGCATGTGGAACAGCACGCGGGTCATGGCCCGGGCGATTGCCGACGGCGCGCTGGATTCGGAGGTGGACGTGCGGCTGATTGATCTGGACACCGTGCATGACACGGAGGTTGTCACGGAAGTTATGGACTGTGCCTGCCTGGCCGTGGGTTCTCCCACGCTGAACCAGGGGATCATGCCGCGCATGGCCGCGACGCTGACGTATCTGCGCGGGCTCAAGCCGGTGGGCAAGACCGGGCTGGTGTTCGGTTCCTACGGCTGGGCGGCGCGCGGCAGCGATGAGCTGGTGCAGTACCTGCAGTCGATGCAGGTGACGCTGCTTGGCGAGCCGATGACATGCAAGTTTGTCCCGGATCCCGCCATGCTGCAAAAATGCCGCGAGGCGGGACGACTGTTGGCGCAGAAGGCCATGGAGCAATGAGATGGAAGTACAGCGGGGGCTGCGCACCCGCTGCGGGTTTCAGGACAATGGACGCTGACGCATCCGTTACAACAAAAAAGGAAAAGAACCATGATCAGTGACAAGATGACGAAGGAAATCAATGCCCAGATCAACCGCGAACTCTATTCCGCCTATCTTTATCTGGCGATGTCGGCGGATGCCGCGAACAAGGGGTTCAAGGGCGCAGCGGCCTGGTTCGCCGTGCAGTTTGGTGAAGAGCAGGGGCACGCCATGCGTTTCATGAAGTATCTGCAGGACCATAACGCGAAGGTGGAACTGCAGGCTGTCGATGCGCCGAAGAAAGAGTGGAAGGACTTGCTGGACATGTTTCAGAACACGCTGGCGCACGAAAAGGGGATCACCGCCAGCATCAATAAGCTCATGACGTTGGCTGTGGCAGAGAAGGATTTTGCGACCCAGGGCGCGCTCCAGTGGTTTGTCAACGAGCAGGTCGAGGAAGAGGCCGCAGATGCCGACGTCCTCTGGATGCTCGAGATGTCCGCCGGTTCCAAGGGCGCGCTGTTCATGGCCGACAAGAAGCTCGGCGACCGCAAGTAGCGTTGTTGGGCCTTCTGTGGTGGTCCAGGTGGCCCGGGCGCTCCGCGCACGGGCATGTGTGAGTCCTGCGTCGGAGACTGATTCTTGCCCGTGCGCGGAGCGCCCGGGCCACCTGGGTTCCAGGTCAACATACGACACACGGCCAAGGGTGCGTGATATGCGTTTTGCATTCGCTGTTCTTGTGTTTGCATGGGCCGCACTCGCCCGAGCCGCAGATCCCTTTACGGTCACGGCGCGGGTGGAGCGCGCCGGCGCGGCTTGGCAGGTGGTGGTAGGCGTGGATGTGCCGCCGCAACATGTGCTTTATGCCGACCAGCGGTTTGAAGTTTTGCTCGATGGCAAAGCGATTCCCGGTCGCGTGGTGCCGGAGCCGGTCACGCAGCCGGATCCGGCGGGTCAGATGGAGACGGTCTTTACCGGTCGTGTGACTGCCACCTATGCGCTCACGAAGGCCATCCTGCCGGTGGAGGTGAAGGTCAGGTGTCAGGGCTGTTCTGAGACAGCTTGTTTTCCGCCGCGCACGCGAACATTTCTTCTCGCGCCCGATGCCACACGCGAAATTACCGGCGCAGCAGAGCCCGGCGCGTCCGACAGCGGATGGCTGGCCCAGGGACAAGTCAAGGCCACTGCGGCCGGCTATCTCGGGCGAAGCGACTTCCTCGATTTTCTGGCGCGCGCCCGTGGTCAGGCGTCAGCTGCGCCGCGTTTCTGGTGGCAGCAGTTTCGTGACGATCCGACAGTGTTTTTGGAGCGGCATGGGATTGGCTGGACGCTGCTGCTGGTGCTGCTGGGCGGGTTCTTGCTGAACCTGACTCCGTGCGTGCTGCCGATGATACCGGTCAACCTGGCGATTATTGGCGCGGGTGCGCGTGCCGGGTCGCGCCTCCGGGGACTGGCGCTGGGCACGGCCTACGGCGCGGGGATTGCAGTGGTCTATGGGGCCTTGGGCGCGGCCGTGGTGCTGACCGGCAGCGTGTTTGGCGCGCTCCAGTCGTCGCCCGTCTTCAACGGCGTGATGGCCGCGCTCTTTCTGGCGCTGGCGCTGGCGATGTTCGATGTGATTCCGATTGACCTGACCCGCTTCCAGCGCGGCCGCGGAGCGGGTAACGGTTTTTTGACCGCCGGTGTGGCAGGCGGGGTGTCGGCGCTGCTCGCGGGGGCTTGTGTGGCGCCGGTCGTGGCTGCCGTGCTGTTACTCGCCAGTTCGCTTTACCATGGCGGATCTGCGGTCGCCTTGCTGCTGCCGTTTATGTTGGGCGCCGGCATGGCATTGCCGTGGCCATTGGCCGGGGCGGGGCTGGCCGTGCTTCCCAGACCTGGCGCGTGGATGCTCTGGGTGAAGTACGGGTTTGGTGTGCTGATTGCCGTGCTGGGCATCTATTATGGCTCGCTGGCGTACGGCGGGATGACGACAAGCGCAGGGTTGCCCGGCGGCGTGCGTGCCGATGGTCATGAACTGGTTGCAGGTGATGCGGCAGGGTGGGGGCGCTGGGTAGCCGAGGCCCGGAGGCAGGGCAAGCCGCTGCTACTCGATTTTTATGCGAGCTGGTGCAAGAACTGCCATGCCATGGATCACACCAACTTTCGCGATCCCGCGGTGCGCCAGGCCCTGCAGAAGTATTTTGCTGTGCGCGTGGCCGCGGAACGCCCCGATCAGGAGCCGGCACTGGGGATGTGTCGGGCGTTTGGCGTCTCGGGCTTGCCGACGTATGTGGTGGTGGAGACGCGGGTGTCTGGATTAACCGTCCCTTGATAAAAATGGGGAGGTGCCAGCAGTTCTCATGATGGCGACACGAATGCCCTTACGGGCACACTACGAACGGTTTTTGCCGTTTCGAGGCCGTTTGTAGTGACGCCGTAAGGCGTTTTGGCGCCCATGATGCGAATTGCTGGCCCGGCGCGTGGTGATCTGGACATCGGCCACTGTTTTTGGCATGCTTCACGCGGTCAATTCAACAAACTATGAAAACATCATCCAAACAACAAACCCTCCATGTGATCAACGCGACGCATTGGGACCGGGAATGGTTGCTCTCGTTCGTGGGTTACCGGCGGCACCTGCTGCACCACAATGACTGCCTGATCGAACTCATGGAGCGTGATCCGGCGTTCAAGCACTACCAGATGGATGGGCAAGCCATCTGCATGGAAGACTACCTGCGCCTGCGTCCGGACATGATGGCGAGGCTGCGCAAACTGGTGCGCGCCAAACGGATTCTGGTCGGCCCGTGGTACACGCTGCCGGACATGCCGCTGCTGCATGGCGAGGCTGTGGCGCGCAATCTGCTGATCGGCATCGGTGTGGCCGAGTCCATGGGGGGCGCCATGCGGGAAGGCTATACCGCCTGCTCCAACGGGCAGATCGCCCAACTGCCGCAGATCTACAATGGCTTTGATATTCATTCCGCTGTGATCTACAAGGGCATTTCGGATCAGCGCGCGCCGCGCGAATTCCGCTGGCAAAGCCCGAACGGCTCGGAGGTGTTGACCCTGCACCTGGGCGCACGCTACGGACGCACTAATTTTTACTGCCTGCTCTACCACGAGGTCGTTGCCAAGGTCATTCACGACACGCCGGACCAGAACTGGGAATATGCATTTACGGACAACTGGTATCCCTATCGCGTGGATGGTCTGGCGCAGCATGACCCGTACAGTTATCCGTGCCTGAACAGCCAGGAAGGGTGGCATCCCGAATATTTGCGCCCCTACCTGACCAAGTTGCGCGACACCACGGCGCGCGGGGCGGCCACGTCGCACCTGGTTGGCTTTAACTGCATGGATCATACCATGCCGTTCCCGGCCACACCGAAATTGATCGCAGCTGCCAACAAGGTCTTCCCCGCTCTGCGTGTGCGGGACAGTTCCCTGCCGGAAGCCATGGCGGCCATCCGGCGCGAAGCCGGAACAGACCTGCCGGTGCATGTCGGGGAGTTGCGCGACGCCCGGGCCACCGAGCAGGACCGCGATGTTTGGTGGGCGACGCTTTCGGCGCGCATGCCCCTGAAGATCACGAACCGGATGACTGAGCACATGCTGGTCGACGTGGCGGAACCGGTCAGTACGTGGGCTTGGCTCAATGGCGCGGAGTATCCCGCGGCATCGCTGAACGAAGCCTGGAAGCTCATGCTCGCCAGTCATGCGCATGATTCCATTGACGGCTGCAGCCTGACCAAGGTTGCGGATGACATTTTGGGCCGGCTGGTTGACGTGCAGTCCATGAGTGAAGGACTGTTGGACGATGCCTGCCGAAGCCTCATGCAGTCCGCCCTTCTGCCGACGCGCAGGCAGAACAACCCGCCGGAGCCGCACCTGGTTATCTTTAACCTGGATACCCGCCCGCGCGGCGGATTCTGCCAGATGGACGTTGATATTCCTGGTGCGCAGCCGGTGGAGGCCCTGCGCCTGGTGACGAGCACCGGGCTGGAGATTCAGCCGCATCTGCAATTTCTGCATGCCTCGGGCTCGTCGATCCTGGGGCTGGTCGGACGTCCGATGACCACACGGCGCTACCGGATCCAATTCGAGGCGCCGGTCATTCCGCCGCTGAGCTGGCTGACGCTGAAGGCCGTGCCTGCGGCTGCGTCCAGGACGCCTCCGCCCCTGACGTGCGACGGGCGTGTGCTGGAGAATGAGTTTCTCCGTGCGACGGTGCGCGATGACGGGCGGGTGGACTTGACGCACAAGGCCACCGGGGCGACCTACAACGGACTGCACTATTTCGAAGATGTGGGTGATGTGGGTGACCCCTGGCTCTTCAAGCCGGTTGGACAGCCCGTCACAAACACCGGCGCGGTGGAAATTCGCGTGGTGGAAGACACGCCGTGGCGCGCCGCGATCGAAGTCAAGGTGCGCATGGAACTGCCGCTGGCCCGTCCGGCGTCGGCGAAGGAAGGCACGCCGGAGAAGGGGCAGGTGCTGCTGACATCGCGGCTGTCGCTGACGCGCTCAGGCCGGAAGCTCGACATCGAAACGACGATCGACAACGGCTGTCGCGATCATCGCGTGCGGGTCTGCTTCCCCACCGGGATCGCGACCAGCGTCACCTATGCCGGCGGCCAGTTCAGCGTGGACGAACGGCCCACGAAACAGCCGGACATGTCCACGTGGATCGAGACGGTGGATGGCTACCCGAACTTCGGCTTTGCCGGGCTGTCTGACGGCAAGCGGGGACTGGCGGTCCTCAACCTCGGGCTGCCTGAATACTTTGTCGCGGGCGAAAAGAACGATGTCCTTACCCTGACGCTGTTGCGCGCGATGCAGCTCCGGCGCTGGCCGGAAGGCACGGGCGAAGCGCAGTGGGCCGGTGCTCAGCAACTGGGTCGGATGACGGTGCGCTATGCGCTCTATCCGCATGCCGGTAACTGGCAGGAAGGCCGATTGTGGCAGGTGTACCGCGACTTCTCCAGCCCATTGGTGTGCTCGGAGGTCATTGGCGCGGTGCGCCCGGGTCCTGCGAGCATGGTGTCGCTGGACGCGCCCGGGCTTGAGGTGGCCTGCCTGAAGAAGGCGGAGAAATCCGACGGATTGATCGTGCGAGTTTGGAACCCCGCAAGCACGGTGCAAAAAGGCAAGCTGACCTTGGGACGCCCCTTCAAGTCGGTTGCCACGACCAATCTGAACGAAGACCCGCGACCGGACGCGACGGTCAACTTGCGGACCCATCGTCGAACGGTAAGCTTTACAGTTGGCGCCAGAAAGATTATCACGTTGCTTTTCCGGTTTCCGAACAAGGGCAAGTGAACCAGTACAAGGCAAGGACACAGAGATCACCGGGTGAGACAGAGAGCACAGAGCGAACTTTGGTAGTGACCGTCGATCCTTCTGACCACTGACCACTGACCACTGACCATTGGCCATTGAACACTGAACACTGAACACCGTAGAGGAGACAATAAGGTGCGTAAATTCGATATCATGGTGGCTGGGCATTTGTGTTTCGATGTGATTCCGGCTTTCCCGGACACAGGCGCGCGCAATATTAGTGATATCATGCGCCCCGGTAAGCTGGTGCACATGCACGATGTGGCCTTGAGCACGGGTGGACCGGTTTCCAACACGGGCATCGGCCTGAAGATTTTGGGCAGCAAGGTGGTATTCACCGCGCGCGTTGGCTCCGATGACTTCGGCCGGATGGCCATGGAACGTCTGCGCCAGAGTGGCAATGCGGACGGGATCAGCGTCATCAAAGGCGCGGCCACCTCCTACACGGTGGCCCTGGCACCGCCCGGCATTGACCGCATTTTTCTGCACAACCCCGGCGCGAACGACGTGTTCGGGTCCGAGGATCTCAAGGCCAAACTGATTGCGCAATGCCGTCATTTTCATTTCGGCTATCCTCCGCTCATGCGCCGCATGTTTGCTGACGAAGGTCGCGAGTTGGCCAAGATCTTCCGGATTGCGAAGGAGGCCGGCGCCACCACCTCGTGCGATATGGCTCTGCCCGACCCGGCCTCGCTCGCCGGCAAGGCGCCCTGGCACAAGATTCTGGCTCGCATTCTGCCGTACGTTGACATCTTCCTGCCGTCGATCGAGGAGGTGCTCTTCATGCTGGAGCGCGATACCTTCCTGAAGCTGAAGGCGAAACATCAAGGGACAGACCTGCTGGACGTCGTGCAGGCCGGTGATTACACGCGGCTGTCGGGCAAGCTGTTGGATCTTGGGTCGAAGATGACTTCGCTCAAGTCCGGCCGTCGCGGCTTTTATTTCCGGACGAAGGACAAGAGCGCCTTCAAGGACATGGGCGCGGCGCAGCCCGGCAATCCGGACAACTGGTCCAACCGCGAGTTGTGGTGTCCGGCCTTCCTGTGCCGGAAGATCGCCAGTGCGACCGGATCGGGCGATTCGTCCATTGCCGGGTTCTTGCACTCCTACCTTCTGGGGCATGATCTGGAGCCCAGCCTGAAGGCCGCCAACGGGCTCGGCTGGCAGAATATCCAGGTGCTGGATGCGGTCAGCGGCATCAAGTCGTGGAAAGAGACACAGGCCTTTTTGCGCCGGAATCCGCCCATGGAGGATCTGGCACCGAACCAGAAGCTGGGCTGGACTTGGGACAAGCCGCTCAAGATGTGGCATGGGCCGAATGATGTGGCCCCGGCGAAATGAAAAGCTACCGGAAAGAACTGTGGTTTAACATTCCCGGCCGGCGTGGTTTTGTCAATATCACGCCGACCGTGGCTGCCTGCCTGGCCGAGAGCGGCGTCCGCGAAGGGCTGTGCCTGACGAATGCCATGCACATCACAGCCAGCGTGTTCATCAATGACGACGAGTCCGGACTGCATGCGGATTTTGAGAAGTGGCTGGAGAAACTCGCGCCGGAAAAGCCGCACGGTCAGTACGCACACAACGGCGGCGAGGACAACGCCGACGCGCACCTCAAGCGCCAGATCATGGGGCGTGAGGTCGTCGTGGCAATCACCGACGGCCGGCTCGATCTGGGCCCGTGGGAGCAGATTTTCTACGGCGAGTTCGACGGGTTGCGAAGGAAGCGGGTCCTGGTGAAGATCATCGGAGCGTGAGAGAACTGCTGGGGTTCCCGTACTGCCCGATTGCACACACGGCATGGGCAGGCTATACTCTTACTGATGCGTATCACAGGCGGCGAGTGTTGCGGACGCCCGATCAAAGTCCCGGCTGGCGACCGTGTCCGGCCGACTCAGGACCGGGTGCGTAGTGCGCTTTTTTCCATGCTGGCTGAGCTGGTTCCGGGCGCGCGCGTGCTGGATTTGTTTGCCGGCTCGGGCGCCGTTGGGCTGGAAGCCGTTAGCCGGGGGGCAGCCGAGTCGGTCTGGGTGGAAGCCGACCGACGGCACGTGGTGATCATACAGGAGAATGTGCGGGCTTTGGGCGCCACGGGGCGGGTGGTGTGCGACGACTCCCTGCGATGGCTGCGGCGTGCGGAGGAGGCGCCCTTTGACCTGGTTTTTGCGGATCCGCCCTACGACTGGGCACAGCAGCACGGTTTTGCCGGGATTGCGGATGTGTTGCGGACGCGGATGCTTCTGCGCGAGCGCGGGATCCTGGTGGTCGAGCAACCATCGGAACTGCCGGCCGCAGCGTTACCGGCATGGGAATGCCTGCGCGACCGCGCCTATGGGCACACGCGTCTGGTGGTGTACAGGTTGTTGGACGCAGGGACGCAAAGTTAGGGCCGCCCGGCGCAAGATTGAAGCATGTGCATGGAATAAGGATTACGTATGCAGAACATCGCGGTATATCCCGGAACCTTCGACCCACTGACCCTGGGGCATCTGGATTTGATCAGCCGGTCCGCCGAGATCTTCGACCAGGTGGTGGTGGCTGTGGCCGCCCGGTCATCCAAGACCGGCGGCATGTTCACGATTGAGGAACGCCTGGCCATGGCGCATGAATCCACATCGCACCTCCCCAATGTGGTTGTTGAGACGCTCACCGGACTTCTGGTGGCCTACTGTGTGCGGCGCAACATTCGCATCGTGATTCGCGGCCTGCGCGCCTACTCGGATTTTGAGTACGAGTTTCAGATGGCGCTGACCAACCGCAAGCTCGCGCCGGACGTGGAGACGCTTTTCATGATGCCGCTGGAGGAGCACAGCTATGTCACGGCCAGCACGGTGCGTGAGGTCGCGCGGTATCGTGGCGACACGACCGGTTTTGTGCCGCCGTGTGTGCAGCGCCACATCGAGAGCTACGTTCAGTCCCATGCTGAGCAGTTAAAGACAGGAGGCGGAATTGGAGACGCCGGGGCATTTGATCGTTGATGTTGCCCGTCTGGATCCGGACGGGGAAACCTTTTCCGGCGAGACCACGACCGACATCCTGGAGCTGGGCGCGGCACCTCTCTGCACGCCGGCGGGTGGCATCGTGTTCGAAATTCATGTCGAACAGGTGGATTCCGTGCTGCTGGCGCGTGGCCGGGTGGCGCACCAGTTTCAGTGTGCCTGCTCCCGCTGCGCCGATGTTTTTGCCCTGGAGGTGGTTGTCCAGTCCTTTTTTGCAGACTTTCCATTAGATGAATCTATGGTGTACGTTGACTTGACCCCCGCGATGCGTGAGGCTATCATCCTCTCCCTTCCCGGTTACCCGGTTTGCCGGGAGGAGTGTAAGGGGCTTTGTGCCCATTGTGGTGCGAATCTCAACCGCGAGGCCTGCACGTGCGGCCCCGCCCAGGATGGAATCTGGGCGGCGATCGATTTGCCGGTAATGCGATAGAGTTGGATACGGAGTGAATAGTTATGGCTGTCCCAAAACGTAAGAAATCAAAGATGCGTATCCGCCAGCGTAAGGCGCACCACAAGTTTGCGCCTGCGCAGGTACAAGGCTGTCCGAGCTGCGGCGCCCCCCGGCAGGCGCACCGGGTGTGCCCGTCCTGCGGGAAGTATCGCGACCGTCAGGTTGTGACCGTTTCGGTCGAGTAGTTATGAATATTGCCCTGGACGCCATGGGTGGTGACTTCGCTCCCCGCGAAATCGTGCGCGGGGGCGTGGAGGCGGCTGCCAAGCTCAAGGGTGTGGGTTCCGTGATCCTGGTTGGCGCCGAGCCGGCCATCCGGGAGGAACTGCAGCGCTGGGGCGGCAGGGTTGGCTCGCGCATACGCATTGTGCACGCGTCCGAAAACGTGGGTATGGATGAGTCGCCTGCCGTGGCCGTGCGTCGCAAGAAGGACGCCTCCATTAACCGCTGCATGGAACTGCTCAAAAGCGGCGAGGCGAATGCGGTTGTGGCGGCCGGAAACTCGGGCGCTGTGGTGGCGGCCGCCATGTTTAATCTGGGGCGTATCAAGGGCGTGGTTCGCCCGGCGATCGCCACCATTCTTCCAACGCGCAACCGGCCGTTGCTGCTGCTGGACGCTGGCGCCAACACCGACTGTCAGGAACAGTGGCTGGCGCAGTTTGCGATCATGGGCACCGTTTACTCTCAGGCCGTCCTGCACCAACCCAACCCGGTGCTGGGACTGTTAAGCATCGGCACCGAGGATGGCAAGGGGAACGAGGTCACCAAGAAAGCCTTTGGCCTGATCCAGCATGCAGGCTTGAATTTCCGTGGCAACGTCGAGGGGCATGACCTGTTTATCGGGCAGACCGACGTGGTGGTGTGCGACGGTTTTGTTGGCAACGTGGTGCTCAAGACCACCGAAAGCGTGGCACATGCCATCGGGTTCTGGATGAAACAGGAGTTCTTCCGCCATCCGATTCGCGTGCTCGGCGCCATGCTGCTCAAAGGCGCACTCACGGCTATGAAGCACCGGATGGACCCGGAAGTGTATGGCGGCGCCCCCCTGCTGGGTGTGCCGGGCAATGTCATCATCACCCATGGCGCCTCCACCCACCGCGCCATCTATCACGCCGTGCGCGTGGCTGCCGCCGCCGCGCATCACAATGTCAGCGGCACCATCGCCGAGCGCATCGCCGCCGCCGGTGACTTTGGCGCGAACCGGGACACCCCCGGCGCACAGTAAGCGGATACAAGCATTAGCTTCCGCTGTCTGGCAATTGCGGGTAGACGGCGTAAAGCCGTCTCTACCCAAATGCAGCGGCAAGTCAATGAATCTGAATCGTAGATGCGCCCGTTCCATTTCGCACTTGCGACGCGCTTGGCCAAATGATAGTAGTAGTGTCATTTGGTCACAGTGGGAGGTTTTGTCGCACATGCTGTCCGGATTTTTCGATCGTCTGGCTTCCCGGCTGGATAAAGTTGACCCAAGCAGCCTGCAGGCGCAGTTGCTGCGCTTGGCGCGGGAGCATGGTTTTCTGGAGACCATTTTTCAATCCATCCAGGAAGGTGTGATGGTAATCGATAACGAAGGTCGATTGCTGTATGCCAACCGGGCGGCTGAGCAGTTCATCGGCTTTGAGTTTTCCCGTGTGCGTGGGCGCTCGGTGGTGCGGTACCTGCGTGAGCTGAACTGGGATCATCTGCTGGGGTTGGAAGCCGACGCGGATGTGTCGCGCCTGCTGACGCATGAGATTGAGATTACGTACCCGGAGCGCCGGTTTTTGGCCGTTTATGCGGTGCCGTTGCCGTCGCAGGAAGAGACCGGCAAAAGCGTCCTGCTCATTTTCCGGGATGTGACCCGCGACCGGCTGCAGGAGATGGATGCATTGGACAGCGAGCGGCTGAACGCCGTGCGGCTGCTGGCTGCCAGCGTGGCGCACGAAATTGGCAATCCGCTCAATGCGCTCAACATCCATTTGCAGTTGCTGTCGCGCGAGGTGGCCACGCTGGCCGAAGCGCCGCGCGCGCAACTGACGGAACTCGTGGAGGTCGCTCGCTCCGAGGTGGGCCGTCTGGACAATATCATTTTCCAGTTTTTGCGCGCACTGCGCCCTTCTTCGCCGCAATTCGCGCTCGCGCAGCCGGCGGAAGTCCTGCAGGAGTCGCTGCGACTGCTGAAGACCGACATTGAGAATCGCCGCATTACTGTTTCCATCGAATGCCCGGACGCCATGCCCAAGGTGTCCATAGATCAGCAGCAGATCAAGCAGGTCTATTTCAACCTGATCAAGAATGCGCTGGAAGCGATGCCGGATGGCGGCGCCATCCGGATCGTTTTTTCCGTGGGGGACTCCTTCCTGACGATCGCCTTTCACGACACGGGGCACGGCATCCCGGCGCAGGACATGGGGCGCATCTTCGAGCCGTACCATACCACCAAGGCCAAGGGCACAGGCTTGGGGCTGATGATTGTCCAGCGCATCGTGCGGGAGCATGGCGGACAGATTGAGATCTCCAGCAAGCCGCACTCCGGTTCTTGTTTTCGCATCTTGCTGCCGCTGGCGGATCGCCGCATCCGCATGCTGCGTCCGCCGGTAGAGGAAGATCAGGAGCACGCCCATGTCTGAAGCCATGCCTGCCAGCCGGCCGGTTATTCTGATTGTGGACGACGACCGCAACACGCGCGAGGGGCTGCAGCGAGCCCTGCAGCGGCGCTATGCCGTGCGCCTGGCCGAGGATGCCATGCGCGCTCTGGAGCTGCTGGCGGATAACGAAGTGGATGTCCTGCTTTCGGATCTGCGCATGCCGGGCATGGATGGCCTGGGGCTGCTACGGCGCGTGCATGCGCAGCACCCCGCCACCATCTGCATCTTGCTGACAGCCTATGGATCCGTCGAACTGGCCGTGGAGGCGATGAAGCAGGGCGCTTACGATTTCCTGACCAAACCGGTTAACCTCGATCACCTCGAGATGCTGATCGAGCGTGCGCTGCGTTCGCGCGACATGGAGAGCCGCAATCGCGAGCTGCTGACCCAGCTGGATCACAAGTATGGCATGGAAAACATTGTCGGCGCTTCGCCGCCGATGCAGCGCGTCTTCGACATTGTACGGCAGGCTGCGCCGAGTTCGGCCACGGTGCTGATTCAGGGCCCCAGCGGCACGGGTAAGGAACTGGTGGCGCACGCCATCCATCGGCTCAGCGACCGCGCCAAGGGCGCGTTCATTGCCGTTCATTGCGCGGCGCTTTCGCCCACGCTGCTGGAAAGCGAGCTGTTTGGCCACGAAAAGGGCGCCTTTACCGGGGCGCTGGCCCGACGCAAGGGACGTTTTGAGCTGGCTGACGGCGGCACGCTGTTTCTCGACGAGATTTCGGAGATTGATCCTGCCACGCAAGTCAAACTGCTGCGTGTCCTGGAAGAACGGCGCTTTGAGCGCGTGGGCGGGGTCGATCCGGTCGAGGTGGACATTCGCTTGATTGAGGCGACAAACTGCGATCTCAAGGCCCGGGTCGCACAGGGCAGGTTTCGCGAGGACCTGTATTTCCGCCTGAACGTGGTGGACATCTTCCTGCCGTCGCTGGCCGAGCGACCGGGCGATATTCCGCTGCTGTGCGGCCATTTCCTGCGGGAATACGCGGAGCGCAACCATAAGCCGCCACCCGGCCTCACGCCCGACGCGCTGAACTTGATGACCGCCTATCCCTGGCCCGGCAACGTGCGGGAACTGCGCAATACGATCGAAAAGATGGTGGTGCTCGGGCGTGGCGACAAGCTGACCGCGCGTGATGTTCCGCCCGGCATCCGGGAGCTTGGACGCGAGCGCCAGCCGGCGCATCATGCGACCCCGGTTTCGTTCCACGGTTCCCTGGCCGACACCGAGCGCGAGAAGATTCTAGCCGTACTGCGGACACAGAACGATAACCGCAGCCGCGCCGCCATTGAGCTCGGCATCAGCCGGCGCACCCTGCATCGCAAGCTCAATGAATACCGGCAGCAGGATGTGCAGTCGCAGGCCGGCGATTCAACCGAGCCGCAGCCTGTCGGGTTTTCGGGAGAAATATCGAATATCGAATAAGGAATCATGAATCATGAAGGTAAGAG
>JBAXVM010000260.1:0-4159 GCA_037129105.1 bacterium
GAAAATCCGCGTGTCGTGGGTTCAATTCCCACCCTTGCCACCATCTTTTATCCCTTATTTTGCACTCGTTTTCCTGTCTGAATGCCGCATATTTAAAGGCTATTCTGCATGTTTAGCGAAAAGCACCTGTCCCCGATTGTCGCCGCCAGACGTGTTTTGGCAGAGCGGGACATTGACATTCGCGACCCGAGATTTACATACAAATAGCATACAAGGTGTTGCCGCCCCAGAAGTCTACTTTCCGAACAGATGCTTCGCCGCCTCAATCCCACCGATCAACAGCGCGCCGACCACGCCGCCAGCCTTCGCCGCAGCAACCGTGTTGACAGCCCGCTGGGTCAATTGCGCGCGCTGGCAACGGAGCAGGGTGCCGAGCGCACGCGCAAGGGCAGGGTGCCCGCTGCACGTGCCGCGGGAGTGTTCCACTTCCCCCAGGCGCGCGTCGATCTCATCCCGCAAAGCAATCAGGTCCGCATCCATGTCACTTCCCCCCGGCCGCCGGCGTTTTGTCGCCCGCGTCCCAAATGTAGAACCCCTCGGGAATGGTCACGTTGTTCCGGGAGAGTTCCCATTCCGCCCCGGTCCACACGTACACCCGCCCGCTCATGTCCGGACCCGCGCGCACAGGCGCGTCGGCCGCCGGCAGGAATACCACCCGCGGCCCGGCGCACCCGGCCGCGAGCATCACCAATGAAGCGGCGAAGCATCGGATCCCCAATGACCACTGACCAATGACTTTCCCCTTCACGGCGCCCCCTTCTTGGCCTTCCACTCCGCCAGCCGCTTGTTTAGACTCTCCCGCAACCCCGGCTTGGCCACAACGTCCCCGCCGGCTGTCTGGGTCTGGCTTTTCACCAGCCCAGTTAGCCAGTCGAGGAGCGCGGTGAACAGTGCGAGCCACATGGCGGCCTACCCGTTCTTGACGGCCGTGCGGCTCACGGTGTATCGTGGTCCAGCTCCTGTTCTCGCTGTTTGTCCCGGTCAAGTACTGCAGCGTCACTTCCCGCCACGCGTCGTTCGCCGGCGCCGTGCTGATCAATATCTCGATCTGGACGGGCCTGCCGCAAACAAACGGGCTTCCCCCGTACACGTTTGTGATGGCGGCGTCAGCATCACCGTAATCCCAGCCACCACCGCCGGCCGCCGGGGTGTCCTCGCTGCGGGTCTCTGACGTTGTAACTCTGGTGATCATGGCATAGGCATCGCCAGAGATGTCGGCGTAGTACGCCCGGGCCAGCGCAGCCAGCAGCAGCAGACAAATGACTGGGACTACGCGTTTCATTGCGCCCCCATCAGCATTTTTACCGTCCCGTATCCATAGGACGCGTAGATGGCGATCCGCCGGTCGATGAAACGGCGCGTGCTCCTGATGTCGATGAACGGACCTAACAAGATCGCCTTGCCCTTCGGCAGTTGCGCCAGTCTGTTGCTGAGTGCCGTTTGGCTGAGTGCCATCGATCCTACGTCCGTAGGTTGAAGATGACCCACCAGATAACCCGACAGCCCCTCGGGAGCATTGCGGTAATTGGCTCCCGGATGTCCGTGCACGTTGTCGTAGGCAAACCCCAGCACATGCTTGCCGCGATTCGCCGCCTCCTGCTCGAGCCAGCGGTTAAAATAGGTCACCGTTCGTGCCGAAGGGTTGTCCAGCGTCTCCGCCCGCCAGGCACAAGCCAGGTCGATGGACACGCCCCATCCGGAGATCACTGTCGTGCAGCAGGGCAGGATGGCATCCAAATCGGCCCGCACCTGGGTCGGGCTGGGCCAAGGCGGGAACGGCACCACGGCAATGATGACGCGCGCAAAGTGATTCGTCGCCCACCTTGCCATTTCCACCACGGCGCCGGAACCCCAACAGATCCTGTAGGGGATCACAACGGTGTTGTACCCCTGAGCCGCATGTTCCAGCAGCCGTCTCCGCACCTTATCCCGCAGAACAGGATCCTTGGCCACAGATTCGACCAGGGGGTCATTGATCGCCACGGCCTTTATCGCGATGGAATCCGCAAAGGCCTCCAATTTCAAATCGGTCCCTTCATCGAAGTTGCGAAGCTCCGTATCCCACAATGACGCGTCTTCCGACCGCACGGGAAACTTCAAGGCCCGCCACAACGAAAGGGGGGCACGCTGCTCCCCCGGACGCACCCGCTCCAACAGGGAACCGCTGGCAGCTGCGCCCGGCAATGCCGCGCCAATGGCGTCGTACGCGACTTTTTCCTCGATTCCGCGCGGCGCAGCAGGTATCGCCGCCAACGGAAGGCATGCAACGGAACCCGCCCCGGATGCCGTAGTGATCGGCACAGTGGCTACTGCGACTGCGGAGATCCCCGACAGTCCGGCCGTGACCGTGGGACGCGCCGTGATGTAGGGCGCGGCGGGCAGGGCCACTTTCGCGCCATGCAGCGCCGTCGCCCCCATCAGCACGATGCAGGTTAGAACCCTCACGCGACCTCCCGGCTTACTTGGCGTTGAATCGCACCACCCAGGCGTTATACCCCTCCGTGCCCATCAGGAACTGGAGCTGGCCAGCTACCGTCACCGCCTGAATATCCCCGTACCATGCAGACTCTTTAAGTTGCTTTAGCTTGGCGATCAAATCCTCGCTGCGATCAACCGTGACAGTCACCCCGAACGCCGCACACGCCTGCTCCATCCCGTCAAGCAACGGCGCATTCGAAGCCGCAATAAGCGGTTTCATCGCCGCCTCAACGGGATTTACCCCGTTGACAGTTACAATGCTCCTGCCGGCCTCACGCAGGGTGCGCCGCACTTTTGCCTGGATGCCGGCAAGCAACTGCTGGAGGTATACCCGATTCCACTGCCGCTGATACAAAGCCAGGCAGTACTGCGTATAGTTCGCCTTCAGGGTGCCGTCGCCGAATGGCTCCTCGTTCAGGATCAGCGCCACATACAGCGCGTTGATGCGCTGTTTCGTTAACTGGTCTGCGGAGGCAACGACGCCGCCGGCGCTGTAACTGACGAGGTCCGGTATCACATCACTTGTCAACCGCGGCTTGATTTCCGCAACGTTTCCCGTGACAAGGTAATTCAGGCACGCCGCAGCGTCCGCACCAGCCAACCGGAAGGAGCGGATCGCCTGCGCTTCACGTGCGAGGCCGAACTGGGCGCATTGCGCCCGGTATGCCGCTACGGCCTCCTGGGTCGCATTGGAGTTTGCGATTTTCCACATTGCCGTCTGTATCGCCACCTGCGACTCCATCGCAGCGACATACCGGGCTTCTGGAATGCACCTGTACACCAGTTCCCGATCCTCGTTGGTTCCGGCTTGCGCCGCACCCACCGCCAACCCCGCCACCAGCAACGCGATCCACTTGTTCATCCCCGTCTCCTTCTTCAGCCCTGCTTGTTTTCCTGCCATCCGGCAGGTGCCACACCTACCCGACCCATTAGTTGCCAAGACGCACTGTGCCGCTTCCGTAACCGGTCACGTAGTCCGACCAATCCACGCCATCCCAGGACCTCGCCCGTATGAACACTTCCTGGTTCAACACGTTTGTCGGACTGAAAACAACGCATGCCAGATGGCTTGAGTCGTAGTCAAACGCGCTGATGCCGCTTGCCGGCAGCTCCGCGAACTCGCTCCCGTTAAAGTACCGCCAGTTGGCCTGCGAAGTTCCTGAGTTGTAGGACACCGGATTGCTGAAATCGGCATGGGTGCTCCACTGGACTTCAAAATGAAGATTCTGGCCATCCTGGTCGTAAACCAGCGGTTCGTTCATGTTTACAACCAGGAAAGGTGAATACATGCGCACGCTTTGCGCCAGCAGGTTGGCGCTGCACGCCAACTGCGCGGCGGCGCAAAGGTTCGTCACGTCGGTAATGCGGGCCAGCGGATACGCGTTGGTGGTTACACTCTCACCCCAGGATAAGGTCGGCGCAGGCGCGGCCCCAGAATCGGCCAACCATACGCCGCCAACAGGGGATTCACTGCCGAAGCAGTGATACAGCCACCCGCCGCCGCTCCGGTCATAGACAAACCAGGAGTCTTCTTCCCCGATGACGGTCATATCCGCGTTGGTGGTGTTCTCGAAGTATCCACCCGCTACAGACCCCTCGTATAGGCCATTCACGGCCAGCGTGCCGGCCCCGGAGCAGACCAACTGCGTTGACGTCGCCACCTGCCACAGCGTGGCCGTGC
>JBAXVM010000261.1:0-4141 GCA_037129105.1 bacterium
CGGCCGGGACAGAGCCCGGCCCTCCAGCGCCTGTAGCGTAATGGAGGGCCGCCCTCCGTGGCGGCCGGCGGTCGGATCGGCATTTAGCGGGCCGGTGCCGCCGCGACCTTGGACTGCGACTGACGGTAGACGCGCGGCGACACGCCAGTGATTTGCGTGAATACGCGGGTGAAGTGGTTCTCGTCGGGAAACCCGACGCTGTGGGCAATCCCCTTGATGGGCTTGGAACCGCCGCCCAGCAGCAGTTTGGACTGCTCGATCCGGAACCGGTTGAGATACTCGCGCGGCGTCATCCCCACCTCGCGGTGGAACTGCCGCGAGAAGTATGAGGCGCTCTGGCCGCTGACGTCGGCAATCGCCTTGATGGCCAGTGGCCAGTCATAGTGGCGACAAATGTAATCGACGCCCTTGCGGACCGCGTCGGAAGGGGGCGTGGCGTGGCCGATCGCCGAGGCAAAACTCAATTTCGGATCGCGGCCGATGAACAGTTCGCCCAGAATCAGCGTCAACTGGGCGGCGCCCTTCAGCTCCGCGCCCGGCGGCTGGTCACGCGTGATGGCGATCAGTTCAGAAAACAACGTAGTCAGCCGCGGCACATCCAGCGCCTTGAACACAGGATCCTGGTCGGCCCGCAGTTCAATGAACGTCTGCGGCATGTCCTTGCTGTTGAAGAGCACCCAGAAGAACTCCGCATCGTCCGGACCGGCGTTGCCGTACCGGACATCCTCGCTGATGTCGAGCAGGCAGGCCTCGCCGGCATGGGCGACGCAGGAACGGCCGCGCACCTGGTGCCAGAGCGCGCCACGCGTCGGAAAATGCAGCAGGAACCCGTCCTCGTGGCGATGTCCGTAGCGGAACGTCGAATCATGCCGCACCTGGCCGATGCTGCGCACGTAAAGCCAGAGTCGGCGCGCCAGCGGGCTCGGGTAGTTCACGTACATGGCCCCCTCAGGCCACTTTTCAACCTTCCAGTCGAAGTGCGCGGATGCCGGGAAACGCTTCTGGCGATTGTGGGTCATACGTGTTGCCCATTAGCTTATGCTGCCGGCCTTTCGCTGGCAAACGATTTTACGGTAGCGGGGTGTTGGCTCCTGACAGAAGCGAAGTGCGCTTCTTCGCGAATTCAGCAAGAGGCATGACAGTAACCTTGTCAGACAGGGGGTACGCCTTGGTCCCCGGGTAGACGACGATCAAGCGATCGAGTGCGAGGTCGGTGAGGGCATGGCGCATGGAAGGTGTCATGAACGGCGCATCCATCCGTTTGCACTCGACGCCGTAGCGGCGACCATCCTTGAACAGCAGAAGATCCAGTTCCGCTCCGCCGTGAGTGGCCCAGAAATAGGATTCGTCGGGGTCTGTGAGCCTCAGGACTTGCTCGATGGCGTAGCCTTCCCAGGACGCGCCGCATTTGGGGTGTGTCAGCAGGTCCCTTTCCGTGCGGATGCCTAGAAAATAATGGAGAAGCCCGGTATCACGAAAAAAGATCTTTGGGGCTTTCACCTGGCGTTTATTCAAATTCGCGTGCCAGGGTTGGAGTTGGCGGATCATAAAGACGCCGGTGAGGATGTCAAGATAGCGCCGGACGGTGGGTTCGCTGATGCCCATGGCACGGGCGGGTTCGGCTGCGTTCCAGGTCTGGCCGTGGTAGTGCGCGAGGATGGTCCAAAAACGGTGCATGGCCGTGGATGGGGCCACGATCCCCCACTGCGGCAGATCGCGTTCGAGGAGCAGCGCAATGAAGTTCTTGCGCCATGCCAGACTGTCCGCCTCGCTCCGGGCGAGGAACGAGAGGGGAAAGGAGCCCCGGCGCCAGTGGCGGGAGAGGGCCTGCAGACCGACTTCTGCCATGCTGAACCCGCCCATCTGCACGATTTCCGCCCGGCCAGCGAGCGATTCCGAAGACTGGCGAAGCAGATCCGGGGAGGCGCTCCCGAGAATCAGGAACCGGGCTGGCAGGGGGTGCCGATCTGCCAGGACGCGCAGGATGGGAAACAGGTCTGGACGTCGTTGTACCTCGTCGATCACGACAAGGCCGTGCAAGTCGCGCAAGGCGGTCATGGGTTGATCCAGCCGCATGGCGGCGGCCGGATCTTCCAGGTCGAAATAGTTGGGCGATTCCTCCTGCACCAGCGTGCGGGCCACGGTGGTCTTGCCGCATTGGCGCGGTCCAACGAGTACCACAACCCGACTGCGTTTCAGTGCTGCACGGACATGCTGCAGGAGTTCCGGGCGTTTCATGAAGGAAATAGAATACCACGAAATACGAAAGCGTCAATTTCGATTTTCGTATACTGCCTACGGGCAGAATCTCTTTACGCTCGGCACGAACGGGGTCATCACGAACGTAACCTCTAGCAGCGGGTTGGCGTGGACTCAAATTTCGGCGGGCATCACCAACGCGGGCTTGTGGCAGGGAACCGACGGCAGCATCACCTTCCAGCTCTGGGCCAATACCGTGACGGGCGCCATTATCGTGGCTACGGGGCCGACGTGGTCCGGCATCGGCGCATCCAACATCACCGCCACCTCCGCCATGGGATACGCGACCCTGAGCGGCACAAACGCGGACGTGTACCTGTTCTGGGATACCTCGGACAAGGGGACAAACTCGCCGTCGGCCTGGAGCCATACGAACTATGTCGGCGCCAATGTGAGCACCGGCTTGATTGAAGGCGTGGTCATGTCGAACCTGACATCCGCAACGGCCTACCGTTATCGGTTCTACGGCACGAACACGACGTCCGGCGCCATCGGATGGTCCGACATGGGACTCTTCATCACGCTGATCCAGACCTATGATTGGACCAACTCCGCGGGCGGGACGTTTGCGACACCGGGCAACTGGAATCCCGCCGGCCCGCCGGCTGTCACGGAACCGGCAATGTTCGGTCTCGGCGCAGTCAACTACACGGTCAACTTCGGGGGCGCCGCCGCCAGCAGCGTGGTTCTGGTGACCAATCAGAACGCCGTGACGTTCGATCTGGGCGGGTACACCTACACTGCCAACGACGGCGGACAGGAACTCTGTGTCGGCAGCAACGCGACAGACAATGTCAAACTCACCATCACCAGGGGGAGATTCTCTTCGTCCGGCGGCGGCACGATCGTGGTGGGCGCCAACAACAGTACGGCGACACTCCAGGTGGATGACTCCGGGGGAAGCGCCGGCTCAGTTGTGCTCGGTGGGAGCCCGTCTGATAGGCCCCTGACCGTCGGTGCCAATGGTACGCTGATCGTCTCGGGTCCCGGGAGTTATGTGGGCGCCGCGGCATATGCCATAAACGCCCAGGCAGGCAGTCTGATCGTGCTAACCAACGGTGGCGCCCTGTCGATCGCGAATATGGACGCCTGGGGCACACTGATTGGCACCCTGATCGTAGACGGCGCCGGCTCGGTTCTGACGAATTACAGCAACTTGTTGCGCATGTTATCATCCGGTGCCGGCATGGCCACCGTTCGCAACGGGGGGAGAATGCAGAACGCCGGCACATATGAACTGGGCGTCAGTAGCGGCAGCGGCAAATTCATGATCGGGAATGGGAGCGCCAATACCTCCATCGTCGAGGGTACAACCCTTCTTTTCGGCACCACCTTCGATCCTGGCCGCGGAAGTCCGGAAGTGACGATCAACTCGGCCGGATTGTTCCGTGCCACCGCCACGGCAAACAGCGTGTTCATCTATGACCTGGGCACGCTGACGATGAACGGCGGTATCGTCGAACTCACGGCGACCGGACAGGTCATCGTTGCGGACATCAATAGCACGGGTTCGAAAGGCCTTCTGCGTGGCAGCGGCACATTCAAGCGCTACACGGGCACAACGCCGTTCGCCATGCTCAATTAGGGAACCATCCGCGTTGGCGACACCAACGCCACCCCCGCCATCGGCACGCTGGCAATCAACAACGGCAACCTGACCAACACGGCCAACGGCACGATCTACTTCGACTTCAGCGCCACCAGCGGCGATCAGATCGCCATCAGCGGCGGCACGGCCACACTGGCCGGTACGCTGACCTTCACCAACGCCCCTGGTTTCACGCCGGCCAAGCACCTGGGCAAGACGTGGGACTTTGTCCGGGCCGACACGATCACCACCAACGGCACGGACAACATGGCGGCCCTGATGACCTCCAAGGGG
>JBAXVM010000262.1:0-4139 GCA_037129105.1 bacterium
GCGAGACGTGTTCTGCGCAGCTATGTGGCCGCGCCTTTCCCATCCTTCCATCCTTCCAGTTCTTCCCGCTCCCGCAGTTTGGCGGCTTGCCTTGCCGCTGTGCCCAAAAAATCCTTACAGTCCACCACCCATTGACATTGAACACTATATGTTTTAGCATCGACATTGCAGTCCAAAAAAGGACATCAAATGTCGAAATATACAGATATTGTCTGTTTGCTGGAGCGGCGCATTAAGCGTGGGTACTACGTGCTCCATGAATTTCCGCCTGAAACCAGCTTGTCAGAGGAGGTTGGCGTCGCGCGGGTGACGGTACGAAAAGCGCTCGCGCAACTCATCTCACAGGGCCTCCTGACGCGCCTGCCGAACGGGCGGGTGGCGCTTGATCGATCAAGCCCGCAGACGAAGCCGCAACTGGCGTTTCTGGCGCCCGCCTATATAAACTCGAACGATACGAACCTATGCCAATCAGCGGCCAGGAACGCGGCCACTGCGGCGGGAGCCAACCTGCATCTGGTCGAGTATGCTCAATGGGATGACCCTGCCATCGCCAATGCCTTGCGCTCTTTCGACGGCATCTTCTTCAAGCCGTGGACCGAGGCAACTCCGCCCCACGTCATTGATGCGATCCGTGCCAGCGGCCGCCCGGTCGTGGCGTTCGACCAGGACCTGACGGCGTTTGGCATCCGCTCGTTCTGTCCCTTTCCTCCAGTCTTTGTCCAGCGCTTGCTTGACCATTGCGCCGGGCTTGGGCACCGGCAGATTGACTGCTTGAACACGCAGCCCATTGACCCGGTAATCGAGCAGCGCATCGCGCAGTGGCGCATCTGGTTGACCGCCCACGGGCTGACCGGCACGCTCCACAGCATCGCCAGCACGCAACCCTTCCAGCAGGGCTACGAACTGATGCAGAGCCTGCTCGTCGCAGACCGATTCAAGGCCAGCGCCGTGCTGTGTACGACCGGTCCTGCCGCGATCGGCGCCATGCGCGCGTTACATGAAAAACAGATCCAGGTCGGTACGGACGTCTCCGTGTGCGCCGTGAACGACGAGGGGTTGGGACGCTATCTGGTTCCGTCGCTGACGGCAATCGAGATGCCCGACCTTGTACCCCAGTTGACCCTTTGTGCGCAGTGGATGATCCGGGGCGGAAGCGACTGGATCGGCCCGCTGTTAATGCAACCCGCGGCAGCGCCACTGTTCGTCGGGGAGTCCGTGGGACCGGTCCGAGAAGCGTGTCGCGTGTCGGGTGGTAATTAGTCATCTGGTGGTCGGCTGATGATTACAGCCGATGCCTTTTGTTGAAAGGAACAAGCAACATGATGCTGACCTCAGGACCGTTGGAGATCGTTCTCCCCGCCATGCTTCTCGCAATGTGCGTATGCGCTCATGCGCAGGAGGCGGAGTTGAAGCCCCGCGTCATTCAGACCAAGTACCCCACCGAGGACATCGTCGTTGCCATGGCGGTGGCGACAGAGGCGCCGTTCAGCGCCAAGGGCGACGGCCAGACCGACTGCACGGCCGCGATTCAGGCGGCTATTGACGCCGTGGCCAAGGCCGGCGGCGGCGTGGTGTTCCTGCCGGAGGGGCGGTATCTCTGTAAGGGCAATCTCCTGCTGCGTGAGACCGTGACGCTCCGCGGCGACTGGCGGAGCCCCGAGAAGGACCCCAAGGTGGTCGGCACGATCCTCATGCCGACAGCCGGGCGCGGCAACGCCGACGGCCCGGAATTCATCTCGATGGAACGCGGTACCGGCGTCAGGAATGTGACCATCTGGTATCCCGAACAGACTCCGGAACAGATCGTGCCGTATCCCTGGACCCTCCGCACCAACAAGGAGAAGGTCGGCAACAACATGACGATCTATCATGTCACGTTGGTCAACAGCTACCAGGGCATGCGTTTCGGCTCGGAGTGGAATGAGCTGCATACCGTGCGGGATGTGCATGGAACCCCTCTTGCTTGCGGCATCTGGATGGACTTCTGCACGGATATCGGCCGGTTGATGCACGTGCGGGTCGAGCCGCGGTACTGGCTGAACAGCGGACTGACGGAACAGACCGAAAAGAACCGGAACGCCATGGAGGCCTTCATGGGCGAGAAAGGGACCGGGATTTTTCTCGGGCGGTCGGATTGGGAATACTTCTATGACGTGAAACTGGTCGGATATGCCAGGGGAATCCATGTGACGCGAGCCGGCAATACGGGCCTCGACACGAACGCCGTGTTCTATGATGTGGATGTCAGTGGCGGGCGCATCGGCTTGCAGGTTGACGCGGTCAACCACATCGGCCTGGCTCTGACGCGCTGCCGCTTCGACGGCAGCGAGGCCGGTGTGCTGCGAACGGCTCCGCAGGCTGGCATTTGTCAGTTCAACGACTGCGTGATCGGCGGACGCGCGAAAGATGGCGCCAGGAACGAGGGCGGCAAACTGAGTTTTCAGAACTGCCGGTTCCCCGGATGGAGTTCGGCGGGTGTGATGGCCGCGAATGGTTCGGTCAGCATTCTCGGCTGTGCCTTCCAGGGCACGGGAACGGCCGTGCGGCTCGGCGCCGGGGTCAGTCGCGGTCTCATCCTCGGCAATACCTTTGCCGGCGAGCCGCAGCTCGACATCCAGAGCAAAGGCGATATCCAGATATCGCATCACGATTTCAAGTTCGCGCGGCCATCGGCGGAGCCGATCGTTCTGCCGCCCGATCCGCGGCCGGCGACAGACAAGCTGTTCAATGTGCTCGCCCACGGCGCCAAGGCGGACGCCGCGGCTGACAACACGGCGGCCTTCCAGGCGGCGCTGGACGCTGCGGGCAAGGCTGGCGGCGGCACGGTGTACGTTCCCGCCGGTAACTACGGCGTCAAGGGAACGCTGACCGTTCCGACCGGTGTCGAACTGCGCGGTTGCTTCGATGTGCCGCATCACACCGTTTCCGGCGGCTCGGCCCTCATGATCACCGCGGGAAGAGGGCAGGAAGACGGGACGCCGTTCATCACGCTGTCGCCCAAGGCGGGGATCCGCGGAATGACCTTCTGGTATCCCGAGCAGGATATCCGGAATGTTGTCGCTTATCCCTGGGCGATTCGGAGCGGCGGGCCGGGTTGCTGGGTGCTCGATGTCTCGGTTGGCAACGCGTATCAGGGCGCTGACTTCGGCACGAACCCGAGCGACGGGCACCTGCTGCGTTACCTGTGCGGAGCGCCTCTGCGGCGCGGCCTGTGGGTGAGCAAGGGCAGCGGGGTGGTGGACAGTTGCCATTTCAACCCCCACTTCTGGGCACGCCGGCCAGCCGGATTCCCCGCGCCGGGTGCGCGCCTCGATGACGGCAAGCTTATCGAGATGGTGTGGGAATATCAGGGGCGGAATCTCGACGCGTTCATCTTCGGGCGTTGCGCCCGGACTATCCAGGTGAACAACTTTACGTATTCGCACCTGCACGGGCTACACTTCGTGGACGACGGTGGCGGTAGCAGCGGCCGGGTGATCAATCACGGATCGGACAGGGCCGCGAGCGGAGTTACGGTCGAGGCGTCCGGGACTGACGGGATCGAACTGATAAACACCGAGATCGCCTGCTTCGACAAGGCATGCCTATCTGTTACGGATGCGTTCGCCGGCCGATTGTCCTTCTTCAACACGCTATCGTGGTGGGGCGGTTCGGCTGGAACGCTGCGCGGCAAGGGGCGCGTTCTTCTCCAGCAGTGGCATACCGGTGCGCCGCAGGTATTGCATATCGAAGGTGGACAAGCGGACGTACAGAACCTCAATGTTGTACAGGGCGGGGAACAGGTGCGGATCAATGCCGTTGCCAGTGCTGTGCGGTTGATCGGCAACAGCTCGCAAAAGGACGATCTGTTTCGGTTCACGCCAGGCTCCAACGCCACGGGCTTCGCCAACGCCTTGATGACCGGGACCAGCGCTCCGGGCACGTTCGAAACGGGTTTTGAAATTGGCCAACCCGTGCCGGGTCAGAACGTTCGGTCATTGGCCGTCAACAATGTCGCAGGCGCAACTTGCCGGGTGGTCCCGGATGCCGGCCGAGCGGGAAAAGCCGGCCTGGTGTTGGAAGGGGAAGCCCGTGGCGACAAGGCACCCCACGTGTACTTTGCGGCTTTTGAGACATCCGTGGCGGTTGGGCAGTCCTCG
>JBAXVM010000263.1:0-4128 GCA_037129105.1 bacterium
CCTGTCGGCAGAAGGTTTGTACTTCCAGAAGGCTAAGTCCGACAGGCTGCTAGGCGAACGCCGCTTCAATACGTGCCAGACACGCAGACTCGGCTGCGGAGATCGTTGCCAGCCCAAGGATGCCGCCGCTGGCGCGGGCCACCAGATTGGCATGCGCCAGAATCTCCTGGCGCAGCGCCCGGCGGTCTTCCGGGGTGAGCAGTTCGCAGAGCCCCTGCACATACTGTTCCCAGGCGGCAAACAAGTTCGGATCCGGCCGGTGTGTGAGCCATTGCGCGAGCAGGTCCTGGCTCAGTTCGTGTGGCGCCGCACCGGCGCCGGCTTGCTTTCGGGAGGCCTCCAGAACGGCCTTTCGCTCCTCCGCGGTGACCTCGCCATCACACCAGGCAACTTCAATCAGGGGTGCCAGCGCCAGCGACGCCAGCGTTTCGGGGCGCACGTTCAGCGCCAGCAGTTTTTCCAGGATCGCCTCGTTCCGGATGCCTGAAGCGGCAGCCAAATCCTGCCGGGTTTCCTCCAGCTTCCGCTGCGCGCGCCGGCGATCCAGAATCTTGCGCTCCTGTTCAAGGAAAAAAGCTTCTTCCATGGACACTTGTCGTTTATGCAATTGGACAGGATCAGACATGCGGGACCTCCAAGCTTAGGCGTGCAAGCCAACCGGGCTTATCACAGGTGCAGTAGGTTACTGACGTCGGATGGAATGTGCAACGCCAATTTTTTGATCTCCAGTTTGCACTGGCGTTTTATGGATAATGCGCTAAAATAGGCCCCGAAATGCACTTAAAAGTCTGTAACTTCTTGTCGCTCATTCTGTTGGTCATGCTGGCGATCGGCTCGCTGCGCGCGGAGGACACCACCTCCAACTTTGCACGGGTTTGCGAACTGGCCGCCGCGCGCGCCGCCGCGCCGTTTCAGGAATCCGCCGCGCCGCTGCCGCTTGCGCTTGACCGGTTGTGCTACGACGACATACGCTGCATTGAATATGATCAGAGCCAGACCATCTGGCGCGCCGAGAATCTGCCGTTCCGCATGATGATGTACCACCTGGGCGGACCGCTCCTCAAACAAAATATTGCCCTGCACATGGTTGCCAACGGCCAGAGTGCGCCGGTGATGTTCGACCCGAAAATGTTCCTCTACCACCAGATTCCCGTGAATACGGCGGAGTTGCCCAACACGCTCGGCTTTGCCGGCTTCCGCTTGCTCAACCCGTTGAACATCCCGGACAAATATGACGAGTTAATCTCGTTTCTCGGCGTTTCCTATTTCCGGGCGCTCGGCAAGGGCCAGATCTACGGGACGTCCGCGCGCGGCCTGGCCGTGGATTCCTGCTGCGAGGAGAAGGAGGAGTTCCCGCGTTTCATCTCGTTCTGGGTCTCACGCCCGGCTGCAAATGCCACGAACATTGTCATTGATGCGCTGCTGGACAGCGTCCGCGTTTGCGGCGCATACCGGTTCACGGTGCAACCCGGCGAAGACACGATTGTCGATGTGCAGTGCGTGCTGTATGCCCGGCATAAGCTGACCCGTTATGGCCTGGGCACACTGACCAGCATGTACTGGTTTGGCGAAAACACGGTCAATCACCAGGGCGAGTTCCGCCCGGAAGTGCATGATGCCGACGGGTTGTTGCTTGCCCGCGGCGACGGCACGTGGTATTGGCGGCCGCTGCGCAACCCGGCCAGCCTGCAGGAACAACGGTTGCTGGCCAAGAGTCCGCTGGGCTTCGGCTTGCTCCAGCGCGACCGCCGGTATACCAGCTATGAGGACATTGAAGCCAACTACCATAAGCGTCCGAGCGTGTGGGTGGAGCCTGTCGGCGACTGGGGCTTCGGGTATGTCATGCTGGCCGAACTGCCTGCCTGGAATGAGTACGGCGACAACATCGTGGCCTACTGGCAGCCATCTGCGGCGCTGGTGCCCGGCAAGCCGCTGGAAGCCGCCTGGCGACTGCACTGGTACATGGACAACCCCGTCTGGCCGCCGCTGGCCCGCACCATCAATTCGTTCGTAGCCGGACGTCGCGTAGTGCTGGATTTTGCCGGGGGCCGGTTCAATCGCAAGTCAACGGGGGAACCTGTGCCCGACATTACGCTGGACCAGGGTAAGCTGCACGGCCTGCACCTGCTGGCAAACCCCGAGATTCAAGGGTGGCGCCTGGGGTTTGAAGTGCTCGACACGATTGCCGGCAAACCGGTGTCCGTACAGGTTGTCCTGCGCGACAAGGCCGGCAATCCGCTGAGTGAAACATGGACATATCCACTGGTGACACACTAAAGCCATTCGTGCCGGCGTGGGGTTCGGCCGATGAATGGAATGAAGCCTACGAGAAGGTGGAAAACTACCTTCGCGCCGGCCGCATTAACAGCCGCCTCCACCGTGCGCGGCTGATTCATCGCATCCTGCAGCGCGTGGCCGAGCAGGGGCCGGTCGCGAATGAAACGGCGCTTTCCGCCATGGCCATCCGCGAAACGCAGGTGATGATGAAGGCCTGGTTTGCGCGCATGATGCAGCCGGCCGCGGAGGGCGGCCATTTTTCGCTGGTCGACGGCCGTGTCGCGCTGCTGCTCTGCGATGGACCGGATCGCTGGCCGTATGCCTTTCTCACCACCGATGATCTGCCGCCGGATTTTGTGAAGGAAATGCGCGAAAGCATGCTGGTGGCCGGGCCGAATCTCGAGATCAGCAACATGGTGCCGCGCGAGATCGACTACGGCTGGTTCCCGGAGATTGCCGGCGATACGCTGGATTCGCTCAACCGCCGGCCATTTCTTCAGGCGCTGGTCGCCTGGGCTCTTTTTGTTTTGCTGCTGGTTTATCTGTTTTATAAAACGCGTTAGTGGCAACCCGTAATGAGTGACTCGCTGATCTCCGCCGACCTTCCCCTCGTGACGCCGCCCGTGCCACCGCCGGAAGGCGCGTCTCCGGCGCCTGGCGGCGGCGAGGCCGGCTTTACCGTCAGCCCGCTGGTGCAACCCGCCCATCGACAGCGCCGCCGGTTTCTGTTCTTCTCGACCGTGGTGTTGATCACCGGCCTGGCCTCCGCAATTCTCGCCGATATCCTGTGGTCGCATCATATTTCAACCGCGCGCGTGCTCCTGCTCGTGCTTTTCATCCCCTTGTGCGCCATGGTGGCGCTGGGGTTTGTCCAGGCCAGCGCTGGGTTCCTGCTGCTGGCACGCCGGCGCGACAACACCCGCATCACACGCTCGCTGCCGAACCCCGTGGTGGCCGACAGCCTGCCGGTCACGGCCATTGTCATGCCGATCTACAACGAGAACGTGCGCGAAGTGTACGAAGGGTTGCGGGTCATCTACCATTCGCTGGAGCGCATCGGCGCACATACGCGCTTCGACTTTTTTATCCTGAGCGATTCCAACGACCCGAACAAGTGGATCGAGGAGGAGGCGGCCTGGGTCGAGCTATGCAAGCAGCTCAACGGGTTCGGACATATTTTCTACCGGCGGCGGCGCATGCCGATCAACCGCAAGAGCGGCAACATCGCCGACTTCTGCCGTCGCTGGGGCGGACGGTACCGCTACATGATGGTGCTCGATGCCGACAGCCTCATGGCCGGACGGACACTGGTCAACCTGGTCGCGTTGATGGAAGCCAACCCGCGGGTCGGCATCCTCCAGAGCTCACCTGTGCTGTATGGCGGCACCACGCCATTTGCCCGTCTGATGCAGTTCTCCAGCTCGGCCTATGGCCCGATCTTCAGCGCGGGGCAGCACTTCTGGCAGCTCAACGAGGGCAATTACTGGGGCCATAACGCCATCATCCGCCTGAAGCCGTTTATCGAGCACTGCGGGCTGCCGGATGTCCCGGGTGCGTCCGGCGCGTCCAAGTACATGAGCCATGACTATGTTGAAGCCGCACTGATGGCCAAATTCGGCTACGAAGTCTGGATGGCCTATGACCTGCCCGGAAGCTTTGAGGGCGGACCGCCCACGCTGATTGATCATGCCAAGCGCGACCTGCGCTGGTGCCGCGGCAATTTGCAGCATGCCTGGCTCGTGTTTGCCAAGGGCTTTAGGCCGATCAGCCGGCTGCATCTGGGCGTGGGGGTCTTCTCCTATGTTTCATCGCTGCTCTGGTTGCTGTTCCTCCTGGCCGGCACCCTGCACT
>JBAXVM010000264.1:0-4098 GCA_037129105.1 bacterium
GAGCACTTGCTTGACATGCAAGGGGTCACTGGTTCGAGTCCAGTATTCCCCACCAGTTTTGGCGGGAGCGCATTGTGGAACGTCCGCCGGGATCCGTCAGGGCAGACCCGCCGCATCCTGTCATCCATAACGGATCGATTACTGGTCCCGGTGCGGCAATTGCCACACGTCGAGGAGTCTGCGCATGAGCGATTGTCCCTGTTGCAGCGGCCGTTCCTATGAGCAGTGCTGCGAACCGCTGTTGTTGGGCCATACGCGCGCCGCCACGGCTGAGGCGCTCATGCGTTCGCGCTATACGGCCTATACGCTGGCTGAGATCGACTACATCTACAAAACGTCCGGGTCGCGCGTGCGCAAGGAGTTTGATGCCGAGAACAGCCGCAAGTGGGCGCAGTCGGCGGAGTGGAAGGGATTTGAGATCCGGCAGGCGGAAGGTGGCAGCGCGCAGGACGACAGCGCCGTGATTGAGTTTGTCGCCCGTTACCAGATCGAAAAATCAGACCTGGAACATCACGAGATCGCCGAGTTCGGACGCGTGGATGGCGAATGGCGCTTCATGGACGGCCGGATCGTCAGCCAGCCGCCGGCGCGTCGCGAGACGCCCAAGATCGGTCGCAACGATCCCTGCGCCTGCGGCAGCGGCAAGAAACATAAGAAGTGCTGCGGGCAGGCCACCGCAGAGGTTCCGGCGTCGCAGCCGGAGGCGTAAAGCAGCTGGCCGCATGACGGGACGCCATGATACGTGCGTTTTTCTTTGATCTCGATGGCACGCTGCTGGACACCGAGGTGCTCTGGGTTCAGGCCACACGGGGCTTTCTGCAGGCGCATGGCGCCGATTGTACGCCGGAGGAGGCCTCGGAGCTGGTCTACGGTCGCTCCTGGCGTGATGTCTATGCGGAGATGGTCCGGCGTTTTCCGCAGACCGACTGCGGCATGGACCGCGCCGGCGCGGAATTGCGCGTGCATTTGCAACGTCTGCGCGCCGTCTCCGATGTGCGCATCACGGGTTCCATCGAGTTGCTGGTGCGTCTGGCCGCGGAACATCCCGTGGCGATCGTTTCCGGTTCACCGCGCATGGATATCGCGGACAGCGTGACGCTCATGGGGATCGGACCGTGTGTGCGTTTTTTCCTGGGCGCCGAAGATTACGGCCCTGGCAAGCCGGATCCGGCCTGCTATTTGCTGGCGGCAGAGATGATGCGCGTGGCGCCTTCGGACTGCCTGGTGTTCGAGGATTCGGCCGCCGGCGTGCGTGCCGCCAAGGCCGCCGGCATGCGGTGCGTGGCGCTTGTCCGCCCCGGCGCGCCCCGACAGGATGTCGCATCCGCAGACCTGGCGCTCGATAATCTTGCGAAGTTTGAACTGTCCGACCTGCCGCGGAAGGAACGTTTCGTTCAGTGAAGCCGCAGCCATCCGACGCTGACGCCAAATCCTACGGATAACCCGGAATCTGCCGGGTCCAGGGTCCGCTCCATGCCGACGCCTACTTCCTGGAACCAGCCATCCACGCTGCGGTGTCGCTCGCCGGGACAATCAGGCCCACCGCCGTTTCGGGCATGAAAAAAACCGGTGCCGATGGTCGCGGTGGTGCGCCAGGTGGAGGACGTTGCCAGGGCGCTGCCTGCGTCCGTCGACCACCCGTGGTTCGTCGACGTCAGATCGGTATGGCGCAGGATGTCAGAACGGGTCGCGTTGGTGGGTACGTCGATCCAGAGCGGCAGGGCGCTGGCGGAAATGTGATTGGTATGGCTGGCACCAGCCAGGTCTGGACCGTCCCCGGCCCGGAGCGCGGTTGCGGCCGCCAACAGGAGGCCCGCCACCGCCATTATTCCGGCCAGGGGGCAGGGGCGTACGATCGATCGCAGATGTCCAGACGTCATCATGTGCAGATTCCTTGATGGACTCATGAAGTAGCATACCTGTTGTTTTCACGCGTCGCCAGTACGATTCAGCCCATCAGTTCTCATTATGGCACCGAAACGCCTTACGGCGTCACTACAAACGGTCTTGAGTCGGCAATAAGCCTTGAGTCAAAGCGTAATAAGCGTATTCTTTGACAACAACTCCCGGGTAGCGGGCCTGGCGGAGCGTTCGATCTGTCCCGGGTGGTTGGCCGGGCAAGGAGGAAGCACATGCTGCAGTTCAAGGTTGATCAGGCCAAGTGTACGAAGTGCGATCAGTGCGTGCTGGATTGTCCGTCGCGGATCATCGAGCGTACGGGTGATGCCGCGCCGCACATCCGTCCGGAGAATGAAGAGCGCTGCATCCGGTGTCAGCACTGCCTGGCGGTCTGCCCCGCGGCGGCGGTCTCCATTTTCGGGCGCGATCCTGCCAGGAGCCTTCCTCTGGCTGCCGGCGCGTTCCCGGCCCCGGACAAGATGATTAACCTGGTCCGCGGGCGGCGGAGCGTGCGGCGATATCGGGACGAGAATGTGGATGCGAAGCTGCTTCAGCAACTGCTGGCTGCGCTCGGGAATGTGCCCTCCGCGGTCAACCGGATGCCTCTGACGTTCGCGGTGATCGACGACAAGGACGCCATGCAGCGCCTGCGTTCCCGGACGCTCGACGCGCTGGCTGGTGCGGTGAAGGCGGGTCGCGTCCCGGCGCCGTATGCCTACCTTGTGCAGGCTGTTCCGGCGTGGTTTGACCAGAAAGTGGACGTGATCTTCCGGGGCGCACCCCATCTGCTGGTCGTCTCTGCAGGACCGGACTCCGTCTGTCCTGCGGAGGACGTAAACCTCGCGCTGGCCTACTTTGAACTTCTGGCACAGAGCGCCGGCCTGGGCACAGTCTGGTGTGGCCTGGCCAAGATGGCCATGGAGCTGCTGCCGGAACTGAAGGATGCCGTGGGGCTGCCGCCGGGGGCGTATTACTATACGATGCTGTTCGGCCTGCCGGCGGTACGCTACGCCCGGACCGTGCAGCGTGACGAAGGCGCACGCGTCCGGCGGATTACGGTGTAATTCGTTGCAAGCGGGCTTACCTATAACTTGAATTGGCGACGCATGGCTATGCTTGGCCGCAAAAGAACACAAAGATCGCAAAGACGCGGGTTGAAAATATGCGGTGCTCTTTGTGTTTCTTTGTGTTCTTTGGCGGCAAAGACACGTTCCACGGCGCGGAAAATTTCAAGTTACCCGAGCGTTTGTTCGTGGCGCAGCCGCGCGGCGGGCTTGCCTCCGTGTTGCAGGAAAGCGGCGGGTCCGGCGGCCCCGCCCTACCTTTCCGCGCAGGTTAATAAATCGCAGATGCGCCCGTTGCTGGCCCACGGCTACAGCATCCGCTCGACTGAGGCGCGCTTGGCGGCGTAGGCTTTGCCCATTCCAAGGGCGATCGCCTGGTCGCACATGGCCATAGCTTTCTCAAAATCACCGTCGTCGAGGGCCAGCGCGATCCCGCGTTCGAGGAAGCGGATCGACGGAGCGTACTCCCGGAATTGCTGGGCGGTTTCTTCCTGTGCGGCCGGCAGGTGCTCCGCCGCCCGCGCCACGGCGTTACGGCAGGCCTCGACGTCGCCGGACCGGAAGGCGTCCTCTGCGAGCAGATCAAAAAGGAAGAACTTTACCGCGTTGGGCACGGAGTTGGCTCGCTCGATGAAGCTCAGCAGGTACTTTTTGCCCTTTTCCGCCCCGCCAAACAACAGGGCATCTGCGTGCCCGCTCAAAAGGCCGGAAAGGATTTCGACAGGGGTTTTACGGACGGGAGCAATGCGGTCAGCCATGTGAACAGGTTGCCAGAGAGGGGGCTGAAACGCAAGCGCGCGCGCTGTGGTGAGATCATGGTCTTTGCCTGAAGCAACCGAGTTTTTTCACCACGAAGGACACGAAGTCCAATAAATCCGACGGTTTCGTTCATTACACGTGGTCTTTTCTGCGAATCTTCGTACTACTACCCGTCCGAACCGTGTTTTTCTGACACATTGTTTGAACAGGAGGCAACGGAGATAACAGAGCAAGGCAACCCTCCGTTCTCTCTGTTGCCTCCTGTTCAAACCCGGTTGGGTTGCGGGCTCGCGCCCGCGCTGGGTCCTTGCCTATAACTTAAATTGGGGAAGAAGGCTTGTCTCACATCTAACTCGTTGTGATTGTTGTGGTAGCG
>JBAXVM010000265.1:0-4089 GCA_037129105.1 bacterium
TGCATCTGCGCCAGGAACCGCTCGAAGAAGAGGTCTCCACGCGCGCCTGGACGTGCTACCTGAACATGATAGACTTTGATCACAGCTATCTGCTGCAGTCCGACATTGATCAACTGTCCGTCAATCGCCAGCGCATTGGCGATTCGCTGCGGCACGGCGATGTGCAACTGGCGTACGACCTTTTCAACATCTACCGGCAGCGGGTGCTGGAGCGCGTGGCGTTTGTGACCAACATGCTGGCGCAAAAGATGGATTTTACCGTGGTCGAGGATTACCAGTGGCGCCGCAAAGATGCGCCCTGGCCCACCGATCGCGCGGCGCAGGATGATCTCTGGCGCCGGCGGATCAAGAACGAGTATCTGAGCTATGTGGTCACGACCGAGTTGAATGCGACGCGCGCAACCAATCAGATACCGGTCGCGATTGCCACCAATGCCGCCCTGCGTGCGCCGCCGCCGCCGACCCCGGAAGAGTTTGTCCGCAAACGCTACGAACAGTTCCAGATGGTGCTGCAGGATGCGGACCCGGAGTTTGTGCTCTCGCGCTATCTGGGCGCCGTGGCCAACGCCTACGATCCCCATTCCGAATACATGTCGCCGGCTCGCATGGAGGACTTCAACATTGACATGAGCCTTTCGCTGTGCGGCATCGGTGCGCAGTTGCGCGCCGAGGACGGGGCGGTCAAGATCGAGGAGCTGATTCCCGGCGGGCCGGCGGCGCGCGACACGCGCGAGATCCGCCTGCGGCGGGGCGAAAAGATCATCGGTGTGGGGCAGGATAATGGGCCGATTGAGAATGTCGTGCATCAACCGCTCAACCAGACCGTGCGCAAGATCCGCGGACCCAAGAACACGAAGGTGGTGCTTAACGTCATCTCCGCCAGCGATCCGAGCGGCGCCACCACGCGGCTGGTGGACCTGCTTCGCGATGAGATCAAGCTGGAGGAGCAGGCTGCCACAGGGCGCGTCGAACGGATCACGCTGCCGGACGGCCGCGAGCGGCGGCTGGGCGTGGTGAAGCTGCCGGCGTTTTACGGCACCATGCAGCAGCGACCCGGTACGCCCGGCTACCGCAGTGCCGCTTTGGATGTCATGCGCATTTTGGGCCGGCTGAACGCTGAAAATGTGGAGGGCCTGGTGCTGGATCTGCGCAACAATGGCGGCGGGTCGCTGCGCGAGTCCGTTGAGTTGGCCGGCGCATTCATTCGCAGCGGGCCTGTGGTGCAGGTGCGCGAAGTACGGCAGATTCAGGTGCTGCCGATTCCGGATACCGATCCGGCCGTGGCGTTTCGGCGTCCCATGGTGGTACTGCTGAATCGCTTCAGCGCCTCGGCTTCGGAAATCGTGGCGGGCGCGCTGCAGGATTACGGACGTGCCGTGATGGTCGGTGATCCGCAGACCCATGGCAAGGGATCGGTTCAAACCATCCTGCCCCTCGGAGACGAAAAGCTGGGGCAGCTCAAGGTTACCACGGCCAATTATTACCGGATCAGCGGCCTGTCTACCCAGCTGCGTGGCGTCCGCCCGGACATCGTCATCCCGTCAGTCATTGATACGCTCGAAACGGGGGAGGACAAGCTTCCCAACGCCATGCCATGGACCTGCGTGCAGGCGTTGCCGTACAAGCAGGTCTGGGATCTGGCGAAATGGCTGCCCGGGCTCCGGGCCCGTTCCGCGGAACGTCTGGCTAAAAATGCCCGCTATACCGCCTATTGCCGCCTGGTCCAGCACTTACGCGATCTCAATGCGCGCACGACCGTGCCGCTCGAAAAGAAGGCGCGCATGGAGCAGGCCGCCACCGAGCGCGAGATCCAGAAGATGCAGGATGCGGAACTCAAGGTGACGGAGGAGCCCGGCGTGAAGGATGACTTGATCCTGGACGAATCCCTGCGTATTCTTTTGGATCTGGTGGATGCCAGCGGAGGCGCGGAAATCCCCTGGGAGAGCCGGGAGGATGTTCGCCAGCAGATGTTGCGAATGTTTGGAATCGGACTATGAAATTATCCTTCGTCAAGATGCACGGTGCCGGAAATGATTTCGTCATGCTGGATGATCGCGAAGGGCACATCCCCTGGCAGGATCATCTGCTGATGGCCGGCTTGGCTGCCCGCCGCACCGGAGTCGGTTGCGAGGGGGTGGTGCTGATCCAGGCCTCGACGCGCGCCGACTTTCGCATGCGGTTTCTGAATCCCGATGGCGCCGAGGCCGAGATGTGCGGCAATGCCTCGCGCTGCGTGGCGGTCTTTGCGCACGGCATTGGCGCAGCCGGCCGGACCATGACTATGGAGACGCGGTGCGGTCTCATGGACGCGGAGTTGACTGACCACGGTGTGCGGGTCTGGATGCCGGAACCGGACAAGCGACGTTACAATCTGCAGGTGCCCGTCAACAACACCGTTTGTCTGGGACATTATATGAACACGGGTGTGCCGCAGTTTGTCGTGCCGGTGGAAGATCTTGGCAGCGTTGACGTGGCGGCAACCGGCCGCGCCCTGCGCCGCCATGAGGCTTTTGCGCCCGAGGGGACCAATGTGAATTTCGTCATGTGGCGCGCGCCTGACCGCATGAGCGTGCGCACCTTCGAACGCGGCGTGGAGGCGGAGACCGGCGCCTGCGGCACCGGCGCCGTGGCCTGTGCGGTGGCCGCTGTGGAGACCGCCGGCTTTACGCTGCCGGTCCGCGTACGCACCACGGCCGGATATGAGCTGATCGTGGACGGCGACTGGCGCGAAGGCCAATGTACAGGGATGACCCTTACCGGTCCGGCCAAGGAAGTTTTTCGCGGCGTGATTGACCTCGATGCGGTGGAAATGGGTGACGAGCTCGTGTGAACCGTATTCTCTTCGAACGTGGTGAACTGCTGGCGGATGGCACGGTCGTGTTGGACGATGCACGCGCCGTGCACATTCGCAAGGTGTTGGGCGCGCGTGTCGGACAGAGTCTGCAGGTCGGCATGGTGGATGGCCTGGCCGGCTGTGGACGTGTGCTGGAATCCGGCCCGGTGACGGTGCGGCTCGATGTGACGCTCGACACGCAAACGCCGCCTCCTTGGGCGGACCTCATTCTCGCGATGCCGCGGCCCAAGGTTCTCAAGCGCCTCTGGGCACAGCTGGCGGCACTTGGCGTGGGGCGTATCGTGCTGATCACGGCGGCGCGCGTGGAGCGCGATTACTTTGCAACCCACTGGATCCAGGAGCCGCATTATCGTCCGTTGCTTGTCGAGGGGTTGATGCAGTCGGGAAACACACACCTGCCTCGCGTTTCGGTCGAGCCGCGCTTCCGGCCGTATGTCGAAGACCGGCTGGATGCCGAGTTTCCAGATTCCCTTCGGCTGGTGGCGCACCCGGAGGGTGTGGCTGTCAGGCCGCAGGGTGCGCTTGGCAGGGCTCCCCTGCTTCTGGCGGTGGGGCCGGAGGGCGGCTGGACACCGTTCGAGATCGAACTGCTGGAGCAGCATAAGTTTTCGCGTTTCTCTTTGGGCGCCCGTACCTTGCGCACCGACACCGCCTGTGTGGCCCTGCTGGGCGCGCTGGGCCTTGGTCGCTGAAGTTCCTTGTTGTTGGTCGAGGCGAAATACCGCTCCCGCGTTTGACAAAATGAAAACGAGGGTTGACAAGGGGCATGATTATGCAGTTCAGGACGTCCAGTTTTATTTCGGCGTGTTCGCGTTCCTTTCGCCGATCAGCCATTCTTTCCCTTGCGCTGGTAACGGGGCTACTGGCCGCTTTCGCGCCGCTGACATCCACGGCAGCCACATCTTGGGCAGATTCCTTTGAGTCGTATGCCGCCGGCAGCCAGATGCACGGGCAGGGTGGCTGGAAGGGGTGGGACAACGTCGCTGCTGCCGGTGCACTGGTAGCCGCCACGCCCGCCCGCACGGGCACGAGATCCGTCGCCATTGCCGGCAACAGCGACCTAGTCCAGGAATACACTTTCGCCACCTCCGGCAAATGGATTTACACGGCCTGGCAGTTCATCCCCACGACGTTCGCTGGCACACAGTATTTTATCTTGATGAATACCTACCAGGCCGGCGGATCGCAGAGCTGGTCGGCACAGGTCTGGATGGACACCGGCAGCGGCAAGGTCG
>JBAXVM010000266.1:0-4077 GCA_037129105.1 bacterium
ATATCCGTGTCCGGCGTGGTCACCACAGGCTGGGGCGTTTTGGCAAACGCATCAATCAGGAATTTTTCCTTGGCCAGATAAAGGCTCAGCGCCCAGGTAAACTCCCCTTCGCCGCCGGCCTGCGCGCCGCCCCAGCTGCCGGCCACATGACTGTTATCGTAGGCGAACCCGATGGACCTGCCGGGCACATCCTTGGCGCACGAATCATCCTTCAGGATGACACCACCCTTGGCTTCGAAGGCGCGGAAGGCCTCGAGGATTTCTGGCGGCATATTCATCTCCTGGCCGACCAGCAAGAGCACGTTATATTTCAACAGTTCGCCGGCTTCCACGTCTTGCGGACCTACCATCATGCCAGGCCGCCGCATGCGCGCCAGATCATACAAGACCGTGAACACCCTGGCGCCCCAGGAAGGCGAATAGTAAACAGCCACATCCGGCAGCGGATCCAGGGTCGTAAACCAGGAACCAAACCGTTCAAGAACGCGGGGGAGCGCATCCAATCCGCCGGCGTCGGCATCGTTATTACCGGTGAAGGCAATCCCATCTGCGCCGCGTCCGGCAGCACCCAAAACCGTGGGGATCATTTCTGCCTGCATGCCGTGATGAGCCTGCACCGCGATCTGGATCTTCTGCTTGTTCCGGTTGTCCATAGCCATGACGGCCGGGGACCGGAAGCAATCCAGCGGAGACAGGAAGTGCTCGGAGAAGTCCACCGAACTGCGATGCGACTTCCCAAACCATGAGAAGGGACCGTTGAGACTGGGCGAGGACTTGTGATCATGCGTGGTCATGCCGGGCCGGATCTCCTTGACATCGGCGAACCACTCATCAAGGGAATTCGGCAGGATCCGGTCCCACCAACCCAATAACGGGCTGGTCTGGCTCACACACCCCATTTGCGCCTCGGTCAGCCCGGGAATATCCGCCAATTCCTTGCTCCATTTGTCCGAAAGCGTCTTGTTAATCGGCTTAAGATGCGCATATTTCGCGACCACTTTTGGCCATTCCTCCGTCGTGCGCTTCCAGGCCCAGGCGCCCGCCTCCCCCGCCGCTTGTGGCTGCCACCCGTCCAAGCGCGGCGTATATTCCCAATAGCCGCCGTAGCTGGACAACCAGCCGAAGTCGAAGCCGCCAATCCCCGGATAGTCGGCCTGCGACTGCACATGCAGGGTCATGCGCCGCCGCACATTCGCCAGGTTCTCGGGCAGCGTATGCTTGGGGTTGCGCGACTCGTCCGCATGCGATTCGGGGAATACTGGTGCGACATGCACCCCCTGGGCGGCCAGGGCCATCAGCGAAAGTTCATAGTTGCCTGGATGCGCAAACATCTCGCGCGCCGGTCCGAACGGCGCGGTACCATATGCGGCCATGGCCGCATCATACGCGCCATCCCCGTCCGCCAGGAACGGTGCCAGCCCCGGTCCGCCCGGCAGGGACCCGACGTAGGAGTTAATCGGCGACCCCGGATAGAATTCGGCGGCCGTCGTGTGAATGGAAAAGGAATAGATATCAAAATCGCTCAGCCGCTCGCGCTGGCAGATCCGGAACCGGAACGGATAGCCGGCCACACCGTCTGCCTCAACAACCGCCGTATACTCGCCTGCGGCGAGCGCGGACGTGTCCACGGCCAAACGCCCGCTCGCGTCCGCCGAACTGCCGCTGCCGGCCGGCACCGCGATGCGCGCGACGATCGCATCCAACCCCATGCCGCGCAGACGCACCGGCCACTCCGCAGCCGCGGCGCCCGCATTGCGCCGGGCAAACCAGAGTAGATCGATTGCGTCGCCGCGCCGCTGCATGGCGCGGTTGTTGACGGTGAACAGCGAAACCGAGGCGCTCGCCTGTTCGCAGATCAGCGCCACGCCCAGGATCTGCCCTTGCAACGGTCCGCCGCTGTCGCCCGTGACGCGCAAGCGCCAGAAGCCGGGCTTGGACGGCAGCGAACCGGCATACACTCCCCCATCGCCAGCTTTCAGGCTCAGGCTGCCGCCGGACGCACCACCCGACATGGGCTCCAGTGCCACGGTGATCGTTTTGGGCGACTCCACGGCCTTGCCGGCCAACCGCGTTGCACGACAGCGGATCTCCGCGCCCGGACGGAACGTCATCGCAGGCAACCCGACCAGCCAGGCTGTCTCCGTCTTTCCGTCCCAGATCAGCTCCTGATGCGGCCACGCCGCATCGGCCGCCGGGATCGGCACGTCCAGCGAGCCAATCCGGACCGCTTGCGCCGCCGCGCCTGCAAACGTCAGACAACTCGACCCCTCCGAATCTTTGCCAACGATTGATCCGGCGATATTCACGCCGCGTGCGGCACCAACCCAGCGAACACCCACGAGCCGCTGCACCGTACCCGCCTGGGCAGGAGGAGGCGCCATTCTCAAAAACCGGATCTCGCGACCATCCGGGCATTTGGCGAACGACTCCGTGCCCGGTTGCAGTTTAACCTGCCCATCGGCGCCAAGCAGAAAGCGAACCGTGTTCATGTTATACGGTTTCTCAGGCAGCGTAGCAGGCAGAAAGAGGGTTAGCTTGTAAAACTGCCCCGGCGGCACCGGCGAGGTATCGGTCGGGGTTCGTCCACCCGCTTCCGCAACCAAGGTGTCGATGCCTTCCGTCAGCACGCCGGTATCCATCGCGAGCTGCATCGGCATCGGCGCAGTAGCCCCCTCGGCAAACATGCGAAAACTGACCGGATAACAGACCACTTCGATGCGCCGGTCCTTTGCCACAATGCGGATCCGCGGGTCTTGCGAGACCGGCGTGCCATCATCCTTAATCGTGAACTCGATACCCAATGGACGAATCGTGTGCTTGCCGATCGGCAGAACAATCCGTGCCGCAGTCTTCCGGAAAAGTCCATTCACGCAGGAGTCCTCGCGCTGCGTAATCACGGAATCCACCTTGGCCATCATCTTTTCGATCAACTTGGAATCCGAGTCCACCACCGTCTTCTCGGCCTGGTCAAGCATCTTGTCGCGCACGTTTGACCAGTCAAAGATCGTCTGATCGCCCACCTGCAAACGGAACGGCACGGTGCGCGCCACCCAATACCCACCGAAGGGCGACTGCCACAACTCCTGCCGGTCAGGGATCTGCGTGGTCTGCCCCTTCGACTCCGTCACCAGCACAAACGTAATTGATTCCGCGCGCGCCGCAACAAAACAGCCTGTTACCAGGCCGGCGACGAGCAGCAGAGAAGCCAGTTTCATTCCTCGCATCATGGCAATATACTCCTCAGTGATGAACGAATCGCAGTTGACGTAACGTTTCGTGGCGTTCACGGCAAAACAGCAGCCAAGTCAGTGATAGGTAGAATATTACGCTGCCAGCCGTGGCGGTGCAACCGAATAACAGTCTGATCATGGACGGCGTAAAGCCGTCCCTACGGTCGTATTCGGACAATGTAAGTATAACGAGGGGAATTCTGAATTCGTCCACCGTAGTCGTCGCCGTAGTCGTCCACCGACCCCCGCAACTCCGATTGCGGCCCATGCCAAGGCCGGAATCGGAGTTCGGCAGACGCGCCGCAGGAGCACGGTCCTTCGCGCCCTGCCCATCGTCTTAAAATTCTTCCACCACCGGCTCGTTCTTCAGCCACGCAATCATGTTCAGGACCAAGTAGTTCCAGTTCTGGAATCCGATGTTGAGCAGCGGCGCGCCGTTCTCCGGCTGGTAGTACTCGTGCAGGGCGCCGCACTTCTCCAGGTCCATGCCGAACAGCGTAATGGTCTTGCCGGCCAGCTCGCGCGCCTCGGCCTGGAACCCGTAGCGCACCAGGCCGCGGAAGACCAGATAGTTCGAGATCCCCCAGATGGGACCCAGCCAGGACGACGGGTTGCCGGAGGCTCGCAGGTTATACATCTTCTCCATCCGCGAGAGCGTCCGAATGCCGAAGGGCGCGTGAAAAGTCTGCTCGTTGTGATAGTGCTCCTGCACCATCCGCTTCGCCTGTGCAGGCGTGGCCACGCCTGCCCACATGGCCAGGAAGCCGGACCAGACGCCGATGCGCTGGATCAGGCAGGGCCAGTCGCGCGGCTGCCCGGAGTGCGCCGTCCACTTCTGCAGCTCCGG
>JBAXVM010000267.1:0-4031 GCA_037129105.1 bacterium
TAATGTGATAGATCGCCCCCTTGAATTCCAATCGCAATTGTCTTGCCATGCAATACGTATATCACATTCCTGCCCGCCCGCAAACACAATTTGTTCGCTTCAGGGCTGACCCCTCGAAACCGGGCTGACCCCTCGAAACCACAATTTGTTCGCTTCAGGGCTGACCCCTCGAAACCAGATACAGGATGACGCGCACCCGTCTCGTCCGCGAATAGTTGAGGCCGTCGACCACCGCCACCTCCCGCACCTGCACACCGGCCTGCGTGGCGGCCGCGAGAAAACGTTCGCGATACCGGTTCTTTTCCGGCACAACGATTCGTCGGCACAGGGCCTCCCAGGCCGCATCACCCATGGGCAACAGCTTGGGCGGAGCAGCCGGCACATCCTGGATCAGCACGATCGCCGCGGGATTCTGCTGCAACTCCGTGACAGCGCGCGCCACCCCGCCCGTGAGCAGGGTCTGTGACCCGAAGGCGAAGGCCATGCTCGGCTCGGTATAGCCAACCGAGACCACGCGCCCCGGACGCCCCTGCGTCTCCCGGGCCACCATGGCCGATATGTTTCGCGTGAGCCAGAGGTCATCCAGCCTGGGCACGACATAGGCGAAAACGCCAACAAAATAGAGCAGCGCAAACACAACGGCAGCCGCCACAGCCGCCGCCGGCCGCCGCCGCAACCACCACCCGATCCCAGCCGCACCACCTGCCACCACCGCACAGCCAAACGCCGCCGGCAGCCATGCCCACCCCAGCAAACGCGCCGCCACCACCGGCCCCATCACAAATGCCGCCGCACCCACCCACCACAATACATCGACGACGCAGCAGGTGAAGCGCCAGACCCGCGTGGGCCACTGGGAACGGTGGGACGGTGGGACGGTGGAACGGTCGGGCGGTTGAGCGGTGGGACGGTCCGACTGGCCGACTGTCCGACCGTCCGACTGCCCGATAGCTCCCCACCCGCGTACCGCCAGGAACGCCAGTACGGGATAAAGCGGCAGCACATAGTGCGGCAGTTTCGTGGGCACCAGCTCGAACACCAGCCACGCCGGCACCAGCCACGCCAGCAGAAAAACCGCCGCCGGATCACGCCGGCGCGCCTGCCAAGCCTGCCCGATACCCCGCCAGGCCAGCGGAAAGAGCGGCCAAAATAGTAGATTTGCCGCTGCCAGATAAGCGCCCGGCAGCGCGCCATGACTCTCCTGCGCCCCCTGCACCTTGGTTAATAAGTCCTTGCCCACCGACTCGCGCAGGAACGCGCCATGGGTCGCCTGCTGGATCGCCACCAGCCACGGCACCACAATCAACAGCAACAAGCCAAGGCCGAGTCCCGGACGCAGCGCGCGCAGCCAGCGGAAAGAGCGGTCATGCAGGCAAAGCGCCAGAACGGTCAACCCGGCAATCAGCGGCGTGAGCGGCCCCTTCACGAGAATGCCGGTCCCGATCGCCACCCAGAAGCCGACGGCGGCCCACAGCAGGGATTCTTCTGGTGGCTTTATGCCCGTGGCCTGGCCGACCCCTGACCCCTGACCCCTGACGCTTGTATATACCCGCGCCAGACACACCTGCGCCCCGCAAACCGTGGCCAGCAGCACGGCATCCGTGGTGGCGGCATGCGACACGCAGACCAGCAGCGGACAGGCCGCCAGCGCCACCGCCGGGAGCAGCGGCGCGTCCGGCTGGATCCGCCGCGCCAGCAAATAAACCAGCAGCACCGCCAGCAGCGCGCCCGCTACGGAGACCAAACGATACGGCCAGATCTCATCCTTGACCCCTGTCAGCCGCACGCTCAGCGTGTGCAGCCAGTAGATGCCGGCTGGTTTTTTGTTGCGCGCCTCTTCCAGAAACCGGATCTGCACATAGTCGCCGGATTCCACCATCTGCCTGGAGGCCTGGGCGTAACGCGCCTCGTCGCGGTCCGTCACCGGCAGCTTGCGCAGTCCGGGCAACGCCACCGCCAGCACCAGCAGGACCAGCGCCACCACGGCAACCGGCAGCCTGGGATTACGCACGACATCCAATTTCACGGTACACCTGTGCTCCAGCAAGCTTCCCAACCAAGGAACCTGTCCATCCATTACGTGCGGCATCATAGCGGGATAAAGTAAGATTGTCATGGGGCTCTTTTGTGCTGGTCTTTAGGTGTCCGCGACGCAATAATTCCCCCTTTGCATTTCCATCCCCAACCAACGAGGTGTTTCATGGGCGGATTCTTTGGCGTCGCATCCAAGACGGACTGCACGACGGATGTTTTTTACGGCACCGATTATCATTCGCACCTCGGCACCATGCGCGGCGGGTTGGCGGTCATCGGAGACGCCGGCCCCATCCGCTTCATCCACGATATCACCAACGCGCAGTTCCGCTCCAAGTTCGAACACGACATCAGCCGGATGAAAGGCGCGTACGGCATCGGCATCATCAGCGATTATGAGGATCAGCCGCTGATCATCGGCTCGCACCTGGGCACCTACGCCATTGTCACCGTCGGCGTCATCCAGAACCTCGACGCGCTGACGCAAGTCGCCTATGGCAAGCGCACCACCCACTTCTCGGAGATGAGCGGCGGGCGAATCAACCCCACGGAACTCGTGGCCACGCTGATCAACCGGGAATCTTCCTTCGTCAAGGGACTGCGCAGCGCCCAGGAGCAGATCCAGGGCTCCTGCTCGATCCTGCTGCTCACGCCGGAAGGCCTGTATGCGGCGCGCGACCGGCTGGGCCGGACGCCGATTGTGATTGGCAGCAAGCCCGGCGCACATGCCGTAGCCATGGAATCCAGCGCCTTCCCGAATCTGGGCTACGAGATTTCCCGCTTCCTCGGACCAGGCGAAATCGTCAAGGTCACCGGCTCGCGCGTGCAACAGATGCAGGCGCCGGGTCGGGAAATGCAGGTCTGTTCTTTCTTGTGGGTCTATTACGGCTACCCGTCGTCGACCTACGAGAACATCAATGTGGAGGTAGCCCGGAATCGCTGCGGCGCGGCGCTGGCACGGAGGGATCAGTCCCAGGTGGACCTGGTCGCCGGCATCCCGGACTCGGGCACCTCGCATGCCATCGGCTACGCCAATGAGGCGGGTGTGCCGTTCGGACGCCCATTTGTGAAGTACACCCCCACCTGGCCGCGCAGCTTTATGCCGCAGGTCCAGGACCACCGCGACCTGATCGCCCGGATGAAGCTGATCCCGGTCAAGGAGATGATCTCCGGCCAGCGCCTGCTGTTTTGCGAAGACTCGATCGTGCGCGGCACGCAGCTGCAGGACATCATCCAGCGCCTCTACGACTATGGCGCGCGGGAAGTGCACATGCGCCCGGCCTGTCCGCCGCTCATCTACGGATGCAAGTTCCTGAACTTCTCCCGCTCGCGTTCGGTCATGGATCTGGCAGGCCGGCGCGCCATCAAGGAGCTCACCGGCAAGGACAAGCCCGCGGACAAGGAGCTGAAGCAGTACGCACAGCCGTGCTCCGGCAAACACTGTGCCATGGTTGAACGCATCCGCAAGCGCCTGAAGCTGACCACGCTGCAGTACCAGCAACTGCCGGACCTTGTGGAAGCCATCGGCCTGCCAAAGGAAAAACTCTGCACCTATTGCTGGGACGGCGCCGAATAAATGGGCATTCTTTTCCGCTGGTTCATCCTGACGATCGCGATCTGGGCTGCGACCCTCATCGTGCCGGGCGTGCATTTCGAGAAGACACGCGACCTGCTGATCGCCGCGCTGGTGCTGGGCATCCTGAACGCCTTCGTGAAGCCGCTGCTGCGGCTGATCTCCCTGCCCTTCATCATCCTGACGTTCGGCTTCTTTTTGCTGGTGATCAACGGGCTGCTGCTCGTGCTGACCGCCAAACTGGTGCATGGCTTTCATGTGGACGGCTTCTGGCCGGCCGTCTGGGCCAGCCTGGTGGTGAGCCTGGTAAGCTTCTTCCTCGGCTATTCGAAGCGACAACGCCGGCCGCGGCAACGCATCATCATCAACCAGCCGCCGCCGTATCACCCGCCGCCGCAGCCGCAGGGCCCGCCGCCCGGCAAGG
>JBAXVM010000268.1:0-4019 GCA_037129105.1 bacterium
ACCTTGGCGTCTTGGCGGTTGGACAAATTGTGAAGCTTCAGGAAAAGACCATGGTTGCCTCCTGTTCAAACCCGATTGGGCCATTGCCGCAACCTGTGCTTCCCTGTATAATTCCAGCATGTTACGCCAGTCTATCAGTCCCATCGTCCACCAGCTTGATGCTGCGCTCTGGACCACCAGCCCGTATGGCGGGCGTTCGGTCGAGTGCTCGCCGCTGTACATTGACCGCTATGCCGGCGGGCGCAAGTCGACAGCACCCAACTCCTACAGGTGCTGGGAGCTGACCGCCGTGGTCAGCGGCAGCATACAGCTCACAGTCGGCAAGACCACAACGACAATGTGCAAGAACGATCTCTTCCTGCTGGCGCCGCACGCGCGCCATGTCGAGGAAGGGAAGATGGCCGATACGATCTGGCTGGGATTCAACGGCGCGCGGGTCGCAGCGGCGGCGCACGGACTCGGACCTGTCACCGTTGTGCGCAGTCATGCGCTGGTGGAGTCCGTCGAGCGGCTCTGGCTCTTTGCGCGCCAGCAAGGCGGAGCGATCGGGCCGGAACTGGATGCCTGGACCGCGCAGATCCTGGCGGAATTTGTCCGGCTGGTGAGACAGTCGGACGGAAAGGCGCGGGCTTCCGACTGGGTGGAGGACGCGGTCCGATCGATCGAGAGTAGCATCAGCGAACCGATACGTGTCTCCGAATTGGCGCACCGGTTGCAGTGCAGCGAGGGGCATTTCTGCCGGGTCTTCCGGGATCGGACCGGCTATCCGCCTGTCACGTACATCGTGCGCGCCCGCATCCGGCGCGCCCTGCACCTGCTGCAGCACACGGACTGGACCATCGCGAAGATCGCCCGCGCCGTCGGCATGGCCAGCCCGTTCTATTTCAGCCGCACGTTCCGCAGGATCGCGGGCAAGAACCCGTCGGAGTGCCGGGGTCAGTCCGGCCCGGCGAAAGGACGCGGTGACCCGATGACTCGGTGACGCCGTGATGAACCGCCTTTCCCGGGCGTCATCGGGTCACCAAGTCAGCGCGTCAAATAACGGCAATGCTAGTCATAGGGAAGCCCCCTTCAAGCACTGGACAGCAGCATAAAACAGCCAACTGACAGGAGAAGAGCAGTCATTCTGCCTGTTTTATGAGGTATCGCAACCCGCTATCTGCGGGTTGCCAACTAGCAGCCTAGTCGGCAGAAGGTTTGTACCTCCAGAAGGCTAAGTCCGACAGGCTGCTAGAGCTTTTCCAGCGGCTCCTTTGCCCAGATGCAGGTGTTGGGCGTGGCGTTGCCTGCATAGTTGGCCCAGCGCGCGGCGTTGCCGATCACCTTCTGCACGTTTGCATTGTGGTAGATCGGATAGGTCTCGTGCCCGGGGCGGAAGTAAAAGACCTTCCCCTTGCCGCGCTGCCAGCAGCAACCGCTGCGGAAGACCTCGCCGCCCGCGAACCAGCTGATGAAGACCACATCGTCCGGCGTGGGGATGTCAAAGAACTCGCCGTACATCTCCGTGTGTTCCAATTCGAAGAAATCGCCGATCCCCTCCGCAATCGGATGCGCCGGGGTGATCACCCACAGGCGTTCCTTCTCGCCAGCCTCGCGCCAGCGCAGGTTGCCGGTGGTCCCCATCAGCTTGCGGAAGATCTTGGAGTGATGGCCGGAGTGCAGCACGATCAACCCCATGCCGCGCTCCACCACGTGCCGATGGACCCGCTCCACGATCTCGTCTTTCACTTCGCCGTGGGCGCAATGCCCCCACCAGGTCAGGACGTCGGTGTTGGCCAGCACGTCTTCGGTCAGGCCGTGCTCGGCGTCGTCCAGCGCGGCCAGGCGGGTGCTGAACCCCTGCTTCTGCAGCGCGTCGGCAATGGTCTTGTGCATGCCGTCGGGGTAGAGCTTCTTGATATTCTCGTGTTTCCGCTCATGGCGGAATTCGTTCCACAGGGTCACGCGGATCTTGCTGGTCGTCATGGTTGGTTCTCCTAATTAGCAGTTCGTATGATGGAGGGACTTCGGCGGGTCCGGCGGCCCCGCCCTACCAGAAACCACACGGATTGGGCAGGTAGGGCGGGGCCGCCGGACCCGCCGGGCGCCATCATGTGAACTGCTGTTCTTCTGTTGTTGTTTGTCGGTTACTACTTGAAACGGATTTCACGCCCCTCTGCCGCACTGCGGTAGAGGCCGTCGAGGATCATCTGCACCCGGATGCCGTCCTCGGCCTTGGCCAGCGGCTCGCGGTTCTGCAGAATGCTGTCGACAAAGTCGTGGTAGGCGTTGGGCGGCTGCGTCTCCGCCCGATCCAGCACCTTGGTGTAGAGGTTGCCGCCCTCCTCGGTGTAGATCTCGGCTGTGAAATCATAGGTGCCGTTGCGATTCTTTTGCACCAGACCGCCCTTCTCGCCGTAAAGCGAGGTGATCATGTGTTCGTTCTCGTTGTTGTTGAGCGCCCACGAGGCCTCCACCAGCAGCGTGGCGCCATTGTCGAACTTCACGATCCCGGCAGCCAGGTCTTCCACCGAGTAGTGCTTTTTCTGCTCAATGGCCTTGCGCGCGGCAATGACATTGTACGTGCTGCCGCTGACGGAGACCGGCCGCGGGTGCCCCATCAGCCAGAGCGCCAGGTCGATCCGGTGCACGCCGAGGTCGATCAGCGGACCACCGCCGGCCAGCTCCTTGTTGCCAAACCAGCCGCCAAACCCCGGCATGCCGCGCCGGCGGTGCCACACGGTGCGGCCGAAGTAGATCTTGCCGATCAGGCCGGAGTCAACCTGCTGCTTGAGCGCAAAGCTCATGGCGCTGAAGCGGTAGGAGAAGTTGATCCCCAGCTTCTTGCGGCACGTCACCGCTGTCCGCTGCATGGCCAGGGCTTCTTTCAGCGTCATGGCCATGGGCTTCTCGCACAGCACGTGGCACCCGGCCTTCAGCGCCGCGATGGTGAGCGGGGCATGGAACTTGTTCGGCGTGGCCACGCTGACCACATCCAGGTCCGCCTGCTTCAGCATCTCCAGGGCGTCCGTGTAGGCATGCGACACCTTGAACTCGGCCTTGGCCTGCGCCAGCCGCGCTTCGTCCATATCCGCCACCGCCACCAACTCGCACGCGGGGTGGCTCTGGTAGCCCTGCACATGCCCGCGCCCCATGCCGAGGCCAATTACACCACACCGCAACTTCCGATTCGCCGCCTTTGCCATGTTAGACTCCTTATGCGTATTATCACGTGTAATGAACGAAACCGCCGTTTGTAGTGGCGCCGTCAGGCGCTTCCCCAACACCGTTCCTCATTGAGGACAAGGGACGAGCCTCAATGTTCAATTTGATTGCTTTCGCCAATCCACCAACCAAAACCGCACGCCCAAGACAAAACCAGAAACCCCATCTCTTGCACAGAGACAAGGATTATGCATAATTAAGCGTCAAACAACCGGAAAAACAAGGAGCGAACCGTAAATACATGGACAAAACCTTTCTCCCCTTGCCGGCCCAAACACCGGCTGACGTACACCGTCTGGCACAGCGGACACTGGCCGCGCTCGTGCGCCGGATTGCATCCGGCGACCTGACCGGCGTGCAGATCCCCCACTCCACGCCGTTGTTTTGTGACCATGTCCAGGGGAGCCATTACCACTCGCGGCCGGAGCTGTTCCTGCAGGTCAGCGGCGCCTCGCGCATGCGCCTGACCACGGGGGTGATCCGGTGCAAGGCCAACGGGCTGCTGCTGATCCCGCGGGGCGTGGCACACCAGGAGACCGCCGACTCGACCCACGGTTCGTTCTGCAATCTGGTCTTCATGCATGGCTCGGGGCATTTCACGTATCATGCCGGACTGCCGGTGCCGCAAAAGAAAACGCCACTCTCCCCGATCTCCATCGGTGGATCCTGCCATGTCTCGCATACCCACGGCAGCCAGCTTTATGGCTATTTGAACGAGGCGGCGGACTTCGTGGCAGCCGGCCATCCGGTGCAGCATGCGGTGGTGCAGGGTCTGCTGCTGACACACCTGGGGCTGTTGCAGTCGCTCATCAAAC
>JBAXVM010000269.1:0-4016 GCA_037129105.1 bacterium
GGACGTCATGTCGAACTCGGCATCCATTTCGACCTTCCTGATATGGGCAAGGGAACATCCGATGGCATCAAACCACTCGTTCAGTTTAAAATATGTGAACAGCCACTGTCTCCAGTCCGTCATTGGGATGTCGGGTGTCGATGACTGCGCCAGGAAATCCAGATGATAACTGGATGTGCTTGATTGGATGGCGTGGCGGGCGAGTTCATGGAAGCCTGCACAAAGGAGGCCTGTAATACCCTCGGAAAAGGACTGCACAGCACCGTGTAGCGCCTTGTATTTTGATTTGAGCGGCATGGTCATACGATTGACAAGAAATCGTTTTTCGGCAGTCTCCGGTCGGCCTAGGCCCACACAAGCCGAAAGCCTACCAGAACCGGTCTGACGAAGCGATGTCATAAAAGATTGCTAAGAATCGCTTTTCGTCACCCCTCGGTCGGCATCGACCCACACGGGCCGAAAACATGCCGGAACCGGTCGGGAGCAGCGATGTCATGGGGGAAGCATGGTAGAAGCCAATGGAAACGTCAATCCCACCGCAGAACAGCGTCTTTGAGGCTGCCGTGGAGTACCCCGTCAGCCTCAAAAACGCTTTCGAATCGCGGTTCAATGACTCAGTCGCCAGGCGGGTCGGTGCCGGGGACGACGCGGTCGCCTTGTTGGCATCCGTGACCTGGCCGCAATGCACCTGAGCGCACGCGAGCGGCAATAACCCATTCTCCACCAGATGCGTGATGATTCGCGCCCGGCGCACACCACGAACCCTTCTGACTTATCTTGCGCCCGTCTTCACGCACCGTTCGCGGAGCGACCGCGGCGCCACCGTGAAAACCAGCACACACCCAAAAGAAGTAGAACGATCAGCGCCGCCGGACGCGCGAGAATCCAATCACCGTACTGGTTGTACAGTGTGGCCAGCGGTTTTTGCGGTACCGCCAGGATACACGGCAGGACGCCGGCAAAGTTCGAAGTTTGCCCGTTGCGCTCCAGGACCTGGAGCTGACCAACCGGGCTGATGGCGCAGGAAACGCCGGTGTTGGCGACACGCACCATGGGCACACCGTTCTCCACGCAGCGAAAAACAGCCTGCGCCAGATGCTGCTCCGGTTCGACGGAGCCGTTGAACCAGGCGTCGTTGGTGATGTTCACCAGCAGTCGCGCGCCACAGCGCACGGCGCGGCGGGCCAGGGCAGACACCGTGTCCTCGAAGCAGATCAGCGTGCTGAAGGTCAGTTCATCCGCAGGCAGCCCCTCACCGCGCACACGGTGCGGAATGCGCAGGATGGTGCTCTCCTTTCCGGCCGTGCAACTGAAGCCCACGGGCGAAAGTCCTTCCAGCGCCGGAATGATCCGGTCGCCGGGGATGTATTCACCGAACGGCACCAGGTGCTGCTTGCGATACCAGCCGCGCGCGACGCCGTTGGAATCGAAGAGCCAGGCCGCGTTGTAGAAGCGCCTGGCTTCGCTACGCGCCGGATCTCCCGGATGATACTCCACCGCACCGGTTAGCAGCGGCGCGCCAGCGGCACGGGCGCCATCACGCGCGAGCGTAACGGCGAACTCGTCATACGGCAGGCTTTGAATCAGCGCCGTCTCCGGCCAGACCACCAGATCCGGCGCGAAAACAGCCAGTCCGGCGGTCAGATCCAACAGCGTCTGACGCACGATCCTTTCGCTGTCGTCATTCCGCTCAAAGATGCAGGGCGCATTCGGCTGCACCAGCGCGACCTGCCACACCGGCTCCCTGGACTCCTGCCGCTGCCGCCAGTCGAGGAAACGATTCTGCCCCCACAGCAGGGCCATGGCCAGCAACGTCAGCGGCAGAAAGGTCTCCACGCCGCGCAGCCGTCCGCCGATCAGATGTTCGCCAAAGGTGCGATTGCGCACCGTCTCGTAGATGCGCTCCGCCATGCTGGTTGCCGCGCCATTGGTCAGCAGCACCAGCAGTGAAACTGCATACACGCCACCAATCGAAGCAAACTGAATAATCCGCGGGCTGTCAAACGTAGCTGCGCCCAGCGGATTCCACGGGAAACCCGTCAGCAGCACGCAGCGCAGATATTCCAAGCCGACCCACAGCAGCGGCTCCATCACCAGAACAGCCAGCATGCGCGTGGCCAGATTTTCCCGGCCATGCACCACCTGCCACACACGCGCCGCGAGCATGGCAAACAGCGCGGTATAAAGGCCGCAGTAGATGGACAGCGCCACATGGCCAAAAACCACCAGCGGCCAGGGCCCGTTGTTCCAGATGAGCCGCCAGAGCCAGGAAATGGAAAGCAGCCAGAAGACGGTGCCGCTTAGCCACCCCAGCCAGAACGCGCGGCGCGGCGCCGTGTGCCGGATCACCAGCAGCAGCGGCGTCAACGCAAACCAGACGCCATCACTTCCCAGCGGCGCAGGTGGAAACACAGACCAGAGGATGAGCCCGGAACCCACCACCGCGCCAATTCGAAGCCAAAGCCCGTTGTCAATGCGTGTCATGGAGCAAAAATACCCGATGCCGCGCCGCGGGACAACAGGGGAATTTAGGGGTAAGGCTAAAGTCTAAAGGCTGAAGGCTAAAGTTTCCGGTCACTTTAGCCTTTAGCCTTTAGACTTCAGCCTTGCCCCACCACCATCGCGTCCGGGATGCCGTGGCGCATGCCGAGAGCATCCAAGGCGGCCGGGCCGCAACTGCCGGCGGCGTATGGCCACGGCTGAATCTGCAGCGACTCCAGTTGCTGCAAAACGGGCGTATAAATATCCCAGGCAGCTTCCAACTCATCGCTTCGGATAAAGAGACTGCGGTCGCCGCGTACCACATCCAGCAGCAGGTTCTCATAAGCGTCGGCAATGCGCTGTCCCGGATATTTCTCGCGGAAACACAAGTCGAGTTCCGTGGTGCCCAGTTTCATGCCCACACCCGGGGTCTTGCTGACAATCCGCAGCGCCAGTTTTTCGTCCGGTTGCACGCCTATGATCAGTTCGTTGGTCTCCGTGCCGCAGGGAAGGTCAGCGATGGCGTTGTCAAACAGCGTCGCTTCATCGCGAAAATGCATGCGGACTTCCGTCCGGTTATGACACAGCCCTTTGCCGGCGGTAAGGAGAAACGGCACGCCCTGCCAGCGCAGCGTGTCCACGCGCAGCACGGCGGCGGCGTAGGTGGGCGTGCGCGAATCCGGCGGCACACCGCCTTCCTGGAGATAACCGCGTGAGTCCGCGGCCGACGCGACACTGCCATACTGCCCCACCACCAGATCGTCGAGTGTCAGGGGCTGGATCTTTTGCAGAACAGCCACCTTCGCATCCCGGATGGCTTCCGCGTCCAGATGCGCCGGAGGTTCCATGGCCAGCAGCGACAGGATTTGCATCAGGTGGTTCTGCATCACATCGCGGATGATGCCATACTGGTCAAAATAGCCGGCCCGGCCGGCCACACCCTGCGTCTCGCTCAAGGAGATATGCACGTGACTCACGTGCGCGCGGCACCAGAGCGGCTCAAAAATAGTATTGGCAAATCGCAGCACGAGCAGATTCTGCACCACTTCCTTGCCCAGGTAATGATCGATCCGGAATGTTTGTTCCTCGGCACACACGGCGCCCAGAATACGCTGGAGCTCATCATAGCTGGCACGGTCACGCCCAAACGGCTTCTCCACAACCAGGCGCGTCCACGGTTCCGTCAGGCTGTCACCACGCGACAAAAAACCGGTCTGCGCCATCACGCGCGCGGCCGGACCGAAGATAAAGGGCGGCACCGCAAGGTAGACCACCCGATTGGCCCGTGCCCCGCCCTCCAGCGCCAGCAGCCGCCCTTCCACCGCAACCCAGTCTGCGGCGGAATCATATTCACAGCGGCAGTAGGAACAGCGCCGGAGGAACTCACCAACCTGCAGGGAACACGCGTCAGCTGCGATCTCCTCGCATTTCAAACCATCCGCCAGTCGCACACGAAAGGCGGCATCGTCCAGCGGCGTGCGCGCGAGACCGACAAACCGCACCTCACGGGGCAGGTAGCCGCGTGCAAAACAGGC
>JBAXVM010000027.1:0-18059 GCA_037129105.1 bacterium
AAGGAACCACCCCATGATCCTGATGCTCGACAACTACGATTCCTTCACCTACAACCTCGTGCAATATTTGCGCGAGATGGCGGCGGATGTGCGTGTGGCTCGCAACGATGCGCTGACCGTGGCGGATGTCGAAAAGCTCGCCCCGCAAGCCATCGTGATCTCCCCTGGACCAGGTCGGCCAGAGGATGCCGGCATCTGCTGCGATGTTATCCGCACTTTCTCCGGGCGCGTGCCGCTGCTGGGCGTCTGCCTCGGCCACCAGGCCATCGGGTTGTCTTTCGGGGGCAAAATTATCCATGCCCAGCGTCTGATGCACGGCAAGACCTCGGAGATCACTACGGATGGCAAGGGGGTGTTTGACGGGATCACCAAGCCCATCACCGTGATGCGCTACCACTCCCTGGCGGTGGAAGCCGCCTCCCTGCCGCCTGAGCTGATCATCACGGCGCGAGCCGAGGATGGCGAAATCATGGGGCTCCGCCACCGCGAACATCTGACCGAGGGGATTCAGTTCCACCCGGAATCCATCATGACGCCCATGGGCAAGCGCCTGCTGCGCAATTTCCTGAAGCTGGCGGAGCGGGGACAGGGAAAAACGATGTAATCATAGAAGAGAACAGAGAACACTGAGAAATTCGGTTGCGAAGGGATGGGATCTAAAAGCTGTAAAACCAAAGGTGGCCCGGGCGCTCCGCGCACGGGCAGTTGCTGAGCCAGTGCTTAACATGCACCCGCCCGCGCGCGGAGCGCACGGGCCACCTTGAACCAGAGCGCATCCGGATGTCCTTCACCTGTCACGAAAGAACCCGCCATGGACTACAAGACACTACTGACCAAGCTCATGCGTCGACGGGACCTTACGACCGAGGAATCCGCCGAGGCTATGGACGCGGTTCTGGCCGGGCAGCTCTCCGAGGTGCAGATCGCCGCCTTTCTGGCTGCCATGGCTACCAAGGGCGAGACCGTGGAGGAGTTGGCAGGCGCCGCGCGCGCCATGCGGCGCTGTGCCGTGCGCGTGCAACCGGTCGGACAGGTTGTAGTGGACACCTGCGGCACCGGAGGTGACAACAGCGGCACGTTCAATGTCTCCACCACCACGGCCTTTGTCGTGGCAGGTGCAGGCGTGGCCGTGGCCAAGCACGGCAATCGCTCCGTCTCCAGCCGGTGCGGCAGCGCCGATGTGCTCGAGCAGCTGGGCGTGAAGATTGACGCCGTGCCCGAGGTCATGGAGCAGGCGCTGCAGGAGATCGGGATCGCCTTCCTCTTTGCGCCGCGCTACCACGGCGCGGTGCGCCATGCCATGCCGGTGCGTAAGGCGCTGGGTGTGCGCACGATCTTCAATCTGCTCGGCCCGCTCGCAAACCCGGCCGGCGCCACCTGTCAGCTGCTGGGCGTCTATGCGCCGGAGCTGACCGAAATGTTCGCTCATGCGCTGCGCCTGCTGGGCACACGCCGCGCATTTGTGGTGCACGGGCATGACGGCATGGACGAGCTGACGATTTGCGATGCCACCCGTGTTTCGGAGTTGGACAACGGCGTGGTCAAGACCTACGATCTATCTCCTGAGCGCTATCTGGGCGAACGGGCAGACCCTGCGAATGTGGCAGGTGGTGACGCAGCAGCCAATGCGGCGATCCTCTTGTCCGTTCTCCAGGGCGAGCCCGGCGCGCGGCGCAATCTGGTCCTGCTCAACGCGTCTGCCGCACTGGTGGCCGCCGGCCGCGCGCCGGACATTACCGCCGGCCTGGACTTGGCCGCCAAAGCCATTGACAGCGGCGCGGCGGCCGGAAAGCTGCAGGCGCTGGTAAAGGCAAGCAAAGGCGAATAAAGCATACCCGCAGCACCGTATGTCCATCCATCCCACATCCTCACGCGAAGCCGGTAGGGCGGGGCCGCCGGACCCGCCGCCGCGTATACCCGCCCACCCCTCATCCTCATGCGAAGCCGGTAGGGCGGGGCCGCCGGACCCGCCGCCGCGTATACCCGCCCACCCCTCATCCTCATGCGAAGCCGGTAGGGCGGGGCCGCCGGACCCGCCGCACCATGTCGCGCTCCCCCAGCGCCGTAAACTCCCCCACAACATCCCATCCTGGGTTTCTTCCGGCGCTGTCTACTTCATCACAATCAACACCTTGTCTCGCAACACAAACCACCTCTGCTTTCCCGACAAAGCCAACGCCATACAGGAAAGTGTCGCATTCCGGCATGCCCGTGGTGATTGGTGGGTTCATCTGCTAGTATTGATGCCAGACCATTTGCACATGCTGATTTCGTTTCCGCAAGAGAAGGCGATGCGCCAAATCATTTTCAAGTGGAAAGAGTACATCGCCAAAACTCTTGACTTGCGCTGGCAGCGGGATTTCTTCGATCATCGTTTGCGTGATGACGAGAACTTTATCGAGAAAGCGCATTACGTACGGATGAATCCAGTACGCAAAGGACTGTGCCAAGAGGCTGGCGAATGGCCATACGCATGGGATAATTTCCGCGCGTTGGATGGCGGCGGCGGCGGGTCCGGCGGCCCCGCCCTACCACACAGGACGGCGTCCGGCGGGTCCGGCGGGTCCGCCCTACCACACAGGACGGCATCCGGCGGGTCCGGCGGCCCCGCCCTACCACACAGGACAGCATCCGGCGGGTCCGGCGGCCCCGCCCTACCGGACCCGCCGCCTTCACATCCAACCTGAAAGACCCATCCCATGTCCGACTTCCTCCAGAAAATCGTCGCGCACAAGCAGCAGGAAATTGCCGCAGCCGCGGCTCAGGCCCCGCAATCCGCACTCGCCTCCCTGGCGCGCGCGCGCCGGGACTACCGCGGCTTTGCAGCCGCGCTGGCTGCGCCGCACCGCGTCCACATCATCGCCGAGATTAAACGCGCCTCGCCCTCCAAGGGTGACATCGGCCTCGGACTTGACCCCGCGAACCTCGCTCGAGCCTATGCGACCGGCGGAGCGTCAGCGATCTCCGTGTTGACGGACCGCGCTTTTTTCAAAGGTTCACGCGAAGATCTGGCGGCTGCCCGTGCCGCCACCAGCCTGCCGGTCCTGCGCAAAGATTTCATCCTCGACCCGTATCAGGTCTACGAATCCGCCGCCATGGGCGCGGATGCAATCCTGCTGATCGTGCGGATTCTGACCGACGACGAACTGCAGGTGCTCTACCGGCTTGCGCTCGACCTCGGACTCGACGTGCTGGTCGAAATCCACAATGAAGCGGAGGCTGCGCGCGCCAATCGCCTGGGCGCGCGGCTGGTCGGGATCAACAACCGCGACCTGGCACATTTTGAAACCGACGTTTCACGCGCGCGGCATGTGGCAGCCGCCCTCCACCCGGAGACCGTCGTCGTGGCTGCCAGCGGCATTCATGGTGTCGCTGAAATACACAACACCTTGGCCGCCGGAGTCACGCGCTTTCTGATTGGCGAAGCGCTGGTGCGCGCGCCTGATCCAGCCGCACTGCTATTCGAACTGCGGGCGGCAGGTGGTGCGCAGTGAGCAATCGCGATACACATGATGAAGTCCGGCGGGTTCCGCCTTCGTTGGACCTACGGCGGACAGGCCGGCGGGTCCGCCCTACCACCCTGGACTGCATACCGCCAGCCGAACGGACCTGCCTTACCGGCATTGAAATCAAGATCTGCGGGCTCACATCCCCTGCAGCGGCCATGGCTTGCGTGGCAGCAGGCGCCGATGCCATCGGGCTGGTCTTTCATCCAGCCAGTCCGCGCCACCTCACGCTGGATCAAGCGCGTGCGATTACTGCTGTGCTGCCAGACCACGTGGCCAGGGTCGGCGTTTTTGTCGAACAGACGATGAACGAAATTCTTGCGACTGCCACACAGGCCGGCCTGAGCGCCGTGCAGCTGTACGCGGCACCATGCGAAGAAAACTACGCGACCCTGGCCCGTCATGGACTGCACGTTGTTCAGGTCCTGCGCAGCGCGGGCTCCGAGCTACTGGCACAGGCGCGGACCGTGCCAACATCTTTCGGACTGCTGATTGAATGCGGACGTGGTATTCTGCCTGGCGGCAACGGGATCACCTGGAACTGGGCCGATGCTGCGGGGCTGCAGGCAATACGCCCATTTGGCGTGGCCGGCGGCCTCGAGACGGCCAACGTGTCGCAGGCGCTGACAGCCTCCGGCGCCTCCGCCGTGGATGTCAGCAGCGGCGTGGAATCCGCGCCAGGTGTCAAGGATTTGGCCAAGGTTACCGCCTTCATCTCCGCCGTGCGCGCCGCCAAAGCGGCCAGCCAGGGAAGTGTGTTTGGTACGTGAAAGGATATCGCGGTAGTACAGCGGGGGCTGCGCACCCGCTGACCTGCCACCCCTAAAACGCGTTTGCTTCGCCCGGGCCACCTTTTACCAGCAGCACAGGATCGCAACATTACCCATGAGCACACACCGCATCAACAACGTCAACATTCAGTCCGTCACCACGCTGACCACGCCGTACGAACTGCGTCGTCATCTGCCGCAGACACCTGCCACGCAGCGGACCGTGGTGCACGGACGCACCGCGATCGCGCGCATTCTCGACCGCGAGGATCCGCGTCTGCTGGCGATCGTAGGCCCCTGCTCCATCCACGACCTGAAGGCGGCCTCCGAGTATGCGCAGCGCCTGCAGACCGTGGCAGAGCAGATTGCCGAGTCCGTGTGCGTGGTGATGCGTGTCTACTTCGAGAAACCCCGCACGACGATTGGCTGGAAGGGGTTGATCAACGACCCCTACATGAACGAAAGCTTTTGCGTGGACGAAGGGCTGCACATGGCGCGGCGTTTCCTGCTGGAAGTGAATGGGCTGGGCCTGCCGGTGGCAACCGAGGCGCTCGACCCGCTGACGCCGCAGTACATCGGCGACCTGATTGCCTGGACCGCCATTGGTGCGCGCACCACCGAATCGCAGACGCACCGGGAGCTGGCCAGCGGTCTTTCCACGCCGGTGGGATTCAAGAACGCCACCGACGGCGACATTACCGTGGCACTCAACGCCATCAAGGCAGCGCAAAGCCCGCACCATTTCCTGGGATTCACCGAGGCCGGGCTGCCCGCGGTCTTCGCCACCACCGGCAACCCCTACCCGCATCTGGTGCTGCGCGGCGGCAAGACGCCGAACCACGACGCCAGCTCCGTGCGCGCGGCCGAGGCCGCGCTGCTTCAGGCGGGGCTTCCACCTGCCATCATCGTGGACTGCAGCCATGGCAATTCGGATAAACAACCCGATCGCCAGGCCGATGTGCTGCGCGATATACACGACCAGATCGAGGCCGGCAACCGTTCCATTGTCGGCTTCATGCTCGAAAGCTTTCTCGAGCCCGGCAGTCAACCCTTCCCCTCGGATCCAGCGAAGCTGCGCTACGGCGTCTCAATCACCGACGCCTGCATCGGCTGGGAGACGACCGCCAAACTGCTGCGGGCGACGCATGACCGCCACATGCACAGCCGAATCGCCTGATTCGGCGCTGCCGGCTGTCGGCATCACACCTTCCGTTGCTGGCAGGCGGCGGCGAGGAAAGAGGCGAAGAGCGGGTGCGGTTCCACGGGCGTGGACTGAAACTCCGGGTGAAATTGACAGCCGACAAACCAGGGATGGTCGGGCAGTTCAACAATTTCGACCAGCCCGCGCTCCTCGCAGACACCGGACACAACCAGCCCGCGCGCGGTCAGTTCCTCGCGAAAGCGGTTGTTAAACTCGTAGCGGTGCCGGTGGCGCTCCTGAACGTTCTCCTGCGCGTAGGCCGCCTGCGCACGGGTGCCGGGCTGCAGATGGCAGGGACAGGCGCCCAGGCGCATGGTGCCGCCCTTGTCCGTGACCAGCCGCTGCTCCGTCATCAGGTCAATCACCGGGTGCGCGGTTTGCGCGTTGAACTCCGTGCTGTTGGCGTCGGCAAAGCCGCAGACATTCCGCGCAAACTCAATGGTCGCGCACTGCATGCCCAAACAGATACCAAAGAAGGGAATGCGGTTTTCGCGGGCATATTGCACCGCCGCGATCTTGCCTTCGATCCCGCGGTCGCCAAAGCCCCCGGGCACCAGGATGCCATGCACGCCCTTCAGCTTGGCGGCCGCACCTGATTTTTCGATGTCCTCCGACTCCACGCTCCGGATCTTGACGCGCACGCGACTGGCAATGCCGCCATGCGTGATGGCTTCGTAGATGCTCTTGTAGGAATCGCGCAGCGAGATGTACTTGCCAACCACGGCAATCTCGACTGTGCCGGACGGCTTGCGCAAGATGTCGAGCATCGCCTCCCAGTCGGTCATGTCGATCCGGTTGACGTGCAGACCGAGCAGTTCCAGCACAAACACGTCCACATCCTGCCGCGCCAGTACTGTGGGGACCTCGTAGATCGAGGTCTCCACATCCTTCTCCTCGATCACCTTGTTCTTGTCCACATCGCAGAAAAGCGCCAGCTTCTCGCGATGCTCCGCCTTCAGCGGGTGCTCGCAGCGGCAGATGAGAATCTCGGGAAAGATGCCGAGGCTGCGCAGGATGCCGACCGACTGCTGCGAAGGCTTGGTCTTCATCTCGCCGGCCGCCCGGATGAAGGGGACCAGGGTGAGGTGGATGAACAGCGCATTCTGGCGGCCAATCTCGTGCCGGTACTGGCGAATGGCTTCCAGGTAGGGCTGCGACTCGATGTCGCCGACCGTGCCGCCGATTTCCGTGATGGCAATGTCAACATCCTTGCCGCCGATGGAGCGAATGGCGTCCTTGATCTCATCCGTAATGTGCGGGATAACCTGCACGGTCTTGCCAAGATAACCGCCGGCACGTTCCCGTGCCAGCACCGTGCTGTAAATGCGCCCCGAGGTATAGTTGCTGGCGCGCGTGCACGGGATGCCGGTAAAACGCTCATAATGCCCGAGATCCAGATCCGTCTCGGCGCCATCCACCGTGACATACACCTCGCCATGCTGATAGGGCGACATGGTGCCGGGGTCCACATTCAGGTAGGGATCGAGCTTCTGCATCCGGACGCGATACCCGCGCCGCTTCAACAACAACGCCAGTGAAGCGGCGGTCAGCCCCTTCCCCAGCGAGGAAACCACACCACCGGTCACGAAAATATGCTTGGTCATGAGCTTCTCCATCAACAGTACGTTGCCTTCCAGGTCATGGGTCGCTGTGCGGCGTCCGGGATCGACAGTGGCAGCCATGCCGCGTGCTGAACTCAAACGCGCCGCCGCCCGCCCATCACGCGCCTTAGTCTTCTTCCGCCTGACGCTCCTCGAGATCCAGTTTGCCCCGCATCTGGCTGATATCGGCCGGGTAGTCGCCGTTGAAGCAGGCGCGACAGAACTTGCGCGGCCCATCGGCAAATGGCGCCAGCAGGCCCTCCTCACTGAGATAGCCCAGGCTGTCGGCGCCGATGTAGGCGCGCACCTGATCCACCTCGCGGCCGGCGGCCACCAGTTCCGTGGTGGTTGCAAAATCAATGCCGAAGAAGCACGGGTGCCGGATGGGCGGGCAGGAGATGCGGACATGCACTTCCCGGGCGCCGGCTTCACGCAACCGCGCCACTCGCCGCTGCACCGTGTTGCCACGCACGATCGAGTCATCCACCATGACCACGCGCTTCCCCTGCACCACTTCCGGCATGATCGAGAGCTTCATGTCGAGGCTGCGCATGATCTGGGCGTGCTCGGGCATGATGAAGGTTCGGCCGACATAGTGGTTGCGAATAAAGCCCATGTCAAACGGGATGCCGCTGGCGCGCGAATAACCCAGCGCCGCAGCCACGCCGCTGTCCGGTATCGGAATCACGATGTCAGCCGCCACCGGATGCTCCCGGGCCAGTTGCATGCCGTACTGGATGCGGGTCTGATGGACATTGTAGCCAAAGACATTACTGTCCGGACGCGCAAAGTAGACCAGCTCGAAGACGCATTGCGCGCAGCGCGGCGAAGCCTCCGCAAAGCGATAGCTGGCCAGCCCGCGGGAAGTCACCTTGACCAGCTCGCCGGGCTCAATATCGCGCACGTAGGTCGCGCCCACCTGCCGCAGGGCGCACGTCTCGCTGGCAAACACGTATCCGCCTTCCAGCGTGCCGAGCACCAGCGGCCGGAACCCCAGCGGATCGCGCGCCGCATATACGCAGTCGCGCGACATCAACAGGAAGGCGAAGGCGCCGCGCAGCTCCGCCAGCGCGCGCCCCACATGCTGGCAGCGGTTGCGGTAGTGTGGATCCGCGAGCAGATGCACCAGCACCTCGCTGTCGGTGGTGGTCTGGAAAATAGAGCCGGACTGCTGATAGTTGCGGCGCAACTCCGAGGCATTGGTGAGGTTGCCGTTATGCGCAATGGCCCAGAGACCGTCCACGCACTCCGCCACCAGCGGCTGTACGTTCTGGGCGCGGGAAGCGCCAGTGGTGGAATAGCGCACATGGCCGATCCCCAGCGTGCCGGTCAGCCGGCCGACGTTCTCCGCCGTGAACACATCATGCACATGCCCGATGCCCTTGTGAAAACGCAGGCGGGTGCCGTCGCTCACCACCATGCCAGCGCCCTCCTGGCCACGATGCTGCTGGGCGAACAGGCCCGTGTAGATGATCTCGGAAACCGCCGATACACCGAAAACGCCGAACAGACCGCACTCCTCATGCGGTTCGTCATCCGTCCCGGGTTTCACGATCGCATCGTTATCATCGTCCATCACCATACGGTCCGCCGTTCTTTGCGTGGCTTCAGCAGGCTAATCGGAAAACAGGTTCATGCGTTTCGTGCGGCGCTTCCGGACGCGCCCCGGTCAGCCGCGCGGTAGTAATCCATCCAAATACCGTCCAATGCCGGCGGCCGTGGCCAGCCCGTCCGCCATGGCGCGGACCACCAGCGACGCCCCGCGCGCCATGTCACCCGCGGCAAACACCCCCGGCACGGACGTCATGTTGTTGCCATCCTTGGTCACATTGCCGCGGCTGTCCCGCTGCACACCCAGGTCCAGCAGAATGCGGCTCGTACGCGGTCCGGTAAAGCCCATGGCCAGCAGCACCATGTCTGCCGGCACATCGAACACCGTCCCCGGGCGCTCGGTCATGACCGGACGCCCATCCGGTCCGGCTTTCCATTCCACTTCCACGGCTCGCAGGGCAATCAAACGCCCGTCCTGGCCCAGTAGTTCCTTGGGGCTGACGCTCCAACGCCGCGTACCGCCCTCCTTGTGGCTGCTGGAATCGCGCCGCATCAGCGGCCAGGCCGGCCAGGGCGTACTGGACGATCTTGTAGCCGGCGGCTCGGGCATAATCTCGATCTGCAACACGCTGGCCGCGCCCTGCCGCAGCGCCGTGCCGAGACAGTCGGCGCCCGTGTCACCCCCGCCCACGACAATCACGCGCTTGCCTGTGGCGCGGATATCCTCGGCGGACGGAATCTTTTCGCCATCGAGGCGGTGGTTCTGCTGGCGGAGAAAGTCCATGGCAAAATGGATGCCCGTCAGCGTGCGTCCGGGAACCGCCAGGTCCCGCGGCTCGCGGGCGCCGCCCGCGAGGCAGATGGCATTAAAACGGTCGCGCAGAAACTTCAGTGAAACATCTTCTCCCACCTGGACGCCGCACTCAAAGCGAACCCCCTCCGCTTCCATCAGGCTGACGCGTCGGGCCACCACGCTCTTCTCCAGCTTGAATTCCGGGATGCCATAGCGCAAGATGCCGCCAGGCTTGCGGGCGGCGTCATACACCGTCACGCCGAACCCGCGCCGGTTCAGCTCCTGGGCCACGGCCAGACCGGCCGGACCGGATCCGATCACAGCCACACGCTCGCTCCGCCGTTCCACCGGCGGCTGCGGCGCCATCCGCCCCTCGGCAAAGGCGTGCTCGATAATGGCCAGCTCAATACTGCGAATCGCGACCGGTTCGCGGTTCAGCCCCAGCACGCAAGACCCCTCGCACAAGGCCGGACAGATACGTCCGGTGAATTCGGGGAATGGATTGGTCTGCAGCAGCAGGTCGAGCGCATCGCGCCAGCGCCCGCGATAGACCATGTCATTCCATTCGGGAATGACGTTGGCCAGCGGGCATCCGCACCCATGGCAGAAGGGGACGCCGCAATCCATGCAGCGCGCGGACTGCTCCTGCATCTCCTCCAGGGTCGGCAGTCGCTCCACGGCATGCCAGTCCTGCATGCGCTCCACGCCGGGGCGATACCCCGGGTCGCGGCGCGAAAACTCAAGAAAACCTGTCGGCTTACCCATGCACTACCTCCTCCCGCGCCGTGCTTTCATCTTCCCGCATCATCTGGCCCAGCACGCGGCGGTATTCCATCGGAAAAACTTTTACGAAGCGCGGCAGGTACTCGTCCCAGTGGTCGAGCATCCGCTGCGCGGTACGGCTGCCGGTGTACGCGGCATGGCGCTCGATGAGCCCGCGCAGTTCGGCACAATCCGCCGCACGGGTCACAGGCTCCAGATCCACCATCTCGAGGTTGCAGTGCACATCAAACAGGCCGTCCTCGTCGTACACATAGGCGATGCCGCCGCTCATGCCGGCCGCAAAATTCAGCCCGGTGCGGCCAAGCACCACCACGCGGCCGCCAGTCATATACTCGCACCCGTGGTCGCCCAGCCCCTCGACCACGGCATGTGCGCCGCTGTTACGGATGGCGAAGCGCTCGCCCGCCGCACCGCCGAAATACGCCTCGCCGGCCGTGGCGCCATAGAGCAGCACATTGCCCGCAATGGTATTGCCCGCCGACTCATAGCCCACATCCGCAGGCGGCTTCACAACGATCCGGGCACCGGAAAGCCCCTTGCCCACGTAGTCGTTGGCTTCGCCCTCCAGAATCAGGGTCAGGCCATGCGCGCCCCAGGCGCCAAAGCTTTGTCCGGCCACGCCACGGAAGCGCAGCGTGATGGTGTCATCCGGGAGGCCCGCATGACCGTAGCGGCGGGCAATCTCGCCCGAGATCGTGGCGCCGACCGTCCGGTGCACATTGCGAATATCCTGGCTGATTTCAACCGGCGTTCCGCTCGACAGAGCCGCTGCCACACGCGGGAGCAGCTGCGCATCCAGCGTATGCGACAGGTCGTGCCGGCGCGGATGGACGCCGCGGCGCTCGGACTGCGTGGGCGGCTGGTGGAAGATCCGGCCGAAATCAAGCCCCCGCGCCTTCCAGAAATGGATGGCGTCATTCATCTCGAGCAGGTCCACGCGCCCGACAGCCTCATCGAGCGTGCGAAAACCGAGCCGGGCCAGGTACTCGCGTACCTCCTCCGCCAGGAAGCGGCAGAAGTTGACCAGGTAGTCGGGGCTCCCCTGAAAACACTTGCGCAATTCGGGATCCTGCGTGGCGACGCCCACAGGGCAGGTGTTCTGATGACACTTGCGCATCATCACACACCCCATGCAGACCAGTGCCGCCGTGGCAAAGCCAAACTCTTCCGCGCCCAGCAGCGCGCCGATGATCACGTCACGGCCGGTCTTGATCTGACCGTCCACCTGCACTTTGATCTTGTCGCGCAGATCATTCAGCAGCAGCGTCTGCTGCGTTTCCGCGAGGCCGAGTTCCCACGGCGCGCCCGCGTGCTTGATGGATGACAGCGGCGAGGCGCCGGTCCCCCCGTCGTAACCACTGATCAGTACGCGGTCAGCCTCGGCCTTGGCCACACCTGCCGCGATGGTGCCCACGCCCAGTTCCGACACCAGCTTCACGGAAACTTCGGCCGCGGGATTCACGTTGCGCAAGTCGAAGATGAGCTGCTTGATATCCTCGATCGAATAAATGTCGTGGTGCGGCGGCGGTGAGATCAGCGTCACGCCCGGTGTGGCGTGGCGCACGCGGGCAATCTCGGCGTTCACCTTGTGCCCGGGCAGCTGACCGCCCTCGCCGGGCTTCGCCCCCTGCGCAATCTTGATCTGGAGCTCCCGGGCATTCACACAGTATTCCGTCGTGACACCGAAGCGTCCGCTGGCGATTTGCTTAATGGCACTGCAGCGGTTGTGGCCCTGCGCGTCGGGCTTGTAGCGCGCCGGATCCTCGCCGCCCTCGCCGCTGTTGCTGCGCGCGCCGATGCGGTTCATGGCAATGGCAATGGACTCGTGTGCCTCACGGCTGATGGAGCCGAAGGACATGGCGCCGGTCACAAACCGCCGCATGATATTCTCCGCCGGCTCCACCTCCTCCAGCGGCACCGGCGTCGTCGTCTTGAAGCGGAACAGCCCGCGCAGCGTACACTGCCGCAAGGTCTGGTCGTTGATCAGGTTTGCATACTCCAGATACTGCTTGTAGTCGTTCTTGCGTGTCGCCTGCTGCAGCTTGGAAATGGAATCCGTGGTCCAGAGATGCCGCTCGCCATCCTGTCGCCAGCGGTACTGCCCGCCGGACGGCAGCAGGGGCGATGCGCCGGCAGACACGCTTGCAGCAACCCAGCGCGCATTGGCCTCGGCCGCAATTTCCGCCAGCCCGATCCCCTCCACGCGCGAGGCCGTGCCGGTAAAGAACTCCTCTACAACCGGGCACCCCAGCCCCACGGCCTCGAACACCTGGGCCCCGCGATAGCCGCGCAGCGTCGCGATTCCCATCTTGGACATGATCTTGCGCAAGCCTTCGCACAACGACGCGATGTAGTTCTCCACCGCCTTGGCCGGGCCAACCTCCCCGGACAGCTCACCGCGCTGCGCCATATCCGCTACGGTCTCCATCGCCAGATACGGGTTCACGGCCGTGGCGCCATATCCCAGCAGCAGTGCCAGATGCATCACCTCGCGCGGTTCGCCGGATGACACCAGTAGGCCCGTGCTCGTACGCAGTCCCTTTTGAATCAGGTGCCGGTTGACAGCCGAAACCGCCAGCAGCGAGGGGATCGGCGCCTCACCTGCGGGCAGGTCGCGATCGGTCAGGATCAGGAGCGTCTCGCCGTTGCCAACCGCCGCCTCCGCGCGCGATGCCAGCTGGCGCAAGGCCGAGGCCAGCGCAGCGCCATCACCCTGCGCGGGAAAACCGATCGTCAGCGTCTTGGCGCGAAACCCCGGAAGATTGAGGCTGCGAATGCGCGCCATGTCCTCGTCTGCCAGCACGGGATGCCGCAACTTGAGCAGGCGCGCATGCGACGGCAGTTCCGTCAGAATGTTCGGCGAGTTACCAATAAACGTCATCAGCGACATCACCAGCTCCTCGCGGATCGGATCAATCGGCGGGTTGGTCACCTGCGCAAAGAGCTGCTTGAAGTAATGAAACAACAGCTGAGGCTGCTCGGAAAGCACCGCCAGCGGCACGTCGTGCCCCATGGAGCCAACAGCTTCGTGTCCCTTCGAAGCCATCGGCTCGAGCAGCAGGCCGATATCCTCGCGCGTATAGCCAAATAATTTCTGCCGCGGCAGCAGCGTGGCAAACTCCGGCACCACCGGGGCGACTGCGCCGAACAGCCCCTGGATGGTGATGCGGTTCTCTTCCACCCAGCGCCGGTAGGGCTGGCGCCGCGCGAGATGGCTCTTCACCTCCGCATTCTTCAGCACGCGATGCTGCTCCAGATCCACCACGATAATTTGACCCGGACGCAGCGCGCCCTTCTCCGCCACATCCTCCGCTGGGATATCCAGCACGCCGGCCTCCGAGGCCAGCACCATGAACCCCGACTTGGTGATGGTATAGCGCGCCGGACGCAGCCCGTTACGATCCAGAATGGCACCCACCACGCCGCCGTCCGTAAAAGCCACCGTGGCCGGACCATCCCACGGCTCCATCAAACCGGCATGATATTCGAAAAACCCTTTTTGATCCGGACCGGCAGGGTATTTCGTCCCCCACGCTTCCGGTATCAGCATCATCATGGCGTGCGGCAACGAACGACCCGTAACGCCGAGCAGCTCCAGCACATTGTCCAGCGAAGCCGAATCGCTGCCCCCAGGATCAATCACCGGAAACAGGCGCTTAATATCCGGACCGAACGAATCGCATGCCAGCGACTGCTCGCGTGCCTGCATCTGGTTCAGGTTGCCACGCAGCGTGTTGATCTCGCCATTGTGCGCCAGATAGCGGAACGGTTGTGCCAAATCCCAGGACGGAAAGGTGTTCGTACTGTACCGCTGATGCACCACTGCCACGGCGCTGGCCAGCGCCGGATCGTTCAGGTCGCGGTAAAACCCCGACACCTGCCCGCCCATCAGCATCCCCTTATAGACGAGCGTACGGCAGGAGAGACTCGCCACGTAGAACCCCTCCGTCGGCGCAAGCAACGGCTTGACACGCTGTTGAACCTGCTTGCGCACCAGGTGCAACCGGCGCTCCAGATCTACCCCGTGCCGCCCCGCACCGTCCACAAAGGCCTGCATGACCACGGGACGTGTTGCAAATGCCTGCTTACCCAACACCTTCTCATTCGTGGGCACGTCGCGCCAGCCGAGAAAAGCGAACCCTTCCTCTTTCATGACCGCAACCACCGTCGACATGCAGGTTGCGCGGCAGGTGGCATCGCGCGGCATGAAAAACATCCCCACGCCGTAATGTCCAACCGCCGGCAAGGTCACCTGATGCGCACTCATTTCCGCCCGGAAGAAGGCGTCCGGTATCTGAATCAACAACCCCGCGCCATCACCTGTAATCTGATCCCCGCCCACCGCACCACGGTGCAGCAGATTCTGTAACACCTCCACACCCTTGGTCACAATCTCGTGGGTACTTCGGCCGTCGATGTTTGCCAGAAAGCCCACACCGCAGGCATCGTGCTCAAAACCCGGATCATAAAGGCCCTGCGCGGCGGGGCGCTGCTGAAAATTCTTGTCGACCGATTGCATAGTACCACCTGTTGTGCCAAAACAACTCGCACCTCATGTGCCATTTCGATAAGGAGTTAAATTATATTGCGATCCATACCATGACTATGCATATAACCTGTTGCTATCAAACATGGTACGACTGCAACATTTTTGCAACATTCGCAGGCTGCCGGACTTCGCCATCAACCACAAGTACGATTTTGTATCACAAGGGCAACTGGAGGCAATACAGTTTTGTGTATTCGCGTTAATTCCTTAATATTTGCAAAAAAGCAGCTCCATTTATGTCATCAAGCCTCCCAGACATCGCCCAAAAACTCGTCTTACTTTCACGACCTCTAACGCCATCCGCACTCACTGTTTTCGTCTAGGACTGAAGCAAAACGACATTTTTGTTTGCGCAATGGCATCCATTATGGCAATAATCATCACTGTTTTGCACTTTATGGCTGACGGCTAAGAGCCTATCCGAAACCCTCGCCTCGCGCTTGCGGCGGGTCCGGCGGCCCCGCCCTACCACTGCAATTGCCGCAGAATCGGTAGGGACGCACCTCCGGGGCGTCCGTAAGAAAATGCGCGAGGTAGGGTTTTCGGATAGGCTCTAAACCGGCCGGCAGGAAGGAATGCGCAATGGCAGACTCGAATCGCGCCCACCGCGAACTTGCGGTTCTTTACAAGGTATCCAAGGCGCTTGTCCACCGGCAGGCGGTCTCCGGATTGCTGCAGGATGTGCTCGATATTCTGGAAACAGAGATCGGCCTTTCGCGTGGCTCGCTCACGCTACGGCAGCCGGATGGCGATGTGTTTGTCATTGAAGCTTCGCGCGGTCTCACAAACGAGGAATTCCAGCGCGGACAGTACAAGCTCGGCGAAGGCATAACCGGCACCGTAGCGCAAACCGCCAAGCCGGAAATCATCCCGGATATCAGTCAGGATCCGCGCTTCCTGAACCGCACGCGTGCGCGCACCGGGCAGAACAACGCTTTTATTTGTGTGCCGATTATTCACCATGGGCAGGTCATCGGCACGATGAGCATCGATCGGCCGCCGTGCGATGAAGCCACCCTGCATGCGGATCGCGATTTTCTGATGCTGCTCGCAGGACTGCTGGCCGAAGCCGTGGCCTCCATGCGTGAGGTGCTCACCGAGCGCGAAGGGCTGGTCGCAGAAAATGAGCGCCTGCGCCGTCAGCTCGGCGATCGCTACCAGCCCAGCAATCTGGTCGGCAAGGCCCGCGCCATGCGGCAGGTGTATGATCAGATCGCCCAGGTCGCGGACAGTAATGCCACCGTCCTGATCCGCGGCGAATCCGGCACCGGCAAGGAGCTGGTCGCCCGGGCCATTCACTTCGGCAGCACCCGCCGCAGCGGCCCGTTTATCAGCGTCAACTGCGCGGCGCTCCCCGACAGTCTGGTGGAAAGCGAACTCTTCGGCCATGAGAAAGGCGCCTTTACCGGCGCACAGCAGCAGCGTAAGGGGCGCTTTGAGCTGGCCAATGGCGGCACGCTCTTCCTGGATGAAATCGGCGACATTTCGCCAGCCGTACAGGTCCGCCTGCTGCGTGTCCTGCAGGAACGCACCTTCGAGCGCGTGGGCGGTGACCTGCCGATTACCGTCAACGTGCGCATCGTGACCGCCACTAACCGTAACCTGGAACAGGGGATCAAGGAGGGGCGCTTCCGCGAGGATCTCTACTATCGCCTGAATGTCTTTCCCATCTATCTCCCGCCCCTGCGCGAGCGCAAGTCAGACATTCTGCTCCTGGCCGAGCACTTCCTGCACAAGTACGCCGATGTGTACGGCAAAAACATTCGCCGGATATCCACCACGGCCATCAACATGATGATCTCCTACCACTGGCCCGGCAATGTGCGGGAGCTGGAAAACTGCATGGAGCGCGCCGTGCTGACCTCGGCCGATGATGTGATCCACGGCTATACGCTCCCCCCCACCCTGCAGACCAGCGAAGCCACGCACACGGCCATCCTGCCGGAAAGCGGCGCCAGCCTGGAGACGCTCATGGAAACCTATGAGCGCGAAATCATCGTGGATGCGCTCAAGAAACACCGCGGCAACGCCGCCGCGGCCGCGCGCTTCCTGCAGACCACCGCGCGCATCATGAACTACCGCATCCACCACCTGACCATCGAGCCGAAGTCGTATAAATAGACCCCGTCCGAAAACCCTTTTAAGCGAGAGGTTTCAGGTTTCGGTGTTCAGGTTTCAGGCGGCCTGATCAAGCTTCTGCCGGCGCCGTTTCTTCATGCAAACGATACGGCTGCGTACCCGCTTACTCTACGTTCTGCACCTGTTCGCGGATGGCTTCGAGCTCGGACTTACACGTCACCACCAGCCGCGCGACATCGGCATCGTTGGCCTTGGATCCAATGGTGTTGATCTCGCGAAAGAACTCCTGACACAGGAAATCCAGGCTCCGGCCGCACGACTCCGCGCCAGCCAGAAACTGGTCCGCCTGCTCAAAATGGCTCTCCAGGCGCGTCAGCTCCTCGCTGATGTCGCAGCGGTCGGCAAAAAGCGCCAGCTCGCGCGCCAGTACAGTTTCGTCCAGCGTCAGCCCGGCATTGGCAGCCGCAATCCGGTCCGCCAGCGCCTTGCGATGCCCGGCCACCACCAGCGGCGCCCGGCGCCGGATGGCGACAGCATGCTTGCGCAGGCGGGCCAGACGCGAGGCCAGATCCCGGGCCAGCGCCTTGCCTTCGCGCTGCCGCATGGCCGTAAGTTTTTCCAGCGCTTGCGCGACGGCCTGCTCAACCAGCGGCCAGAGCGTCTCCGGATCCAACACCACCTTTTCCGCCCCCACCACGCCGGGCCAATCGAGAATTTTGCTGGCCGTCAGATCGTCCGGCAGCTTGAGCACAAGGGCCGCCTGGCGCAGCGCCGTCACGCGCGCCCGGGCCAGGTCCATGTCGATCTGCACTTCGCCGCCACAAGATTTGGCGCGGGCAAGCTCGACCGACCCCTTGACGTGTCCGCGCCGGACAGCCGCATGCACCAGGGCCTGCACTTGCGCCTCGTGGGCGGACAATTCGCGCGGCAGATTCACATGACAGTCGAACTGCTTGCGGTTGACAGACCCCAACTCCGCAACCACCTTGATCCCCTGCCCCTGTACTTCCCCCCGGCCGAAGCCGGTCATGCTGATGATACTCATGGATAGTCCTTTGCCGCGGCGTGTTAAATATGGAACTCAGGAAAACCGGAACGTGCGCCCTTGGAACTCGCAAGAAAAACAGACTAATCTGTGATGCAAGCCACCCCGCCAGCATTCTCTTCCTGTTTTCCTTCCGAGTAGGGATGGGGCTTGCGCCCCATCCCCCTCACAGACCCGTGCG
>JBAXVM010000270.1:0-4013 GCA_037129105.1 bacterium
GAAAACCGGCTATGTCTCTGGCGGGACAGCAGGAAACTGCTCGAGACCAGAGGGAGCTTCAGCTTAGTGAGCGATTACCACGACCTCCATCCGCCAGTCACGCTGACGTGATTGATTGCCACGGCGTCTTGAGCGCATGCGATTGCGGCGTGGCCTGCGGGGGGAGCTATGGAGCATTGCCAGTAATTCGAGGCAGCGCCAGCGGGGCCAGCACACGAATCGGCCCTAACGCTGAAGTCTTTGTTATATGCCGCTGCGCTCAGCGGCTGCCCATAATGATAGGCGTTGTCCATGGTCAGAACGTTCTTGTCCGGCCCGACCGTGTACTGGCAGTAGTTATGGGTAATGCCGTAATAATTCCCCCCCGCCAGGACACTGTTCCCCGTCGCGACACTGGGGCCCGCCCCAGTCAACGGGAAGTTATCGTTAGTTCCTGAAAGGTCTGCATTCCACAAATCGGAACGGCCGTACGTGACCTGGCAATAGTTCCAGTACGACGGGTACGAGGAAGCCGCCGAGGTACGTGTGGGCGCGGAGGAGTCTATCACCACAGTAATTGGGATCTCATAGCCATAAACACAGTTGAGGGCAGAAGCCTGAACGCTAATTGCCACAGTCCCTACCGCCACTACGAACAGCAAGGCAGCCTTAAGAGCACAGCGAGTCATAAACCTCTCCTTGTATGACCGCTCGCCTGTCCACGAGCTGTCATTGTTGTAATTCACGTTCAAATTGTCTGACATTGATATCGTCGACACGCCAGTCTGCGCGGCCAATTTCACGGCCCGCTGGCATTGCAATCGGCGCTTTACCTGTAGCCTAATCCAAAGAAGCCGCAGATCAGTAGGTCGCTCTGGTGCGCGTCATGATTGACTTGCTTTGGTGCCCTTGGTCGATAACGCCGCCGGTAATGGTGTTGCCCTTATTGCTGAGGATGCCGCGCCAGATGGGCGAACTTGTAGAGTGTTGCATGGAAAAATGGCAGGTCGCGTCGACCTGATAGCTGCCGACGTCCGGAGGCTGCTGTTTCATGTTGCCACTAGAATCCTGCATTGCGCTCTGATTCGAATATCGTCCCGACATAGGGTTGAACATGATGACCCCACGATGCACGATAATCACAAACCCTTGCTTGGCTTTGTTGCTCAACCATTGGTTCTGTCCCTGAAACGAATACGTCCCGGCAACGGTCGCATTGTTACAGGGTGCGTCTGCGGCAGTGGCCGTGCTCGCCAAGGCGGCGGTGGCCACTAAGGTCAGCATGATTCGAACATTGATTCGTGACATCGATCGCTCCCGGTGGTGACTGACATTCCCCCGTGGGTGTCGTGACTGCTGGGTGAGTCTTAAGGGCCGATTTGCCCCAAAGTGCTGCACCGTCAGTCGCGTTTATAGCAAGTCGAAAAATAGATTCCTGACACTCCCTGACAAGGGAGGACCTGGCCCCGGGGGGGACCTGGCGCGCGGTAGGTCGCGCGCATGCCTCGAGCGCGCGCCGAACCGCGTCCATGTGGGCCGGCCGGGGTGGCAGATCGGTCATTGAAAATCGGCGGTTCAAAAAGGTCGGTTTCATCAAATCCGTGGACGTTTCGCGCCAGCGAATTGTGCGGCGTTGCTGCTTTCCGATCCTCCCGGCATTGGCGTCGGCGTCCCGTCCCGAGACGTAAGGTCGTCTTGGGCCTTTGGGTTCGTGATAGTAGTCAGGATATGGCGCCGGAACCCGGAGGAGGGGCGTGCGTCGCCGACGGCCCGAATCGTGGCGCTACACGCACGATGGCGTCGCCGCAGCAGTGCGTACACGGCGTCTTGAATGCTTCGAGTCGGCGAGGACCATGCCCTTCGGTCACCAGCCTCGGCAGGTCTAGTGCCTGCCAGCGGGTGCATGCTGGGCAATAGGCGGCGAGCCGATCATCGTTTCCTAACAGCCGGGCCAACCCGGAAACGGTGATCCCCATGCGCGTTGCGGTGACTAGCCCGGCGCGCATCACTTCGTGTTCGTCCATGAACCCAATAGTCGCCCTGCCGCTGCCGTTTCGGAAGTTCGTTATATGGTCGAAACGGGCGGGAACGTGCCCATTGGTCGGCGGTGGTTAGACTGGCCATCGGCGAGGCGACCGTATGACCGATTCGTTCCTAGGTATGCCGTATGGATGCCGTACGGTGCTTAGGCTTCCCGGTTGATCGATCCCAATATATTGATTTTTATGGGAAGTTGGTGGGCGGTACAGGATTTGAACCTGTGACCCCTGCCGTGTGAAAGCAGTGCTCTACCGCTGAGCTAACCGCCCACCGCGCGATTCGCGGCCGAAGTGTAGTGGGGTCGGGCGCCGCATTCAATCCGTCTGAGCGTCGCGGCGCTCAGGGTCGCCGGTCTGATAGAGTCTCGCGCCCCCACTTTCTTGGAAGATGCGCTTGACCGTCAGGACCCGCTTTGCCCCCAGCCCTACCGGCATGCTGCACATTGGCGGCGTCCGCACAGCCTTGTTCTCCTGGCTCTACGCCCGGCGCCACAAGGGAACGTTCATCCTGCGCATCGAGGACACCGATCGCGAGCGCTCCACGGACGAGGCGATCCAGGTGATCCTGGACGGCATGAAGTGGCTGGGCCTGGAGGCCGACGAGGGTCCTTACTACCAGACCCAGCGCTACCCGCGGTATCACGAGGTGATCGGCCAACTGGTGCAGGCCGGTCACGCCTACCACTGCTACTGCTCGAAGGGCGAGCTCGACGAAATGCGTGCCGGGCAGATGGCGCGCAAGGAAAAACCGCGTTACGACGGCCGCTGCCGGCACCGCGCCGAGCCCATCGCCGGGGTGACCCCGGTCGTGCGCTTTCGCAACCCGGACGAGGGGCAGGTTGTTGTCGATGACATCGTGCATGGTCCGATCGTGTTCCGCAGCGAGGAACTGGACGACCTGATCATCCTGCGCTCGGATGGCAACCCGACCTATAACTTCTGTGTGTCGGTCGACGACTGGGACATGGGCATCACCCACGTTATCCGTGGCGACGACCACATCAATAACACGCCGCGCCAGATCAACATGCTGCGTGCGATGGGCGCGACCCCGCCGGTGTACGCGCACCTGCCGATGATTCTGGGGCCTGACGGCACCAAGCTGTCCAAGCGCCACGGCGCGGTCAGCGTGCTCGAGTACAAGGACGCCGGCTTCCTGCCGGCGGCGCTGCTGAACTACCTTGGCCGGCTCGGCTGGTCGCATGGCGACCAGGAGCTGTTCAGCCTGGATGAGCTGGTGCAGCTGTTCGACCTGGACGCGGTCAACAAGTCCGCCTCGGCGCTGAACCCCGACAAGCTCGCCTGGACCAACCAGCAGCACATGATGCGGCTGACCGGCCCGGATCTTGCGCCGCTGCTCGAGGCGCAGCTGGTGGCGCGCGGCGTGCAGGTGGCAGGCATCGACCTCGGGGCGATTGCCGAGGCGCTGAAGGAGCGCACACGGACGTTGGCGGAGATGGCGGAGGGCAGCCTGTTCTTTTTCCAGGACCCGACCGACTACGAGCCGAAGGCGGCCGCCAAGAACCTGAACGCGGACACGGCCCCGTTCCTGGTCGCGGCGCGGGCCGCGCTGGCTGCGCTCGCTACGCCGTGGACGGGAGCGGCAGTGGACGCCGCGCTCAAGGCGCTGGCCGCCGAACTCGGCGCGGGACTCGGCAAGGTGGCCCAGCCGTTGCGGGTGGCGGTCTCCGGCAGCGGCGTCTCGCCGCCGATCGACGCGACCCTTGCGATCCTGGGGGCCGAAACCGTGCTCCGCCGGGTCGACCGTGCGATCAATCACGCCCGGGGGAGTTGACAGGCAGTGGCGGTCCTCGCAGAATGCGCCGCCTCTCGCGTGGGGCTATAGCTCAGCTGGTAGAGCGCTTGCATGGCATGCAAGAGGTCGTCGGTTCGAAACCGACTAGCTCCACCACGCTTTTTTGGCTCGCCACTGGAGCCGCGCCTCGTCCCCATCGTCTAGAGGCCTAGGACACTACCCTTTCACGGTAGGTACGA